>CAYNPY010000034.1:0-11591 GCA_964399195.1 uncultured Fibrobacteraceae bacterium
CATCAACCTGGTGCCGCCCACCGGTCCGGCCGGTCGCGTCACGCCCGAGGATGTGCACCGCTTCGCCGCCGGCGGCCCGGCGACGCCCGCCCCGGCACCCGCGGTGAAGCACGCCCCGCCCCCGCCCGAGCACGTCACCGCGCGGACGGTGCGCGACGACACGGCCTTTGCCGAGTTCGCCGCGCACGCGGCGGCCACCATCCCGTTCCTGGAGCTGGAGCCGCTGCCCGACTTCCGGCACGAAGGCCCGGTGCAGGTCGAGGCGCTGCGCTCGATCCGCCGCAAGGTGGCGCGCAAGATGGTCACCAGCATGACACTGGTGCCGCACGTGGCGCACATGGACGACGCCGACGTCACCGAGCTGGAGGCGTTCCGTCTGCGCGAGCGCGACCGCCGGCAGGGCGCGGCCGGCGGCCGGCTGACCCTGATGGCCTTCGTCATCAAGGCCGTGACCGCGGGCCTGCGGGCCGCGCCGGCGTTCAACGCCAGCCTGGACCCGTTCCGCGAGGAGATCATCTACAAGAAGTACTACAACATCGGCTTCGCGGCGGACACCGGCCGCGGGCTGGTGGTGCCGGTGATTCACGGAACGGACACGCGCAGCATCGTCGACATCAGCGAGCAGATCGCCGACAAGGCCGCGCGCGCGCGGGCCGGCACGCTGCCGCCGGAGGAGATGCGCGGCGGCACCTTCACCATCACCAACGTGGGGCCGCTCGGCGGCACCGCGCTGCTGGCGACGATCAACTACCCCGAGGTGGCCATCCTGGGCATGGGCCGCGTGCAGGAGAAGCCCGTGGTGCGCGACGGGCAGATCGTCATCCGCAAGATCCTGCCGCTGACGCTGGCCTTCGACCATCGCGTGGCCGACGGCGCCGACGCCGCCCGCTTCGTGGGCGAGCTGGCGCGCCAGCTCTCGGACCCGAACCTGCTGCTGCTGGAGACTTGAGCCGGCGCCCGCCGGTCGCGACGCAAGGAGATCGCTGATGGTCATGGGAAGCCTGCGCGAGGAGACCGAGGTCGTCGTCATCGGCAGCGGCCCCGGCGGCTACGTGGCGGCGCTGCGCCTGGCCGACCTGGGCAAGAACGTGCTGCTGGTCGAGAGCCGCGAGCGCCCCGGCGGCACCTGCCTGCTGGAAGGCTGCATCCCCTCCAAGGCGCTGATCCACACGGTCGAGATCAAGGAGACTGCGCGCAGGGCGGCCGAGTTCGGTCTGGCCTTCGACAACGTCCGCATCGACCCGGCCAAGCTGCGCGCCTGGACCGACGGCGTCGTGCAGGGACTCAGCGACGGGATCCGCGGGCTGCTCAAACGCCGGGGCGTGACGATGCTGCGCGGTCACGCGCGGTTCGCCTCCCCCACGTCGCTGACCCTGGAGGGCGGCGAGGTCAGCGGCGTCGACTTCAAGCAGGCGATCATCGCCACCGGCTCCAGCCTCAATCGGCTCCCGCCGGGCATCGTGCAGTCGGTGTGGTCCAGCGCGGACGCGCTCAAGCTGCCGTACGTGCCGGAGACCCTGCTCGTGGTCGGCGGCGGCTACATCGGCCTGGAGATGGGGCTGGTCTACCAGGGCCTTGGCTCGAAGGTGTCGGTCGTCGAGTTCTTCCCGCGCCTGCTCATGGGCGCGGACTTCGACCTGGTCGACGTCATGGTGGGTCAAGTGAGCGAGCGGCTTGAGGAAATCATGGTCGACTCGAAGGTGCTCTCGATCAACGAGACCCGGACTGACGGCAAGGAGGGCGGCGGCCAGGCGGGCGGCGGCTACGACGTCCGCATCGAGCACGGCGGCGCGACCCTGCTCAAGCACTACGAGCAGGTGCTGGTGGCCATCGGGCGGCGCCCCAACTCCGACGACATCGGCCTGGAGAACACGAAGGTCAGGGTCGACGACAAGGGCTTCATCCTGACGGGCTCGGACTGCCGCACCGACGAGCCGAACATCTTCGCCATCGGCGACGTCGCCACCGGCCCCATGCTGGCGCACAAGGCCAGCCGCGAGGGCAAGGTCGCCGCCGAGGTCATCGCCCACGGCACGGCGGCCTTCGACAACCGCGCCATCCCGGCCGTGGTGTTCACCGACCCGGAGATCGCCTGGACCGGCCTGACCGAGCGCGAGGCCGAGGAGCAGGGCATCAAGGTCAACATCGGGCGCTTCCCGCTCTCGGCGCTGGGGCGCGCGCGCACCCTGGGCCGCACCGACGGCCTGGTCAAGGTCATCGCCGAGCCGGACACGGGCCTGATCCTGGGCGTTGGCATGGTCGGTCCCATGGCCAGCGAACTGATTGCCGAGGGCACGCTCGCCGTGGAGATGGGCGCCACGCTGGAGGATCTCATGGTGACGATCCACCCCCACCCGACGCTGTCGGAGGCCGTCATGGAAGCGGCCGAGGTGGCGGCCGGCGAGGCGGTGCACATCAACCCGCCGCGCAAGGTGCGCTGACGTGGACTCGGGCGCGGGCCTGATCCTGCCCTACACCCGCGAGGACGAACTGGTCGCACGGGCGCGCGCCACGGGGCGCGCGCTCTGCCGCGTCTACCGGCCGCAAGAGACCTGCGTGGTGCTGGGGCGCGGCGGCAGCGAGGAGCGCGAGCTCCGCCGCGCGGCCATCGACGCCGACGGCATCCCGGTCTACCGCCGCCCCGGCGGCGGCGGCGCCGTGGTGCTGGACGAGGGCAACCTGGTCGTCGCGCTGGTCCTGCCCCTGCCCGGGCTGGGCGCGGTGACGGCGGCGTTCCGGCTGGCCTCCGACCTGGTGGTCGCCGCCCTCGGGGCCTGCGGCGTGCCGGGCGTGGAGCAGCGCGGGGTGTCGGACCTGGCTCTGGGCGACCGCAAGCTGGGCGGCTCGTGCCTGCGCCGCGAGCGGGGCCTGGCGCATTATGCGACGACGCTGCTGGTGGCCCCGCGCCTGGAACTGATGGACCGCTACCTGCAGCACCCCCCGCGCGAGCCCGAGTACCGGCGCCGGCGGCCGCACGCCGAATTCGTAACGTCTTTTTTGAAAGAAGGTTACGACGCCGATCCCGAGCGCTGGCTGCCGCCGCTCGAGCACGCCCTGACGTCGGCCCTGGCGCGGGCGCGCTTCGACTGAGACGGGGGCCCGGCGGGTTGCCCGCTTTGCAACGCCCGCGGTTCCTGCTAGGATGATGCGGGGGGTCCGGACATCAACCCGCTTGCGCCGCCCCGCAAGCGTCGTCGGGGGAGCGAACGTGGCTCAAGCCGCAGAGCAGAACCGCACCTATCGCCTGCTGATCGTCGACGACCACCCGCTGGTGCGTTCGGGCATCCGCGCCATCCTGCAGCTGGAGGCGGACCTGGAGGTCTGCGGCGAGGCCGAGAGCCAGGAGCAGGCCCTCGAGCTGGTGCGGAGTCTTGATCCCGACCTGGTCCTGGTCGACATCACGCTCAAGAACAGCAGCGGCCTGACGCTGCTCAAGGAACTGCAGGCCCGCCACCCGGACGTGCTGACCCTGGCCGTTTCGATGCACGACGAGTACACCTACGCCGTCAGGTGCCTGAAGGCCGGCGCCAAGGGCTACATCATGAAGCAGGCCGGCACCGAGCGCATCCGCGACGCGATCCGCTGCGTGCTGGAGGGCGGCATCTACCTGAGCGAGAAGATGACGCAGTCGGCGGTCGAGCAGCTCGGCACGGGCCGCGCGGCCGGCGTGGCCTCGCCCGTCGAGGTGCTCAGCAACCGCGAGCTGGAGCTCTTCCAGCTGACCGGCCAGGGCAAGGAGATCGCGCAGATCGCCGAGATCATGCAGATCAGCCCGCGCACCGTGGAAGTGCACCGCTCGCACATCAAGAAGAAGCTGGGGCTGCGGACCAGCACGGACATCTTCCAGGCCGCCTACGAGTGGCTCCGCCAGACGGGGATCCAGCCGTAAGGCGGCGCGCCGGTCACTGCTCCCGCTGCGTCACGGTCCAGCCCCGCCGTTCCAGCCGCCGCACGATCCCGCCCTCGCCGCTGAAGTGGCCGGCGCCCACGACCATGAACACGTCGCGGTCGCCGCGCAGCCAGGCGTCCACGCTGTCGGCCATCGCGGCGTTGCGGTCGTCCAGCAGGCGCCCGTACCAGGCCGCCAGGCGCGGGTCGGCGCCGGCCTGTTCCTGCAGCAGCGCGTCCAGCGCCGCGGCGTCGCCGGCGCGCCAGGCGCCGATCATCGCCTCGGTCAGCTCGCCCAGGCGCCCCAGATCCGCCAGCAGGTGCGCCAGGAGGACGTCGTCCAGCTCGTCATCGAGACCGAGGAACAATTCCAGCTGCGCGTCGACGGTCTCCAGCTCGCGCACGGACCGGCCCTCGGCGCGCGCGGCGTCCAGGAAGTGCTTGTCGATGCCCAGCTCGGGATCCAGGCCCTGCCGCGCGTACGCCTGCATGACGAGCAGCATGGCCGCGAGTCCCGGCTGGAGCCGCTCGTAAGCCGCCGCGGGCAGGCCGTGTTCGGCGGCCGCCTGCCGCAGCCGTTCCCAGTTCTCCGGCGTCAGGCGGTCGCGCAGCGTCAGCGGGTCGGGCAGCCGGCCGCGGCCGGTCATCAACTGCAGGACGCGGGCCTGATTGGCCGGCGCGGTCGCGTCCAGCTCGACGGCCAGGACCGGCGCCGCCGCGAAGGCTTCGGCATAGGGCGCCGGCAGAGGGAAGAAATCCGCGCGGCCCACGTGGATCGAGCCGGCCATCGTCACCTTCGCCTGCGGGCCGGCAGCCTCCCACAGGAACAGCGGGGCGCCCCGGGCCGGCGGCGCCAGCAGGGCCAGCGCCGCCAGCACCGGGGCCAGGCGCCGGACGGGCCGGTGTCGGGGACACGGACCGCCCGCGCCGCTCACTTCGCGTTCCCGGACTTCAGGAAGCGGTAGAAGTCCGAGTCGGTCGACAGCACGAGCGAGCTGGTGCTGTCCATCGTCGTCGCGTAGGCCTGCATGGTCTTGAGGAACTCGTAGAACGAGCGCGTGTCGGCCGAGCGGTTGTAGGCCCCGGCGTAGACGGCCGTGGCGCGCGCGTCAGCGGCGCCCTTGATCTCCTGCGCCCGCTTGTAGGCTTCCGAGCCGATGCGCAGCAGCTCGCGGTCCTTCTCGCCGCGGATGCGCGCCGCCTCGCCCTGGCCCTCGCTGCGGAAGCGCTCGGCCACGCGTTCGCGCTCGGCGATCATCCGCTCGTAGACCTTCCGCTGCACCTCCTCCACGTAGTTGATGCGCTTGAACTCGATGTCCAGGATCTCCAGGCCCAGGTCCACCGTGCGCGCCCGGGCGTTGGCCAGCACCTCCAGGCGGATGTCCGTGCGCCCCTTGTCGATCAGGGTCAGTTCCGACTCGTCGCTGACCTGGCCCTCGGTGCGCTCGGCGGCTCGGTTGGACGTTCGCACCAGTTGCACCAGGTCGTACTTGGCGATGGCGTTGCGGGTCTCGCCGTCCAGGATGTCGTCGAGCCGCGTGTGCGCGCCGCGCTCGTTGTGCAGGCGCTGGAAGAACAGCAGCGGATCGGTGATGCGCCACCGCGCGTAGGTGTTCACCCAGATGAACCGCTTGTCGCGCGTCGGCAGCTGGTTGGGGTCGCCGTCCCACTCCAGGAACCGCTTCTCGAAGCGGTGCACCTTCTGGATCAGCGGCGTCTTGAACTTCAGGCCCGGCGTGGTGATGGGGCGGCCGACGGGCTTGCCGAACTGCGTGATGACGACCTGCTCCGGCTCCTGCACGACATACACCGAGAGCAGCACGAAGAGCACGACGATGGCGGCGGCGATCAGGCCCAGCGTCTTCATGTCACTTGCCTCCCCGGCCGGCGGCCCCGGCATCCAGGTTCAGCAGCGGCAGCACCCCGCGCAGCTCGTCGTCGATGATGGTCTTGCTGCGCACCTGCGGCAGCACCTGCCCCATCGTCTCCAGGTAGAGCCGGCGCCGCGTCACCTCGGGCGCCTTGCGGTACTCGTCGTAGAGGGCGTTGAAGGCGGCCGCGTCGCCCTCGGCGCGGTTCACGCGGTTCAGCGCGTAGCCCTCGGCCTCCTGGATGGTCTGCTCGGCCTGGCCGCTGGCGCGCGGGATCTCGCGGTTGTACTCGGACTGGGCCTGGTTGATCAGCTTCTCCTTCTCCTGCTGCGCCTCGTTGACCGCGTTGAAGGACGGCTTGACCGGATCGGGCGGGTTGATGTCCTGCAGCACGACCTGGTCGACGCTGATGCCCGTCTCGTACTGGTTGCACAGTTCCTGCAGCTCGACCTGGATCTGCGTCGCCACCTCGGCGCGGCCCACGGTGAGCACCTCGTTGACGGTGCGGTCGCCGACGACGCGGCGCGTCACGGCCTCGGTCATGTCGCGGAACGTCTCGCGCACGTTGCGCACCTGGAACAGGTACTTGTAGGGATCGACGATGCGGTACTGCACCACCCACTCGACCAGGGCCGAGTTCAGGTCGCCGGTCAGCATGCTCGATTCCTCGAGGTAGTTGCGCGTGGAGTATTCCGTGTGCACGTCGGCGCGGACGGTGCGGAAGCCGAACTCCTCCTTGAGCTGGCGCTGGATCGGCACCTTGCGCACGCGCTCGATGCCCAGCGGCAGCTTGAAGTGCAGGCCGGGATCGGTGCTGCGGACGTACTTGCCGAACCGCAGCACCAGCCCCGCCTCCTCCGGGTCCACCGTGTAGAACCCGGACAGCAGCACGGCCGCGGCCAGGAAGGCGCCGAGCAGGTTGAGCAGCACGCGCGGGCGCGGCGGCTTGAAGCGGGGCACCTCCACGCGCGGCATCTGGGGCCGGAAGGGCTCCTGGTAGTCGTTGTTGCCTGTCATCGCGGCTCCTGGTTGCGGGGCGGGTCAGGGCGGCCGGCCGCCACCCCCCGGGCGGCCGTCGCGCGCCGGCGCTCCTTGGGCGCGGGCTGGCGGGCATCGGCTGTGAGTGTACCGGGAAGTAACCGCCGCGGCACGGGAATATTCGCCGGCCGCGGCCGCGGTCAGGGGCCGAACAACCGACCGGCCGCGGCCGTCGTGGCGGACGCCACGGTCTCCACCGTCTCGCCGCGCAGGTCCGCCACCGCGCGGGCGACTTCCCTGACGTGGCACGGCTCGGTGCGCTCCGGCGGCACGTCCTTGAGGCCGATCGCGGGCGCGTCGGTCTCCAGCACGAGGTCGTCCAGGCTCAACGACCGCGCCGCCTGCCGGGCCTGTTTGGCGCTTTCGCGGGTCACGGCCCCGCCCAGCGCGATGTGCAGGCCGGCGGCGACGAAGCGCGCGGCCAGCTCCGGCCCGCGCGAGTACGCGTGCAGGACCCCGCGCAGCCGGCCGCCGTGGCGGCCGACGGCCGCCAGCAGTTCCTCGAAGGCGCCGCGGCAGTGCAGGATCACGGGCAGGTCCAGGTCGACCGCCAGCGCCAGCTGCCGTTCCAGCAGCGGCAGCTGCGCGGCCAGGCCGCTGGCGGAGATCTTCGTGTCCAGGCCGATCTCGCCGATGGCGACGGGGCGCTGCGCCGCGATCCGCGCCGCAAGATGCGTCAACATGCGCTCGAGCGCCGCCGGCTGCGGATCCGGACCCGGGACCGGAGGCGCGCCGTCCAGGACGGCCGCCTGCGCCGGCAGGTCGTGCGCCAGCCAGGGATGCAGCCCGTACGCCACGTCCACGCCGGGGCGGACGGCCAGCCGGGCCAGTTCGTCCCAGCTGCCGGCGTCGTAAGCCGGCGCCACGACCCGCGTCACGCCGGCTTGAGCGGCGCGCGCCAGCACCCCGTCCGTATCGCGGCTGAGCGGCGGGTGGTTCAGATGGCAATGCGTGTCGACCAGGATCATTGCGCCTCGATTCCGCGTGTTCCTTTTCAGGATGAACCGGGATGGTTGATCCGTCAACCGTCGCGCGGCGGACACCCGCGGCCGGCGCGCCCCTCGCCGAACCGGCGAAAGCTGAACTTGCGCCGGCGCAAGGCCAGTGCCACCCTCGGTCGCTCGGCGGCAGCGTTGCCGGCGCCGACGGGACCAGCCTCACGCCCGAAACCAAGCGCGGATGCGACCATGAGGAACCGACCGCTCACCGCCGCCCTGCTGTTGCTGGCCTTGACCGGCCCCGCCCCGGACGCCGCGGCGACCGGCGCGCCGACCGTCCCGCGCAACATCATCCTGATGATCGGCGACGGCTGCGGCTTCTCGCACCTGCAGGCCGGCGCGCTCTGGCGCGACGGCGCCGACCGGTTCCCGGAACTGGCGCAGCTTCCCGTGCAGTTGGCCGTCGCGACCTTCGCCGAGGGCGGCCGCTACGACGCCGAGGCCTACTGGGCGCAGGGTCCGGCGGGCCAGCCGGCCACCGACTCGGCCGCCGCCATCACCGCCCTGACCACCGGCCGGCGCACGCGCAACGGCCGGCTGGCGGTGACCGGCGAAGGCGAGCCGCTGCGCACCATCGTGGCGGCCATGGAGCGCGGCGGCCGCGCGACGGGCCTGGTGACCAGCGTCCAGCTCGCGCACGCGACGCCTGCCGGCTGCGCCGTGAACGGCGAGGACCGCGGCCGCTACCTCGAGATCTCGCGGGACCTGCTCACGCGCAGCCCCCTGGACGTCCTGATGGGCGCCGGGCATCCCCTCTTCGACCGCCAGGGCCGCCCCGCCGCCCAAGCGGACTACCGCTACGTCGGCGGACAGGACACCTGGGACGGCCTGCAGGCGGGCACCGCGGGCGGCGACGCCGACGGCGACGGCTGGCCTGATTCATGGCGCCTGCTCGAGGATCCGGAAGAGATCCGCGCGCTGGCCGCCGGCGCGACACCTCCGCGCTTGCTGGTCGTCGCGCGCGTGCGCGAGACGCTGCAGCAGCAGCGGGCCGGCGACCGTCAGGCGCCGCCGTTCGCCGAGCCGCCGCTGGCCGGCGTCCCCTCCCTGGCGGAGATGACGCGGGGCGCCCTCAACGTGCTGGACGAGGACCAGGACGGCTTCTTCCTGATGGTCGAGGGCGGCGCCATCGACTGGGCCTCCCACGACCGGCAGCCCGGCCGCCTGATCGAAGAAGTCGTCGGGTTCGTCGAGGCCGTGGCAACGGTGCAGGACTGGATCGCGGCCCACGGCGGCTGGGAGCGGAACCTGCTGGTGGTCACCGCCGACCATGAAACCGGTTACCTGGGCGGTCCGGCACCGCTGAGCGAGCCGCCGCCGGGGTGCCTGGCTTCCCTGCCCCTGGAACCGCGGGGCCGGGGCGCGCTGCCGGGGCTGCGGTTCAACGCGGGCGACCACACGAACGCCCTGGTGCCGCTGCTGGCGGCCGGAGTTGGCGTCGACCGCCTCCAGATGGCGGCCACCGGGTCCGATCCCGTGCGGGGTCCCTGGCTCGAAAACGTGGCCATCGGCGCTCTGCTGCAGGAGATCGCCGACGCGCCCGCCGAGCAGTGAATCTATACTTTGATAATCCAATATTGCCGACGCAATCGCGGCGTGGTATCATATTTTGACGTAACCGAAGGCGCCTCATCCGCGCCGCGCGCGACACCCGAATCAGGAGCGAACCAGACCATGATGAACCGCACCCGACCGGCGGCCACGGCCGCCCTGGCGTTGGCCTGCGCCCTGTTCGCAGGGGCCGCGTCCACGGCCGAACCGGGCCCGTCCGCCACCCCCGCGGCAGCGCCGGAGGCAGTCGCCGCCGCCGCCGCACCCGAGGTCCATGACCACCCCATCGCCGCGCGCGACGAGGCGGCGCTGCGGTTCGTCGAGCACGCCGACGGCACGGTTTCGGCGACGCTGGACGCCAGCTTCCTGTCGACGGCCGTCGCGAAGATCGGCCCCGACGGCGAGGTGGTCATCGGCTGCGTGCAGTCGCGCCAGGAGTACGAGGCGTTCTTCGCGGCCGAGGCGCTGCCCGGCGGCGCGGAGGTGCGCTGACATGAGGAACGCTGACCTGAAGAGCCGCGCGCTCCGTCGCGCGATGTGGGCGCTGCTCGCGGTCGCCTGCCTCGGCGCGGCGACCGTCGCGCCGGCCGCCACCATCACCATCGTCAACGCCGACGGCGCCGGCGAGGGCTTCAACGACCCGACGCCCGCGGCGCCCGTCGGCGGCAACACGGGCACGACGATCGGCCAGCAGCGCCTGATCGCCTTCCAGTTCGCGGCCGACGTCTGGGGCGCCCTGCTGCCCAGCGCGGTCGAGATCAAGATCACCGCGTCGTTCGACCCGCTGACCTGCTCGTCCACCAGCGCGGTGCTCGGTTCGGCGGGCGCGCGGCAGGCCTTCCGGGACTTCGCCGGCGCGCCGCAGGCCGCGACGTGGTACCCCGTGGCGCTGGCCAACAAGCTGGCCGGCGTCGACCTGGCGCCGGGCGTGCCCAACTCCACGGCGGACGACATCCAGGCGCGGTTCAACGTGAGCCTGGACGACGGGACCTGTCTGGGCTCGACCAGCTGGTACTACGGCCTGGACGGCAACAACGGCACCGACATCGACCTGGTTGTGGTGCTGCTGCACGAGTTCGGCCACGGGCTGGGCTTCGCCAGCTTCGTCAGCAACTCCACGGGCGCGCTCTTCGGCGGCCTGAAGGACGTCTACTCGCAGTTCCTGTACGACAACACGGTCGGCCTGCACTGGCCCGCCATGACGGACGCGCAGCGCGCAGCCTCGGCCATCAATCCGCTCAACGTGGCGTTCACCGGGCCGCAGACGGTGGCGGACGCCGGCTACTACCTGGCCAACGCCTCGGAACTGCTGGTGACCGCGCCGGTGGCGATCGCCGGCTCGTACTTCGTGGGCGACGCCTCGTTCGGGCCCTCCGTGGAGGACAGCCCGGTCAGCGGCCTGGTGGTCCAGGTCCAGGATGCCGCCGCGCCGACCGGCGACGGCTGCGAAGCGCTGGTCAACGGCGCCGCGCTGGCCGGCAACATCGCCCTGGTCGACCGCGGCGTCTGCGCGTTCACGGCCAAGGTCCAGGCGGCGCAGGACGCCGGGGCCATCGGCGTGATCGTCGTCAACAACGTGGCCGGCCCGGCGGCCGCGATGGGCGGCACCAGCGGGACGATCACGATCCCGTCGGTGATGGTCAGCCAGGCCGACGGCAACGCGATCAAGGCCCAGTTGGCGAGCGGCGTCCAGGCGACGCTGCAGGTCAGCGCCACCCGGCGCGCCGGCTCGGACCCCAGCGGCCGCCCGCTGGTCTACACGCCGAACCCGCTGCAGCAGGGCTCGTCGGTCTCGCACTTCGACACCGGCGCGCGGCCGAACCTGCTGATGGAGCCGGCGATCAACGCCGACCTGGCGCACGACGGCGTCGACCTGACGCTGGCCCTGTTCCGCGACCTGGGCTGGTTCTTCGGGGCCTCCCCGGTCCCGGGCGCCGGCTCGCGCTGGGCGCTGCGGCAGAACGCGCCCAACCCGTTCAACCCGAGCACCGTGATCAGCTTCACGCTGGCCGAGTCGGGCCCGGCTGAGCTGCAGGTGTTCAACCTGCGCGGCCAGAACGTGCGCAGGCTGGTCGCGGGCAGCCTCGAGGCGGGCGACCACAGCGTCACCTGGGACGGGCGCGACGACGGCGGCGCGCGCGTGCCCTCGGGCGTGTACTTCTACAAGCTGCGGGCGGGCGACTTCGAGGGGATGCAGCGGATGGTGCTGCTGAAGTGATAGGGAGCGGCTAGTCAACTGAGAGCG
>CAYNPY010000034.1:11601-35200 GCA_964399195.1 uncultured Fibrobacteraceae bacterium
GCTTCTCCGAAGGCCCCGGCCGGCAGCGGCCGGGGCCTCTTCCTGCCCTGCGCGCGCCGGACCAGGGGCCCCGGGAGGTCAGACCGGCCGCTTCGCCCACTCCATCACGAGAAACCACGGCGCCCGCACGTAGTCGGCGGCGCGACCGGCCGGCGCGTCCGCGACGGGCCGCGGCTCGTCGAAATGCGTGAGCACCAGGCCCTGCGCCAGCAGGAGCTTCATGTAGGCGCTGAGCGGACGGTGATGGTTGCGGATGCGGATGCCGCGCCACTCCAGCCACTGCACCCGCTCGTCGAGGTACCCGTCGATGCGGAAATGGGCCTTGGTGCCGTCGGCATGGCGCGCCCAGCCGAGGTCCTCGCGACCGTCGCCCGCCGTGTTGAACCCGTTCGAGTTCGCGATCAGGAGTCGTCCGCCGGGCGCCAGCACGCGCGCCATCTCGGCGATGGCAGCGGCCGGATCGGGGATGTCGACGAGCGACAGGCAGCTCACCACGAGGTCGAACGCCCGTTCCGCGAACGGCAGGCTCGCCGCGTCGGCCACGAGGTAGCGCCCGACGCCGTCGCGCCGACGGGCCTCGGCGATCAGCGCGCGCGTCGGGTCGACTCCCGTCGCGGCGACGCCCTGCGCTCCGAGCATCCGGCAGAGCCGTCCCTCGCCGCAACCGACATCAAGGGCCGTCCGGGGCCGCCCCGCGATCGCCAGCGGCAGCAGGGCAGGGTCGAGCACGTACCGTCGCCCGAAATCGCCGTGCTCGCCCATGTCCGCGATCCACGCGTCGGCGGATTCGTCCCAGCCGTTCGACATCGCGCCCCCCGGCGTCAAGCCCACTGCCGCGCGCGCCACGCTCAGACGCGGCACGCCTCGCGCCAGTACGTGATCTCCGGCGCCCCGGCCATGAACCGCGGCGCGCGCTCCCGGAACGCCAACAGGTGCGGCGTCCGCAGGTGCGGGCCGGCGTACGCCTCGCGGCTGCTCCAGGCTTCGATCAGGGTCAGGTCGCAGGGATCGTCCTCGTTCCGCACGATGACGATGCCGCGGCAGTCGGGCTCCTCGCGGCGCACGGTGGCCACCAGCGCCGACAGCTCTTTCAGCGCGGTTTCGGCTTGGCCGTTCTGGCAGCGGTAGCGGATGATGACGGTCACGTCGGCGGCGGTCACGGCTCGTCCTCCCGGGTCGGCGGCTCCTGCGCGCCGGACCTCCCGACGCGGGGCGGCAAGGTAACACCGACGGCCGGCCGGCTCCAGCGGCGGCCGGCCTGGAACCTGCCGTCCGGAGCGGCGCGCGTCCGCCGAGAAAGTGATGGTGCCCCATGTCCAGGAGCCACTGCCCCGCCTTCGCGGCCGCCCTGGCCGGCGCGCTGGCTCTGGCGACCGCCCCAGCTGCGCGAGGCCTGCCTCCGTACGAGACCGGATTCACGGAGATCGGACGCTGCGCGGACGATGCGGCCGGCCCGATCGCCATGGACGGCGGCATCGCGTGGTACGGCCGCGGTCCCGGCTTGGCGGCCGTCGACGTGTCCGATCCGGACCGGCCCGCCGTCCTGGCGCTCCTGGCCCTGGGCGGCGGTGGCGGCCCGGAGCCGACGCCCGCGACGAGCGACCTTGCGGCGCGCGGCGGCTGGCTCTACGCCATGGCCGGCGACGAGATGGTCGTCGTGGACGGCCGGCGGCCGCGGCAGCCGCGGGTCGTGGCCCGGGTTTCCCTGGCCTGCTCCGCGAGCTGGGGCCCGCCGCGCCTCGAACTGGCCGGCGACGTCGTCTATTGCGTGAACGGGGATCTGTTCGTCTTCGACGTCCGCGAGCCCGCTCGACCGCGGCTGGCGAGCCGGCTCGGGGGGATCCACGGCCGCGATGTCGCCGCCGGCGGCGGCCGCCTGTTCGTGGCGGGGCACCACGGGCTCGTCGTGCTCGACGCCACCCTGCCAATGGCGCCGTTCGTGCTCGAGATCATCGGCGAGGACCAGGCATATGCCGAACTGCTCCGGGTCTGGGTCCTGGACGGGATCCTGCTCGTCGGCGGACGCGGCTTCCTCGAGACCCGAACGGACCTGCTCGGGGGCCCCGAGGCGCCGTGGTGGCGCCTGGAAGGCCTTCCGCTGGCCGCGGCCCGGCGCGGCGACGAACTCCTGGTCTCCGGCAACGGCCTCCTCGCCTGCCATGAGCCCTGGTCGGACGTTCCCCGCTGGATCGACGGGACGCACGTCCACCGCGCCTGGGACATCGCCGTGGCAGGCGACCTGATGGCCGTCACGCGCGGCAGCGGCGGACTGCAGACCTGGGACGTGGGGGCGGGTCCCGACCCCGTGCTGCTGGCCGCGGTGCGGTCGACGCCCGTGCCGGTGCACCTGTCCGCGCAGGGCGATCTGGTCTTCGCGGCCTGCGGCTTTTCCGGCCTGCAGGTCTTCGACGTCTCGCGCCCGCGACAGCCGCGGCCGCTGGGCGCCTGCGACGACGCCCCGTCCGTGCCGCGCAGCGAACGATTCCTCGCCGAGTTCGCGAGCCCGCGCGGCGATCTCGTGCTGGTGGGCGGCGTCCTGGGCCTGCGGCTGGTCGATGTCGGCGACCCGTCGGACCCGCGCCTGGTGCAGGAGATCCGCGCCCGGCCCGACGGCAGCCGGTTGAGGCCGCTGGCCGCGCTGGCCCTCGAGGACGGCTGGCTCGTGAGCTGCGACACGACCGACCGGGAGGCGCCGGGCAGCGGGCTGGTGATGGTCCGCGCGGGGGCCTCGGGGCCGGCGACCGTGACCGACGTCCGCCGCTCGGGCGAAGCGGCCCCGCTGTTGGGGGGCGACGGCCGCCTGCTCTACGGGCGGAACCCTGACGGCACGCTGCAGGTGGCGCGGGTCACGCCCGCCGATTCGCTGGTCCAGGTCGGCGCCGGCGCCACCGGTTTCACGCGCTTCAACGCGCTGGCGGTGGCGGGAGCTTTCGTTTTCGTGACCGACGGACGCCAGGTGGCGGTCATGGACGTCAGCGACCCGGCGCGCCCGCGCGCCCGCGGCGCCACCGGTCCGATACCCTGGGCCGTCAACAGCGGCATCTCGAGCCTCGCCGCGTGCGGGCGTATGGTCTTCGTCGGCTCCGAGCGGAGCCTCGGCCTGGTCGATGCCAGCGACCCGGACGCCCCGGTCGCCCGGGCCGGTCTGCCCATCGACGGTTACCCCACGCTGCTGGCCGCCGGGGCCGGCGAGGCGTACTTCGCCGCCGCGGGCGAGGCCCTGCTGGGCGTACTTCGCCCGCACCGCGGCCGCGCCGCGGGGCCGCCCGCGTCCGGGGCCGCCGCGTCCGGCCGCGTGCTCGCGATGCCGAACCCGTGCAACCCCCGCACGACGGTGTCGTTCACGATGGCGTCTGCCGGAGCCGCCGTCGTGGCGGTGTACGACACCCGCGGGCGGCGGGTGCGCCTGCTCCGCGACGGCGAACTGCAATCCGGACCCCAGGCGCTGGCCTGGTCCGGGGACGACGACGAGGGCCGCGCCGTGGCGGCCGGCGTTTATCTCGTGCGCGTGGAAACGCCGGGCGACGTGCGCGTCGCGCGCGTGACCGTGGTGAAGTGACGTGCGACGTGAACGCCTCGGTCTGGTCCTGGCCCTGGCCTTGCCGACCGCGCTGGGCGCCGCCGGCCTTCACCTCCTGGGCAGCCTGCCGGCGACGTTCCTCCTCTATGCCCTGGGCGGCTGCGTGCTGGGGCCGCGGCTGCTGCTCGGGGCCCGCTTCCCGGCGCGGCGCGGCGGCCTGCCCTTCGTCCCGCCGGCCGCCGGCGGCCGGTTGGCCGAGCCGGCGCTGGCGATCCTGTTCGGCCCCGTCTTCCTGGCCGTGTACGCCGCGGTGCGGCCCTGGCTGGGGCCGGTGAGCGACTACCAGGCGCGCGCGTCGGCCCTGGGCCTGGACCTGCGCGAGCCCTGGGCCTGGCTGCTGCTGTTCGCGGTCTTCAACCCGTGGCTGGAGGAGTGGTGGTGGCGCGGGCAGGCCACGCCGCGGTGCCGCGCCGCGTTCGGCCGCGTCGCCGGCCTGGCGCTGGCGACGGCGGCCTTCGCCGCCTGGCACGCCGTGTTGCTGGGCGCGCTGTTTCCCTGGCCGCTGATGCTGGTGCGCGTCGCCCTGATCGCGGCCGCGTCGCTGCTGTGGTCGCACCTGGCGCTCATGACCGGCGGCTGGCGCGCGACCTGGGTCGCGCACCTGGCGGCGGACCTGGCGATGGTCGCGCTGTTCGTGCTGGTGATCATGCCGCGCTGAACGGCGCGACGCGTCCGGGCGGAAACACGAACGCCGGCGCAGCTACCGCTTGCGCCGGCGCAAGTGTCTGGGCCTGCGGCCGAGCTACCTCAGCGCGTCGATCACCGCGTTGAACGCGGCGCTCGGCCGCATCGCCGCATTCGCCTTCGCGTCGTCCGGGTGGTAGTAGCCGCCGATGTCCACGGGCCGGCCCTGCGCCGCCAGCAGTTCGGCGGCGATCTTCGCCTCGTTCTCCGTCAGGACCTTCGCCACCGGCGCGAAGCGGGCCTTCAGCTCCGCGTCCTTGTCCTGCGCCGCCAGCGCCTGCGCCCAGTAGAGGGCCAGGTAGAACGTGCTGCCTCGGTTGTCGATCTCGTTCACCTTGCGGCTCGGGTAGCGCGCGTTCTCCAGGTAGGCGCCGATGGCCGCGTCCAGCGTTTCGGCCAGCAGCGCGGCGCGGGCGTTGCCCGTCGCCGCGATCTGCTCGAACGAGGGCACCAGTGCGCAGTATTCGCCCAGCGAGTCCCAGCGCAGGTGGCCCTCCTGCAGGAACTGCTGCACGTGCTTGGGAGCCGAGCCGCCGGCGCCCGTCTCGTACAGGCCGCCGCCGTCCAGCAGCGGCACGATCGAGAGCATGCGGGCGCTGGTCCCCAGTTCCAGGATCGGGAACAGGTCCGTCAGGTAGTCGCGCAGCACGTTGCCGGTGACCGAGATCGTGTCCTCGCCCCGGCGCGTGCGGGCCACGGTGAAGGCCATGGCCTCGACCGGCCTCAGGATCCGCAGGTCCAGACCCTTCGTGTCGTGCAGCGGCAGGTACGCCTGCACCTTGGCGATGATCTGGGCATCGTGGCCGCGGGCCTCGTCCAGCCAGAAGACGGCGGGCGTGCCGGCGGCGCGGGCGCGCGTGACCGCCAGCTTCACCCAGTCGCGGATGGCGATGTCCTTGGTCTGGCACATGCGGAAGATGTCGCCCGGTTCGACCGGCTGCTCCAGCAGCACCTTGCCGGATTTGTCCACCACGCGCATGACGCCGTAACCAGGCGCCATGAAGGTCTTGTCGTGCGAGCCGTACTCCTCGGCCTTCTGCGCCATCAGGCCGACGTTGGCCACGGCGCCCATCGTCGCCGGGTTGAACTGGCCGTTCCTCTGGCAGTCCTCGATGATGGCCTGGTACATCGTGGCGTAGCAGCGGTCGGGCACCATGGCCACGGTGTCCTGGAGCTGGTCGTCCTGGTTCCACATGCGGCCGCCGTCGCGCACGACGTTGGGCATCGAGGCGTCGACGATGACGTCGTTGGGCACGTGCAGGTTCGTGATGCCCTTGCGCGAGTCGACCATGGCCAGGGCCGGGCGCGCGGCGTAGACGGCCTCGATGTCGGCCTCGATCTCCGCCTTCTTGGCCGCCGGCAGCTTGTCCAGCTTCTCCAGCACGCCGGCCAGGCCGTTGTTCACGTTGGCGCCGATCTCCTTCAGGGTGTCGGCGTGCTTGTCCAGGGCCGCGGCGTAGAACACCGAGACGGCGTGGCCGAACATCACCGGATCGGAGATCTTCATCATCGTGGCCTTCAGGTGCAGCGACAGCAGGGTGCCGTCGCGCCTGCACTCGTCGATCGTCTTCGCATAGAAGGCGCGCAGGGCGGCCACGTTCATCACCGAGGCGTCGATGACCTCGCCCGCGAGCAGGCCCAGACCCTCCTTGAAGACCTTCGTCGCGCCGTCCCTGCCCGCGTATTCGATGCGCACCTCGGTCGGGGCGTCCATCGTCAGCGACTTCTCGGTGCCGTAGAAGTCCTTCTCCGTCATGTGGGCGACACGGGCCTTGGAGCCCTCCTTCGGCCACTCCTTCATCATGCGGTGCGGGTTCTTCTGGGCGAACTTCTTGACCGAGGCGGCCGCGCGGCGGTCGGCGTTGCCTTCGCGCAGCACGGGGTTGACGGCCGAGCCGAGCACCTTGGCGAAGCGCGCCTGCAGGGCCTTCTCCTCTTCGGTGCGCGGCTCCTCGGGGTACGACGGGATGTCGTAGCCGTGCTCCTGCAGCTCCTTGATCGCCGCCTGCAGCTGCGGGACCGAGGCCGAGATGTTCGGCAGCTTGATGATGTTGGCGGCCGGCGTCTTCGCCAGGTCGCCCAGGGCGGCCAGCGCGTCCGGCAGCTTCTGCGCCGCGGTCAGCTTTTCCGGGAAGTTCGCGATGATGCGGCCGGCCAGCGAGATGTCCGCCAGTTCCACGGCGATGCCGGTTCCCCGCGTGTAGGCCTGGACGATCGGCAGCAGGGCGTAGGTGGCCAGGGCGGGGGCTTCGTCGATCTTCGTCCAGACGATCTTGGCGTCGGCCATGGGTCTTCCTCGGCTTGGCTGGGGTGGCGGGTTGTTGAGGCGGCATTCTCAACCAAAATCATCCGGTGGCCGGGCGGAGTCAAGGCGCCCGCCCGGCCGCCGGAAACGGCCTATTCGGCGTGACACTCGCTGCAGTTGGTCGTCTTCCACTCGTCCCCGATGTCCTCCGGGTGCACGTACTCGACGCTGGCCAGCGACGTGATCTCCTCACCCGATTTGCGCGTCTGCGAGAGGATCGTGTGGCAGAGGTCGCAGTCGCGGGACAGCACTTCGCCCTCGTCGGTCTGGTGCTGGCCGTCGTGGCAGCGGAAGCAGCCCGGCGTGGTCAGGTGGCCGATGTGGTCGGGGAACTCGCGCCAGTTCACCTTCATCTCGGGGAAGATGTTCGTCCGGAACAGCAACTGGGCGCGCACGATCGCCGTCTCGATGTCCCCCCGGCGCGCGGCGGCCACGTCCGGGTGCTCATCGTCGTAGAAGCGGTTCACGCCGTCGAGGATGGCCTGCAGCGCCTCCTCCTCGGTCGCGTACTCGGCCTCCATCAGGTCGACCAGCAGGTTCTTGATGCCCGGCAGGTCCTGCGCGATGAGCCCGTTGGCGATGTCGCGGTTGACCAGACGCGAGGGCGGATTGTAGTGGTGCGTCGGCCGGTTGTGGCAGTCGATGCAGTCCATCAGCCGCTGCTCCATCCCGGCCGCCTGCTCGTCGGTGAGGTCGGAGTCCACGCTGCGGTAGATCTTCTCCGTGCCGTCCTGGCCCGTGAACTTGACCCAGGGGATGTCGAGCCGCTTGTGGTCGGTGGCCACGTAGGTGACCTGGTTGGCGGTGTGCCAGTGGATGCCGTGGGCTTCCGCGCCGCCGGCGCCGCCGCCGCCGACCTTCATCGCCAGCTTCAGGCTCCAGTGCGTGTTGCCCTCCTCGCGGCCGTAATAGTCGTAGGAGACCAGCTTCTCGCCGGTGAAGTGCTCGGGCCAGTGGCACTGCTCGCAGGTGTCGCGCGACGGGCGCAGGTTCCGGATCGGCGTCTCGATGGGCCGCGTGTACTTGTCGAACAGCACCGAGTACACCTGGTACGCGCCCGACAGCTTCGAGCGCACGTACCACTCGGCGCCCGAGCCGATGTGGCACTTCACGCAGCCGACGCGCTGGTGCGGCGAGACGCTGAAGGCGGTGTATTCGGGCTTCATCACCGTGTGGCAGGTGGTGCCGCAGAAGCGGTCGCTCTCGGTGTATTCGTAGGCCTGGTAGCTGCCGAAGGCGGTCAGGGCCAGGAAGAGCAGGAAACCGCCGCCCACCAGGAAGGTGCCCCGGACGTGCGTCGGGTCGTTGAAGTCGATGCGCGGCAGGCGCTCGGTGTGCGGCAGACCCAACCGCCGGCGCCGCTGCTGCCGCAGCACCCCGATCGCGCCCATCGCCAGGCCGATGATCAGGAAGCCCGGCAGGATCACGAAGGCGATGATGCCCACGTAGGGGCTGGTGTGGGTGTCGCTGAAATGCTCCAGCGCGAACAGGAACAGGATCAGCGCCAGGCTGAGCGCGGCCAGGGCCGCGCCGGCCAGGGAGATCGCGTTGTAGTACGAGGCGGGCAGGCGGGTCTGTCGCTTCGGGGCGCGGCTCTCTTGCGGGTCGGACACGGTCGGGCCTCCGGGGTTCGGGTCGCCTCAAATCTAGGAAGCGGCGCCATCAGATCCCAGATGAAATGAAGGATATCCGGGTCCCGCGGCCCCGCCGCGCCCCGGCGCGCAGCATGCCAGAGGGGGCGGCGCGGCGCAACGCAACAGTTGCCGGTCCCGCTCGTAGCACACGGCTGCCCGGTAGCCTCCTGCCACGGGCGCCGGAGCGCGGCGCCCTCACCCTGACGAGGACTGAAAATGGGACTCATCAACTGGATCTTCGACATCTACCAGCACACGCAGATCGACAAGGCCCGCGACGAGGCTCGGCAGGCGCGCGCCGAGGCGACGGCCATGCGCGGGACAGGCGGCGGCGTCGACGCGGCCCGCCTGGAGCGCGCGGTGGGCGAGCTGGCCCTGGCCACCAAGACCGTGCAGCGGATGATGGTCGCCAAGGGCGTCTGCACGCGCGAGGAATTCGCGGCGATGATGCGCGAGGTCGACCGCGAGGACGGCAGCGAGGACGGGCGGTCGCCGCTGGGCTGAGCCCGCAGTCCTGGTGCCCGGTCAGCTGACGGGACGATTCGCGGCGAAGCGCCGCTCGAGCCATGGGAGCAGCCGGGCCGCCAGCGCCAGCACGACGATGAACAGCAGCGTCCACCACAAGCGGGGCGCGCCGGTCCCGCCCGCGAGGGTCTGCACGGCGCCGCTCGCGGCCACCCGCTCCTCGACGCCCGGCGCCAGCTCGGCGTACGAGGCCACGCCCGCGAGCAGGCCCAGGGCGAACGCCGCGCCGTCGCGGCGCCCGGTCGCCAGGGCGGCCACCGCCGTTCCCGGACAATAGCCGCCGACGATGAATCCGGCGCCGAAGATGAGCCCGCCCAGGGCCTGCGCCGGCAGCCGCGTCGGTTCGACGTAGACCGAGGACAGGTCGAGCAACCCGGCGGCGGCCAGCACCGTCAGACCCGTCATCGCCGTGACGATCGCCGTGAACATGACCTTCACGACCGCCATGTCGTAGAGGTAGAACACCGCGACCAGGCGGCGCGCGCTGCCGAAGCCGGCCCGCTCGAGGCAGAAACCGAAGCCCAGGCCCAGCAGCAGCGCGGCGCCCAGGAAGAGCGCCTGGCCGGGCTCGTGGACGGAAAAGACAGGCAGCGTCACAGCCATTGCCTCCGCGCGCGTCCCGCCAGCGCATAAGCCGCCGTGAAGACGGCGGCCATGAAGACCAGCCCCCCCACGCTGAGCATGGCGCCCCCGGTCAGGGCCTGGCCGCTGGTGCAGCCGCGCGCCAGGCGGGCGCCCCACGCGGCCAGCAAGCCGCCGGCGAAGGCCAGCAGCAGGCGCGTGCGGGCGCCGACGCGCGGTCCGCGTTCGGTCACCAGCGCCAGGCGTCGCCCCTGCCAGGCTGACAGGAACGCGCCGGCGGCGGCCCCCGCCAGCAGGAACACGGTCCACGACAGCAGCGGCGCGCCATCGTTCCAGAAGCGGGAATGGACGGGATGCCCGGCGGCGCGCTCGGCATCGCACAGGCCGGCGACGGCGGTCGCCAGCGCGGAGTACGCCGCCGTGGCGCCGAGGCCGCGGCCGGCGACGATGAACGAGGTGAGCAGCACCAGGCCGAGCAGGAAGCCGGCCAGCCAGGGATTCCAGAAGGGGCGCGGCAGGCGCGCCCCTTCCCCGTCGCGGCGGCGGCTAGCGGGCATACGGGTCGCCCGGCGCCGGGCCCGTCGCCCCGCGCCATTCGCCCGTCGTGGCGCCCCAAGGGTTCGCGCCGGCCTCCGGGCCGTCGTGCAGGGCGCCGAAGAGGTTGGCGATGATCATCACCAGCGCGGTCGTCAGGATCCACATGCCCCAGGTGGCGGTCACGTCCAGGCCGCCGAAGCCCGCCGGCACCGCGGCCAGGCCGGGCGCCAGCCCGCGCGCGCCGGCGATCAGCTGCGGCAGGAACGCCAGGTTAAGGCCCACCAGGTAGGTGAAGGCCGACAGGCGGCCGAGCAGCGGGTTGTACATGCGGCCGAACATCACGGGCCACCAGTAGTGCAGGCCCGCCAGCAGCGCCGTCGTCACGCCGCCCATCATCACGTAATGCAGGTGCGCGGTCAGGAACACCGTGCCCGCCAGGTAGTCGGCCGCCGACAGCGTGCAGAGCAGCAGGCCGCTCACGACCGCGATGCCGGCGCACAGCAGGAACGCCACCACGAACGAGGTGGGCGCGGCGCAGGCCACCGCCCCGCGGTACAGCGTGGACAGCCAGGAGAAGCTCAACAGCGCGACCGGCACCGCCGTCAGCAGCGCCAGCCCGGCAAACGTGAAGCTGAGCGCGGGCGACTGGCCGGCGCCGATCAGGTTCACGCCCCAGGTCACGAAGCCCAGTCCGAGCAGCGCGATCAGCGAACCCACCACCGTGCGGTAGCCGACCACCGGCCGGCGCGCGACGCCGGCGATGACCTCGGTGATGACGCCGGCGGCCGGCAGCAGCGCGAAGATGGCCAGGGGCCGCACGGCGAACCAGAAGTAGCCCCGCCAGAGCAGGGGATCCGCGGCGGCGCCGAACGGGCCGGACGCGCTCCCGCGCGCCGCGACCAGGTAGACGACCAGCACCGCGAACAATGTGCCGGCCACGACCAGCGCGTAGGCGGTCAGGTACAGCGCCCAGCTGAAGATCGGCATCTGGAAGAAGCCCAGCCCGGGCCGGCGGCCGTGATGGACGGTGACGATGAAGTTGACGCCGGTGGCCAGCCAGCCGCATGCCACGCAGACCAGCGCCAGCGCCAGCACGCCGAACGCGCCGGGCGCCTGCAGGCTCTGCGGGGTGACGAAGGACCAGCCCGCGCCCACGCCGCCGAGGATCATCGAGACGACCAGCAGCACCGTGCCGGCCATCTGCAGCCGCAGCGACAGGCGCGTCAGCCCCGGCAGCCGCAACTCGCCGGCGCCCAGCTGCAGGGGCAGCAGGTAGTTGCCCAACACCGACGGGATGGCCGGCACCAGGAACAGGAAGACCATCAGGATGCCGTGCTGCGTCAGCATCTGCCGGTACAGCTCCGGCTCGACCAGGCCGCTGCTGACGCGCAGGCGCAGCACGACGGCGTAGATCGCCCCCAGCAGGAAGGCGCCGCAGGTCCACCACAGGAACTGCAGCGCGATGCGCCGGTGGTCGGTGGTGGTCAGCCAGTTGGCGCCGGCGGCCGCGTGCGTGGCCTTGCTCATCTAGTTCCCCTCCACGGCGGCGGGCTGCGGGGCGGCCTGCGAGACCTGCATCCCGGCCGCCGGCGCCGCGCCGGTCGAGTCGGCGCCGGCCGGGGCGCCGCCCTTGTCCGACAGCGTCCGCAGCCAGGCGGTGATGGCCTCGATCTCCTTGTCGGTGATGTTGCCCGCGTAAGGCGTCATGACCGGCTCGTAGCCGGCGATCACCGAGACGTTGGGCGTCAGGATCGATTCACGGACATAGGCCGCGTCGACGGTGATCCGCACGCCCTCGCGCGTGTCGAATTCGTGGCCGAACATGTTCTTGAAACTGGGCCCCACCAGGCGCGAGCCGTCCAGGCTGTGGCAGGCGAGACAACCCTTGTTCCGGTACAGCAGCTCGCCCACCTGCTCCATCGTGCGGCCGGCGAAGATGTCCGTGACGCGGGTCATCCAGGCGTCGAAGTCGGCCGGCGCGTGCGCGACCACGGCCGACCGCAGGCCCTGGTACGTGTCGCCGCCCCAGGTGCCGCTGCGCAGGTCGAAGGTGCCCGGCGTCGTCGCCGTGAACCAGGCCTGGGCCGTGCGGCCCGGCAGGATCGGCTCGTTCACGCGCAGCGCCGGGACCAGCAGCGAGTGGCTGACGTCGGCGGTCGTGGCGTCCAGGCGCACGGGGCGGCCGGTGGCCACGTGCAGGGTGTCCGCCACGTGGCCGTTCGGGTAGGTGAAGCGGAAGCCCTCGTGGCTGGCATCCACCTGCACGCGATAGGCCAGCCAGGGCGCCGCGTTGGCGTCCAGGAAACCCGGCAGCCCCGCCATGAACGCGTATGCCGCGATGGCGACCGCCGCCAGCACCCACGCCGCCTGCAGCAGCGGATGGGCGCGCCCGCCGGGGGCGCCCTGTTCGTCATCGTGCCGGCGCCGGAACTGCCGCACGAAGGCGACCGCCAGGCCGGTGACCAGGATCACCGCGAAGGCGCCGGCCACGTAGACGCCGGAAAAGGCCGTATCGACACCGCCGGCCTGCGCCGAAGCCGCCTGCGGCAGCCAGCCGGAGAGATTGACGCTGGCGATCAATGCCGTACCTCGCTTCCGGCGGCCGTCTCCGCCACCGGGGGCTCGGGCAGGTCCTGGAGGGCGGCCTCGGCGGCCAGCCGGGCCATGGCGTCGTCGATGGGCATCACGGCCCTGGTCTTCTGCTCGTCGAGCCAGCGCGGCCCCTCCCGCAGGCGCGCCTCGTGCTCGGCCTCGAGCGCGCGCAGGGGCTCGTTCACGGGCGTCTCGAGCTTGCGCTTCGTCTCGACGGCCTGAGCGGCCAGGAAGCCGCCCTGCAGGAACAGGGACAGCGCCACGACGAAGATCAGGCCGGCCAGCGCGCAGAGCGCCACCGCCGGGGCGTTGAAGCCTTGTTTCGCTTTCGGATCGGGCGCAGCCATTTCTCAGCTCCCGGGTGCCGTCGGGGGCACCGTGGTCCAGGTCATCCCGCTCAGGCGTTCTCGAAACGCAGCGAATCCTCGAGCCTGGGGTCGCGCGTGGGCACCAGCGAACCGCCCATGGCCAGCCGCGTGACGCCCGCCAGCCACAGTCCGCCGATGCCGACGAAACACGCCACCGCGACGAGGCTGAACACGGCGCTGGCGCTGTAGGCGGGCATGACCACCCAGTACAGCTGCAGCCACTGCGCCACGATGATCCACGCCGCCCAGAAGGCCAGCACCTTCCGGTTGCGCTTGGCCCAGCGCGAGACCAGGCCCAGCCACGGCAGCGCGAAGGTCACGAACACGGTGGCGCGCGCCACCTCGCCCCAGCCGCCCTGCGAGCGCAGCAGGTACCAGGCCGTCTCCTCGGGGATGTTCGCGTACCAGTACAGCATGTACTGGCTGAAGGCGATGTAGCCCCAGAAGAACGTGAAGGCGAACATCGCCTTGCCGTAGTCGTGCAGGTGTTCGCCGCTGACGATGCGCGTCAGGCGCCCGGTCCGCTGCAGGCCGAGCGTCAGCAGGGTCAGCACCGCGAAGAACGAGACGAAGCCGCCCGCCCAGTAGTAGACGCCGAACATGGTGCTGAACCACAGCGGGTCGATGCTCATCAGCAGGTCGAACGAGGCCAGCGCCGCGCAGATGCCGCAGATCATCAGCGCGAAGCCGCTGAGGTTCTCGAAGCGCCGCGTGATCGCCAGGTCGCCGCTGCGGTCCTGGGCCAGCGAGCTGCGCCAGTAGAACAGCGAGTAGCCGCTCCAGACCGCGAAGTAGATGATCCAGCGCAGGGTGAAGGCGCCCTGGTTCAGGTAGCCCGTCTTGTGGGCCATCGCGTGGCTGGCGGCGACCGCCGGGTCGGTCCAGCCGTAGACGCGGTCGGTCAACAGCAGCACCGGGATGCACAGGAGCGCCAGCAGGGGCATCACCGCGGCCATGACCTCGGCCAACCGCCGGATCACCACGTTCCAGCTGGCTCGCGTGACGTACATGATGCCCAGGAACACCAGCGCGCCCAGGCTGATGGCCAGGAAGAACGCGAAGTTCAGCACGTAGGCGAAGGCGAAGTGCTTCAGGCCGTCGCCCTCGGCTGAGCCCAGCCCGAAGGCGGCCGCCAGGCCGATCAGGCCGACCGCCAGGCTCGCCGTGAAGACGCGCGGTCCGAGCCCGTCGAGGGTCGTCCTCGTGTCCTGCAGGGTGGGAGCGTGCTTGTGCGCCACTGCCGTCTCTCCCTTGCCGGCCGGCCCGTGGCCGGCGACGATCGAAAGCGATCCTAGTTCCCCAGCGCCGCCCGCGCGGCCGGCGGCAGGTCCGCCGCGGTCGCGTTGCGGGACAGCTGCAGCGCCCGCACATAGGCCGTCACGGCCCAGCGGTCGTCCGGCGACAGCTGCGCCCCGTAGGCCGGCATCGTGCGGATGCCGTTGGCGATCGAGTTGTAGATGTGCCCGGCCGGCCGCTCGACCACCGTCTGGCTGGTCAGGTCGGTCGGCGGCGACCAGGTGCCCTCGGCCAGCGCCTGCGCCCGCACGTGCACCATGCCGTGGCCGTTGCCGCTGCGCCCGTGGCACGGCGCGCAGAAGATGTCGAAGCGGCCGCGTCCGCGCTCCAGCATCGCCGCCGTGACCGGAACCGGGATCTCCTGCACGAAGATCGTGTCCCGCTCGATGCCCCGGAACCAGGCGTCGTCCGCGGCCAGCAGGCCGCGCGCCACGGTGCCCTGCGGCGGCTTGCGCATGGTCATGCCGTCGGCGAAGAACGGGTTCTCCGTCTGCGCCTTGTAGTAGGACTGCTGGTCCATGTCGTAGACGATCTGGACCCGCGGCTGCTTCTCGCCCTGGTGGTGGGAACGGTAGATCAGCCCGATCGGGATCAGGGTGACCGCGACCAGCACCAGCAGCACGTAGATGATCGGGCGCGGCATCGGTCAGCCCTCCACGCTTTCGCGAACCTCGTCGACGACGCTCCCGCCCAGGCCCGCCAGGAAGGCGCGCGTCCGTTCGAGGTCGAACTTCGGGTCGCCGGCTTCGATGACGATGTAGAAGCGGTCCTGCGACGCGCGCCGGAACCGGTCGTGGGCCAGCAGCGGGTGGTGCAGGCGCGGCATGCCGTTGAGGCCCCACATGCCGAAGAAGCAGGCGAACGCGCTGAACAGCACCGTCAGCTCGAACATGATCGGCGCGGCGGCCGGCAGCCCGAACAGCGGCTTGCCGGAGATGATGTACGGGTAGTCGATGGCGTTCATCCACCACTGCATGAGCGTGGCGGCGCCCAGGCCGGTGCCGCCCGCGGCCAGCACCAGCCAGGGCAGCCGCGTGCCGCGGATGCCCATGGCGTCGTCCATGCCGTGGACCGGGAACGGCGAGTGCGCGTCCCAGCGCTTGTAGCCCGCGTCGCGCACCTTTTCGCAGGCGTGCATGAACGCCGAAGGGCTCTCGAACTCGGTCAGCAGGGCGTACAGCCCTCCGTTGCGGCCGGCGGCGCTCATCAGCGGTCACCTCCGTCGCGGATGTGGGCCGGGATGTCGCCGTGGTAGTCGCCCACGGCCCGCCGTTCGCCGCTGTGGGCGTCGGCGATCGGCATGACTGTCTTGACCTCTGCCATCGCGATCATGGGCAGAAAGCGGATGAACAGCAGCACCAGCGTGAAGAACAGGCCGAAGCTGCCCACGAAGGTCATGACGTCGACCGGCGTGGGCCGGAAGTAGGCCCAGCTCGAGGGCAGGAAGTCGCGGCTGAGCGAGGTGACGATGATCACGAACCGCTCGAACCACATGCCGATGTTCACGAAGATGTACATCACCCACATCACGGCCAGGTTCGTGCGCAACTTCTTCATCCAGAACAGCTGCGGGGTGACCACGTTGCAGGTGACCATCGTCCAGTAGGCCCAGGCGTACGGTCCGAAAGCGCGGTTGATGAAGGCGAAGCTCTCGTTCGGGTTCCCGCTGTACCAGGCGATGAAGAACTCGGTCGCGTAGGCGAAGCCGACCATGCTGCCGGTGGCCAGGATGATCTTGTTCATGTTCTCGAGGTGGTGCAGCGTGATGATCTGCTCCAGCCCGAACCACTTGCGGGCGGGGATCAGGATGGTGCCCACCATGGCGAAGCCCGAGAACACGGCGCCGGCGACGAAGTACGGCGGGAAGATGGCCGTGTGCCAGCCGGGGATCTGCGACGTGGCGAAGTCGAACGACACCACCGAGTGCACCGACAGCACCAGCGGCGTGGCCAGGCCGGCCAGCAGCAGGTACGCCTTCTCGTAGCGGTGCCAGTGGCGGTGCGAGTTGCGCCAACCCAGGGCCAGGAAGCCGTAGATCGCCTGCCGCAGGCGCCCCCGCGCCCGATCACGCAGAGTGGCCAGGTCCGGCACCATGCCCGTGTACCAGAACAGCAGCGACACGGTCATGTAGGTGCCGACGGCGAACACGTCCCACAGCAGCGGGCTGCGGAAGTTGGGCCACATGGACTGCTCGTTCGGCAGCGGGAACAGCCAGTAGACGACCCAGACGCGGCCCACGTGGATGCCCGGGAAGATGCCGGCGCAGATGACGGCGAAGATCGTCATCGCCTCGGCGAAGCGGTTGATCGAGGTGCGCCACTTCTGCCGCAGCAGGAAGAGGATGGCCGAGATCAGCGTCCCGGCGTGGCCGATGCCCACCCAGAACACGAAGTTCGTGATGTCCCAGGCCCAGCCGACCGGGTTGTTCAGGCCCCAGACGCCGACGCCGCGGATGAACAGCCAGGCGATCATCAGGAACATGACGCCGGCCAGGCCGGCCGACGCGAAGAGCGCCAGGTACCAGGCGCGCGGCGTCTTCCGCTCCAGCACGATGTCCGAGACCTTCTCGGTGATCGTGGTGAAGTCGTTGTTGCCGAGGACCAGTTCCACCGGCCGGGTGGGGTCGTCCCGCGTGTTGTCCCAGGCTTGCGCGACCTGCGGATTCTTCATTCAGGCTCCCGTTCGGCGTTCCGAGCGTCCCGTCGATCTCCCGGCGGCGGCGCCGCCCCTAGCCGTGCGCCTTGCCGGCCGGCGCGCCGTGGTCGTCGCCGTGCCCGCCGTGCCCGCCATGGCCGCCGTGCGCGGCGACGCCGGCGATGGCCGGATTCGGGTTGCGCAGGCGCGCCAGGTAGAACGTGCGCGGCTTGATGTTCAGGTAGTCCAGCAGGTCGTAGGAGCGGCCCAGTTCCCGCAGCTTGCTGACCCGGCTGTCCTTGTCGTTCAGGTCCCCGAAGACGATGGCGTCGGTCGGGCACGTCTGCGCGCAGGCCGGCGTGATGTCGCCGTCGCGGATGGAGCGGCCCTCCACGCGGGCCGCCACGCGGGCCGTCTCGATGCGCTGCACGCAGTAGGTGCACTTCTCCATGACGCCGCGCGCGCGCACCGTCACGTCGGGATTCAGCACCAGGCGCTGCGTCTCGGTCAGGTCCTCGAAGTTGTTGTACCAGTTGAAGCGCCGCACCTTGTAGGGGCAGTTGTTCGAGCAGTAGCGCGTGCCCACGCAGCGGTTGTAGACCATCGCGTTGAGGCCCTCGCGCGTGTGCATGGTGGCGGCCACCGGGCAGACCTGCTCGCAGGGCGCCAGTTCGCACTGCACGCAGGCGACCGGCTGCTGCGCGACCTTCGGGTCGTCGGCGTCGCCCAGGAAGTAGCGATCCAGGCGGATCCAGGACATCTCGCGACCGCGCGCCACCTGGTCCTTGCCCACGACCGGGATGTTGTTCTCCGCCTGGCAGCCCACCACACAGGCGTTGCAGCCGGTGCAGGTGTTCAGGTCGACGGCCATGCCCCACTTGTGGCCGGTGTACTCCCACTCCTTCCAGAGCGAGATCAGCGGCGGGCTGTGGATGCCCAGGTGGTCGACGAACTCCGGCTCGTTGACGTACTGCTCGAACGTCCCCTCGCGCACCAGGCCGGGCACGCGCTTCTGGATCTCGGCGGCGCCGACCTTGTCGATGGCGTGGTGGTCCTGCGTCGTCGCCAGCTGGTACTTGCGGCCGGTCTTCCGCACGCGCAGGCCCTCGCCGCGGTGCAGCCCGTCGGCCGTGCGCAGGCGGTAGGCGTTGAAGCCGGCGCCCTTCCCGACGCGGCCGGCGTCGTCGCGGCCGTAGCCCAGCGCGAGGGCCACCGAGTGCTTCGCCTGGCCGGGCAGCACGTACACCGCGGCCTCCAGCGAACGGCCCTTGTACTGCAGCTCGACCAGGTCGCCGTGGACCACGCCCAGTTCCTTCGCCGTGGCCGGACTGAAGACGGCGGCGTTGTCCCAGGTCAGCTTGGTCATGAAGTCGGGCGTCTCCTGCAGCCACGCGTTGTCCGCGAAGCGGCCGTCGTGCACCGACTGGTCCTGCAGGAACGTGAGTTCGAGGTTCTCGGCGCCCAGAGCCCCCCCCGTCGCCGGGGCGGCGATGGGCGAACCGACGAGCGCCAGCGGCGCGCCCGCCTGCGCGCTGCCGGCCAGGAAGCCGTCGTGCAGGAAGGCGCGCCACCGCTTCTCGAAGGCGGGGTCGGCGTCCGGCGCCGGCGCGGCGCCCTGGCCGCCGCCGAAGGCGAAGAAGGCGTCGCGCGCGATCTGGTGCGCCGTCCGCGGCGCGGCGTCGACGAGGACCGACAGCAGTTCGGTCGCCGTGTGTCCGGCGTAGAGCGGCTCGATCAGCGGCTGCACCGCCAGCAGCGAACCGTCCCAGCCCTGCGCCAGGCCCCAGCTCTCCAGGTAGTGCGCCGCCGGCAGGTGCCAGCTGCTGGCCTGCCCGGTGGCGTCCTCGTGCAGGCCCAGGTGGATGCGCTCGCCGGCGCGCGCCATCGCCTTGCCGAACTCCAGGTCGGCCGGCGCATCGTAGACCGGGTTGCCGCCCAGAACCACGAGCGTCGACACGCGGCCGGCGTTCAGGTCGGCCACCAGTTCCTCCAGCGACGCGAACGGCGGCAGCTCGAACGGCACGTAGCTGACCGCGCGGCCGGCGTTGCCCAGCGCCGCGTTCAGCACGTGCACCAGGGCGTGCACCTCGGGATCCTGCCGCAGTCCCGCCACCAGCAGGCCGCGGCCGCGATGGTCCATCAGGTCGCGCGCCAGATGCGCCACGTCCGGCCCGCCGGCCGCGTGGCCGCGCCAGGCTGCCAGCTGCGCCGCATTCACGCCCGCGCCCGCCGGCAGTTCGAGGTGCTCGCCCAGCACCAGCTCCGCCGCCAGCGCCCACACCGCCGGGCCCAGGTCGCGCGCCGCGGTCGGGTAGCGGTGGTCCGCCATGCCGCCGGTGATGGAGAACGTGCTCTCGAAGCTGTAGAGGCGGTTCATGTGCCCGGACTCGGCGCGGCGGCCGGCCGCGAACGCCTTGGCGTTGCGCAGCGCCGCCGGGTGGTCCTGCAGGCAATTGGAGTCGAAGTCGACGATGACGTCGGCCTGGCCGAGGTCCAGCTGCACCATCGCGGCGGTGCCGAAGGCCTGCTTCAGCCCGCGCATCTCGTTCAGGCGGCAGACCGGCTCGTGCATGAAGATGCGCGCGCCGCGCGCGGCGGCCTGCCGCAGCAGCCCGACGGTGGCCGGCGACGTGGTGGCGCCGGTCAGGATCGCCGTGCCCGCCAGTCCGCCCGCGAACCGGGCCTGGGCCCAGCCGGTGAACGCGGCCCAGTCGGTCTCGGAGCCGAACACGCCGGCGCGCCGGCGCAGGGCGCGGCTGCGGTCCGGGTCGTAGACGTCCAGCACGCTGGCCTGCGCGAAGATGCTGGCCGCGCCGCCGCTGAGCGGATGGCCCGGGTTGCCGTCGATCTTGATCGGGCGGCCGTCGTAGCTGGTGGCCAGCACCGGCATCGCGGCGGCGCCCAGTTCCATCGTCGTGGCGAACTTCACCGGCGTGCCCGGCTCCAGGCCCGGCGTGTTGGCGGCATAGGGCACGATCTTCTCGACCGGCCACCGGCAGCCCGCCAGCGAGGTCATCGCGATGGAGGCCGACATGATCTGCAGGAAGCGCCGCCGCGACATGCCGTCGGGCGCGTCGATGCCGCCGGGGAACTCGTGCGCCATCAGGTGGCGGTATTCCTCGGTGTCGGCCAGTTCCTGCAGGCTGCGCCAGTAGGGAGAGCCGCTGCCGGGTTCCAGGCTGTTCACGGACATGAGGTTCCTTTCCTACCGATGACAGGTGGCGCAGTCGACCGACGGCGAGATCTTCCGCTCGGCCCGCAGTTGCGCGCCCAGCGTCGCCGCATCGCCCTCCGGCTCCCAGTCCATGACCGTCACCTTGTCGCGCGGCCGCAGGTGGGGATCCGGATTGCGGTGGCAGTCGAGGCACCAGCCCATCGTCAGCGGCGCCACCTGCTCGACGACCTCCATGCGGTCGACGCGGCCGTGGCAACTCACGCAACCCACGCCCGACTGCACGTGCCCGGCGTGGTTGAAGTACACGAAATCGGGAAGGTCGTGGACGCGGGTCCAGTGGATCGGCTGGCCCGTCTCGGCGCTCTGGCGCACCGGAGCCAGCTTCTCGCTGGTCGCGCGGATCGTCTTGTGGCAGTTCATGCAGGTGGCCGTCGGCGGCACGTTCGCGCGCGCCGTCGTCTCGACCGTCACGTGGCAGTACCGGCAGTCGATGCCCAGCTCGCCGGCGTGCAGCGCGTGGCTGTAGGGGACGGGTTGCTCGGGCGCGTAGCCGATGGCGGTGTTCTTGGGCGAGAACACGCCCGCCACCAGCACCACCAGGTAGACCACGCCGCCCAGCGCGGCGACGGCCACGGCTTCGCGCAACCGGTTGGTCCACTTCGGGAAGACGAATCGCTGCTCGGGGCCGGCGCCGGGGCGGCCGCCCGGTTCGTGAGCGTGGTTGTCCGGGGCCAAACGACTCTCCCCCCTGCGTCCGCGATGGTTCGCGCGCGGCGGCCCGGGCCGGGTCCGCCCGCTGGGCCGTGTCGGTCTGCGTGGCTTGGGCTGGCGGGTGCCGATACTACGGGGCGGCCCCGGGCCCTGACAACAGAAAACTCGGCCCCGGGCCGCCGATAATTCGGTTCCCCGTCACAGGTTCCGGCGACGGCGGTCCGCCGCGGCCCGGTCAGTCGCCGGGATCCGCGAAGCTCTCGCCGCAGCCGCAGGTGCGCCCGGCGTTCGGGTTCTCGAAACGGTAGCCGCCGCCCACCAGGGCGTCGACGTAATCGACCCGCAGCCCCCGCAGGCGCGGCAGGTCGGCCGGGGCGCAGGCCACCAGCAGGCCGTTCTGGAGCGAGGTGACGTCGTCCGGCGCCGGCGCCGCTTCCAGCACGTAGCGCAGCCCGGCACAGCCCCCGGCGACCAGCGACACGCGCACGACCGGAACCTCGTCCGGGCCCTGCCCGGGGTGTTCCAGCCGCCACTGCGCGACGGCTTCAGGGGTGAACTCGATCATCCGCGGACCCCCGCCCGACCACCCGAAAAGCTGCGATGGAGGCCGCCGAGGCCTCGATTCGGGACCAAACCTATCCATTGCCCCGGGCCGATGCAACCGCGGTATTGGCCGGTTGTCGATTTCCGGTCCAATTCCACCTGATTCGCCGCTGACGACGGCCCGCGGCGGAGCTAACTTGAGTCCTCGCCCCGGGGCCGCGCGCCCCCACAGCCCTCCAGACCCCGGAGTCCCGCCGATGAGCCGCCACGCCCCGCGCCCGGCCGCCGAGATCCGCCGCGACGGCAACCGCCTCCTCCGGGAGCCGTCGCTCTACCTGCGCCAGCACGCCTTCAACCCGGTCGACTGGCGGCCGTGGGGACCGGAAGCCCTGGCCGAGGCCGCTGCGCGCGACTGCCCGATCTTCCTGTCGATCGGCTACAGCAGCTGCCACTGGTGCCACGTGATGGAGAAGGAGGCGTTCGACGACGACGCGATCGCCGATTTCCTGAACCGCCATTTCGTCTGCATCAAGGTCGACCGCGAGGAGCGGCCGGACCTGGACGCCGTCTACATGGACGCCGTGCAGGCCCTGACCGGCCGGGGCGGCTGGCCGATGTCCTCGTTCCTGACGCCGGACGGCAAGCCCTTCCACGGCGGCACCTACTTCCCGCCGGCGCATTTCCGGGCGTTGATCGAACAGGTCGCCGAGCTGTGGCGCGAGCGGCCGGGCGACCTGCGCGCGCAGGCCGACCGCGTGGCCGCCCATGTGGCCGAGTTGCCGGACTGGGCGCGGCAGCCGGCCGGACCGCTGGATCCGGCCTGGCTGGAGGCGGCGGCCCGCCACGCGCTGGACATCGCCGACCCTGAGCACGGCGGCTTCCGGCAGCAGCAGAAGTTCCCGACGCCGGTCAAGTGGCGCTTCCTGGTGACGCGCTGCGCCGGCGACGGGGAACTGCGCGCGCTGGTGGAGACGACGCTGGCGGCGATCGCCGGCGGCGGCCTGCGCGACCACCTGGGCGGCGGCTTCTTCCGCTACACCGTGGACGCCGCCTGGACCGTGCCCCATTTCGAGAAGATGCTCTACGACAACGCGCAGCTGGCCGGCCTGTTCCTCGAGGCCGGCCGCGCCCTGGGCCGTCCGGCGTACGTCGAGGTGGCGCGCGACACGCTGGCGTTCCTGGCGCGCGAGATGCGCGACGAGGGCGGCGGCCTCTACGCCAGCTTCGACGCCGACAGCGGCGGCCAGGAGGGCTCCTTCTACCTGTGGACGCCCTCCGAGGTGCTGCAGGCCGCCGGCCCGGACGACGGCCCGGCGCTGTGCGAACTGCTGGGCATCACGGCGGAAGGGAACTTCGAACACACCGGATCGAGCGTGCCGTCGCGTCGCGGGCCGGCCGCTCGGGATGGCGACCGGCCGCCGATCTGGGCCGACCCGGACGCAGCCGGCGGCGCGCTGGCGCGGCGGCGGGCGGACCTGCTCGCCGCGCGCGCACGGCGCACCCCCCCGGGCCTCGACCGCAAGGTGGTCACCGCCTGGAACGGCCTGGCCATCGCGGCCCTGGCGCGCGGCGGGGTCGATTGCGGCGAGCCCGCGTTCGTCGCGGCGGCCGCCGCCGCGGCGGACTTCGTGCTGGACCGGCACCGCCGGCCGGACGGCTCGCTGGCGCGCAGTTCCAGCGGCGGCCGACTGGCCGGGGACGGGATCCTCGACGACTACGCGTGCCTGGCCGACGGCCTGCTCGAACTGTACCTGGCCACGGGCGACGCGCGCCGGCTGGCCGAAGCCGACCGCCTGGTCGCCACCGTGCTGGACCGCTTCGCGCACCCGGACGGGGGCTGGTACCTGGTGCCGGACGGCGCCGCGGCGCCGCTCGGCCGCCCGTTCGAGCTCTTCGACAACGTCGAGCCCTCGGGCAACGCGACGCTGCTGCGCGTCCTGGTGCGGCTCGGGACGCTGACCGGGAACGTCGCGCGCCTGCGCGAGGCCGAGCGCGCGCTCACCGCCCGCGGCGGTCTGCTGCGGCGCGCCGGCCTGGACGCGGCGGGCTGGCTCAGCGCCGCGCAGGCGCTGCTGGCGCCGCCGGCGGTCGTGGTGGTGGCCGGCCAGGCCGGCGACCCGCGCCGGGAGGCGCTGCTGGCCGTCGCGCGCGCGGCCGGGCCGGACACGGCCCTGGCCGTCGCGGTTCCCGCCGAGGGGGCGGACCCCGCGCTGAGCGCCACGGCCCCGGCCCTGGCGGGCAAGCGGGCGAACGGCGACGGGCCGCTGGCGTACGTGTGCCGGGGGATGACGTGCGCGGCGCCGGTGGCCGACGCCGCGGCTCTGCGCGCGCTGCTGGCCGGGACGGCCTGAGTTGTGCCGTGGGAATTGTGTCGGTCGGCGCCGTCCGCAGGAGCGGACGGCGCTCCTCGCGCTCTCACGCCGCGTACTTCAG
>CAYNPY010000035.1:0-16624 GCA_964399195.1 uncultured Fibrobacteraceae bacterium
GCAGGGTCATCGCCACCGCGTGGTCGATCGTCACGCCCAGCGAGATGGTCGGCGTGATGTCGGCCGGGTCGACGGCGATCTTCTTGAGGTAGGTCGTGCGCGCCACCCGCAGGGCGAACAGCACGTTGTCCGCGACGTAGGCGACGTAGAGCACGCGCAGGTCCCACGGCGCCGGCACCAGGTCCGAGGCGAAGGCGTAGACCAGGCACACGCCCAGCAGCAGCAGTTCATCGACCGCCAGCACGATGCGCTCGCCCAGCCAGTCGATGACGTCGCCCAGCAGCGGCCGCAGCAGCACGCCCAGCGCCGCGCCGATGAAATAGAGCAGCGCGATGGTGGAGACCGGCACCTGGTGCAGCGAGACCAGGACCCAGGTCCCGAAGACCAGGAAGATCTGCTTGCGGATGCCGAACAGGGCGCTGATCGCGTAGAAGATGCCGTACTGCCGGCGCCAGACCAGCCGGCGCGAGGGCGGGTCCTGCTTGCCCAGCTCCAGCCGCAGGTAGAAGACGCCGGCTGCCGCGGCGCAGAGAGCGCCCGCCAGGTAGAACAGGTCGTAGCGGTCGCCGACCAGCTTCGCCACGAGCCAGACGCCCGAGACGCCGAGGATCACGCCCAGGTTGCGCGCGCCGCCCAGCTGGCCCAGACGGCGCCCCTCGGCGCCGTCCTTGGCCAGCTTGAGGCCCAGCGGTCCCTCGACCGCGAAGATGATGTGGTCGCCGAGCGACCAGACGATGGTCCACAGCACCAGCAGCGCCGGGCCCGGCGCCAGCCAGCCCAGGCCGAGCGAGCCCGCCGCGGTCGCGATCATCGCCAGCGCGGCGATGCGGCCCTCGCGCAGCCTGATCAGCAGCAGGCCGACGACCGCGAAGATGATGAAGCCGGGCAGCTCGCGCGGCAGCTCCAGCCAGCCGCGTCCGCTCGCGTCGAGGCTGTGCACGTCCGCCAGGTAGTTGTTGAAGGTCGAGGAGACGATCCCCGAGACCGCGCCGAAGAAAAGCGTCGCCAGCAGGACGCGGCGGAAGTCGCCCTGCACGCGGCCGGCCAGGCGGCCGAGCGCCGTCACGCCGGGCTCCCGGCGGCCGGCGGCGCGGGGTCCTGGCGCGCCGGTGCGGCCTGGCCCGGAGCGCGGCGGTAGAGCCAGGCCAGCCGGGCCAGGCGCGCGCCTTCGGGACCGTCGAGCGCGCCGGGTTGCAGGCGCCAGGCCCAATTGCCGTTACCGGCCCCCGGCAGGTTCAGGCGGGCCTCGCGGCCCAGACCCAGCACGTCCGGCATCGTCGTCAGGAAGGTGTGCGCGCAGGAGGACAGGCCCAGGCGGATCAGCGCCCAGTGCGGCTCGGACACCGGGGCGCCGACGTACTCGGCGACCAGGGCCTTCTCCTCCGCGGAAGCCAGATGCTCCCACCAGCCGAGCACCGGGTCGTTGTCGTGCGTGCCGGTGTAGACGACGGCGTGCGGCGCGTGCTCGTGCGGCAGGAACGCGTTCTCCGGGCCGCTCCAGGCGAACTGCAGCACCTTCATCCCCGGCAGCGCGAACGACTCGCGCAGGGCGTCGACCGCGGCCGTGATGACGCCGAGGTCTTCCGCCACCAGCGGCAGCCGGCCGCCCAGCCCGTCCCGCAGCGCCGCCAGCAGCGCGGCGCCCGGCCCGGGCACCCACGCGCCCTCGCGCGCGGTCTTCGCGCCGGCCGGCACGCGCCAGTAGGCCTCGAAGCCGCGGAAGTGGTCCAGGCGCACCAGATCCACCTGGTCCAGGCAGGCCCGCACGCGGTCCAGCCACCAGCGGTAGCCTTCGGCGCGGGCCGCTTCCCAGTCGTAGAGCGGATTGCCCCAGAGCTGACCGTCCTCGCTGAAGTAGTCGGGCGGCACGCCGGCCACCGCCAGCGGCGCCCCTTGCGCGTCCAGCTGGAACAGCTCGGGCCGCGCCCAGACGTCGCTGCTGTCGTGCGCGACGAAGATCGGGATGTCGCCCACCAGCCGCACGCCGCGCGCGTGGGCGTGCGCGCGCAGCGCCGCCCACTGGCCGGCGAACAGCCACTGCCGGAAGCGGTGCGCGTCGATGCGCTTGGCCAGCCGGTCGCAGGCGGCGGCCAGCGCCGCCGGCTCGCGCCGGGCCAGGGCCGGCTGCCACTCGGGCCAGGGCCGCCCGCCGTGATCCTCCTTCAGCGCCAGGAAGCGGGCCAGCGACTCCAGCCAGGATTCCTGCGCCGCGCACCAGCGGCCGAACGCGGACCAGGCCGCCCCGTCGGCTCCGGCGCAGAAGTTGGCCCAGGCCCGGTCCAGCACCGCGAACTTCCAGGCGATGACCGGGCCGAAGTCGACGCGGTCGGCGGGGAAGTCCGGTCGGTCGGCCAGGTCCTCCGCGCGCAGCAGGCCGTCGGCCAGCAGGAGCTCGAAGCTGATCAGGAGCGGGTTGCCGCCGAACGCCGACAGCGTCTGGTAGGGCGAGTCGCCGTAGCTGGTGGGCCCCAGCGGGAGGACCTGCCAGAGCGACTGCGCGTGGTCCGCCAGCCAGTCGACGAAGCGGTGGGCCGCCGGGCCCAGATCGCCGATGCCGTCGGGGCCGGGCAGGCAGGTCGGGTGCAGCAGGATGCCGCACGAGCGCGGGAACAGGGACGTGTCGGTCATCGAGCGACCTCGGGACGGCGTTGGGCCCGCGCGCAATGCCGCGGACGGTTCAGGTTCGTTCGGCGCCGGCCGCCAACAGGCGAGCGCGCACGCGATCGTCGTCCAGTTCGGACAGGACCGCCTCCAGGCGCGGCAGCGGCGGCGGCAGCCGCGGCGGATCGGCGGTTCCCCCGCGGCGCGCGTCCGCGGCCAGGCGCAGCACCTCGCGCAGGTGCGCCAGCCCCCGCGGCACGTGCTGCAGGAAGCCGCGCCGCCCCTTGACCAGCGACAGGAAGCCGTAGGCCCCCAGGGCCTGCATCAGCCGCTGCAGCGCGGCGGCCAGCACCATCGCGCGCGTGTCGGCCGGCGGCAAGCCAGCGTCCAGGCGCTGCCGTACCGCCGTGGCGTACCGGACGAGCAGCGCCTCCCGGCGCGCCGGGGGCAGCGCCACGTAGGGATCCCACAGCAGCGAGGCCAGGTCGTAGCCGAGGGGGCCGGGCCGCAGGCCCTGGAAGTCCACCAGGCGCAGGCGGCCGTCGCGCACGAGCAGGTTTTGCGACTGGTAGTCGCGGTGCAGCAGGACCACCGGCTGCGCCGCGACGACCGCGGCCAGGGCCGCGAACTCGGCGGTGAGCGCGTCGTCCGCCGCCAGGTCCAGGCCCATCAGCCCGCCCAGGAAGCGCTCGCGGAAGTATTCCGTCTCCCAGCGCAGCACCGGCAGGTCCAGCGCCAGGTCGAAGGCGACGGGGCATTCGCGGCGCGCGGCGCCGGTCGCCGCCTGCAGGCGCACGACATGGTCGGTCGCCAGCTCCCAGGCCGCCACGGCGGCGGGGTCGTCGGCCGCCGCCTCCGCGCCCAGCGCAAAGAGACTGCGCGTCCCGAGATCCTCCATGACGACGGTCTTCTCGTCGTCGTCCACGCGCAGCCGGCGGGCGGGGCCCAGGTCGTGGCGCTCCAGGAACGCGGCCACCGCGACCCACCGCGCGTGCTCCGCATCGCCGGGCGGCGCCGACATGACGACCGCCGACCAGTCGCCGCGGCCCAGGCGCCAGAAGCGCCGGTCCGAACCGTGCCCGCGGATCCGCTCGATGGCGACCGTCGGGGGCGGCGCGCCGGCTGCGGGCGCCGGATCTGCGGGCTGCGCGCCCAGCCAGCGCGCGAACGTCCCGACATCGTCCCAGCGCGCGCGCGGCGGCACCCAGGCGCGGACGGCGCCGGGCTCCCGCGCGATGATCGCGGCCAGCACGTCCACCAGCGACGACGGACCGGCCGGCACGTCGGCGAGCAGCCGCCGGGAGAACGCCCCCACGCCGGCGTAGGTCAGCCGGCGCGCAGCCGCCGGACCGCCGGCCGGCCGGCCGGCCAGGCGCAGCACCTCGCCGCGCGCGCCGAGGTCCACCGTGTTGACGTCCGGGCAGTCCACCAGCATGAGCGTGGCGACGGCGCCGCCCTCGCGATGGGCGCGCAGCAGGGCGCCCAGATCCGCGTCGGTGAGCACGTCGCCGTTGTGCAGCAGGAACTCCGGCGCGCCTTCCAGGAAGGCGCGGGCGCCGTCCAGCGCGCCGCCGGTGCCGAGGATCGCCGGCTCGTGGCTGAGCGCGAAGCGGGCGGCGTCGGGCCGTGCGCGCACGTGCGCGGCGACCTGGTCCGCCAGATGGTGCGTGTTGACGACGATCGGTCCCGCGCCGGCGCGGTCGAGGTTCGCCACCGCCAGGTCCAGCAGCGCGCGGCCGCCGACCGGCAGCAGCGGCTTGGGCACCAGGTCGGTCAAGGGCCGCAGCCGCGTGCCGTGGCCGGCGGCCAGCACCATGCCGCGCAGGCTGCCCGCGGGCTCAGGCATAGTGGCGGTGCGCCTCGGCGACGTCGGCGAACGCGCGCAGTTCCTCGAGCCAGCCGGCCTTCATCTGCCACGGCGTGAGCCCGGCCTCGATCTGCTCGCGCCAGCGCGCGCCGCCGGCCAGGATGTCGATGGGCAGCTTCTCCAGCTCGTACTCGTAGGGCGGTCGCTTCCAGGCGAAGTCCTGCGGCCAGAGCCCGGCGACGGCGGCGATGGCGGCGGTGTAGGTCACCACCGGCTCGAACAGGGCGCGATCGGACACGTGCACCTGCACGCCGCCGCAGATCCGGCCGGCGAACTTGTGGAACGTCGGCTCGAAGCTGAGCGGGCGCAGGCGGCAGCCCGGCAGGTTCCACGCCTGCAGCACGGCGGCCAGCTTCCGCCCGTCCACGAACGGCGCGCCGAAGATCTCGAACGGGCGCGTCGTGCCGCGGCCCTCCGAGAGGTTGGTGCCCTCCAGGAGGCAGCCGCCCGGGTAGACGAACGCGGTCTCGACGGTCGGCATGTTCGGCGACGGCAGCACCCACGGCAGCCCGGTCTGCGCGAAGTCCATGTCGCGGCGCCAGCCGTCCATCCAGATGACCTCCAGATCGACGTCCAGGCCGCGCCAAGCGCGGAAAAAGCCGGCCAGTTCGCCGATGGTCAGGCCGTGGCGCATCGGGATCGGCGCCAGCCCGACGAACGAGCGGTACTCGGGGTCCAGCACGTTGCCCTCGCAGGCCAGACCGCCGAGCGGGTTGGGGCGATCCAGCACGACGACGCGCTTGCCGGCTTCCGCGCAGGCCTCCAGGCACAGCAGCAGCGTCCAGATGAACGTGTAGTAGCGGGCGCCCACGTCCTGCAGATCGACCACGAGCGTGTCGATGTCCGCCAGCATCGCCGGCGTGGGCCGCCGGTGCTCGCCGTAGAGCGAGTGCACCGGGATGCCCAGGTCCGGGTCGCGGTAGCCCGCCCACTCGATCATGTTGTCCTGGGTCTGGCCGAGGATGCCGTGCTGCGGCCCGAACAGCGCGCGCAGGTCCACGACCCCGCGCGCGGCCGCCGCCTGGTCGCGCGCGTGGCGCAGGTTGGCGTCCACCGAGGCCGGGTGCACCAGCAGCCCGACCCTCTGTCCGCGCAGCCGGCTCCAGCCACCGGCCTGCAGCCGATCCAGTCCCGTCATCACAGTTGCCAACTCCGACTCCCGGTCAGTTGTGGTGGTCCGGCCTGCGGGCGCTGCGCCCGGCTCACGCTCCCGCCAGTTCCTCGATCGCGTCGACCATCCGGTCCCACGAGAACTTCCGCTTCTCGACCGCCACGGCGGCGGCGAACTCGTCGGCGCGATCCTCGTCGAAGAAGCGCGCAATGGCCGCCGCCAGCGCCTCGGCGTCGCCCGGCGGCACCAGGAAACCGGTGCGCCCGTCCAGCACGACTTCCGGCAGGCCGCCGACATTCGTGGTCACCACCGGGCGGTCGTAGTGGTAGGCGATCTGCACGATGCCGCTCTGCGTCGCGGAGACGTAGGGCAGCACCACCAGGTCGCTGGCGACGAAGTAGGCCTCGACCTGCTCGTCGGGCACGAAGCCGTCGACCAGGCTGACGACGTCACCCGCCCCCGAGGCCGCGATGCGGTCGATGTACGGCTGCCGGTCCCCATAGACGTCGCCGACGACCAGGACGCGCACGCCGTCGCCGTAGCGCGCCTTCAGCGGCGGCGCGGCGTCCAGCAGGTGCATGACGCCCTTGTAGGGCTTGATGAAACCGAAGAAGAGCACCAGCCGCGCGCCCCGCGGCAGGCCCAGTTGCTCGCGCGCCTGCGCCCGCGAAGGGCGGGGTCGGCCGGGAACGCCGAAATCATACGTCGGGTGCGGCGCCTCCACCACGCGGCGCGGATCCACCCCCGGCAGGACGGCCTCGAGGTCGCGCCGGACCTGCGCGCTCTGGGCGATGAAGCCGTGCCCCTGCCGCAGCGCGCCGCGCGTGAGGAATCCGGCCAGCGGGTACCTCTCGTGCGCGATCACGTTGTCCAGCAGGTAGATCACGCGCACGCCGGTGCGCCGGCGCAGCAGCCAGGTCACGGCCCAGAAGCCCGGCGCGAAGAAGGGCAGCCAGTATTTGATGACGACCGCGCGCGGATCCGCCGCGGCGAGGTCGCGGTAGGTGCGCCACCAACTCAGCGGCGACCAGGGCACGAAGCGCGGCCGGTTGGGATGATCCAGCCAGGCGGCGGTCTGTCCCTCCTGCGCGCTGCCGGGGAACAGGAAGCCGGGATACTGCCGGCGGAACGAGGCCCAGAAGACCTGGTGGCCGCGGGCGACCAGCGCGCGCGCGAGCAGCCCGTAGTAGGTGACGATGCCCCCGCGCAGGGGCGGCGCGGGCCCGAGGAAGGCCAGCTTCACGGGCGCCCCAGCAGATCGAGCGCGGCAGCCTGCACGGCGGCGGGCGCCAGCGCTTCCAGGCAGAAGGTCGGCGCGGTGCAGCGGGGCTGGAAGAAGCAGGTGCAGGCCTGCGCGGGCTGCACGATGACGCCGCGCCCGTACAACTCGAACTCGCGGGGATTGAAGATGTTGTTGATCAGCACCAGGCGCTTGCCCAGCCCCAGCGCGATGTGCATGGCCATCGTCACCGCCGACACCACCAGATCGCAGCGGTCGACCAGGCCGATGAACTTGGCCAGGTCGAAGTGGCCCGGGTAGCAGGCGCCGGTGGCGGTGGCCAGCCGCTGGTTCTTCGCGTGCTCGTCCGGTCCGCCCAGCAGCACGACCCCCAGGCCGGCGCCGCGCAGCCCGCGCGCCAGTTCCGCCCAGCGGTCCTCCGGCCACAGGCGGCTGGTCCAGCGACCGCCGCAGCCCGTGTTCAGCCCCACCAGGGGCGCGCCCTGCGGCAGCTCGAACGACGGGGCCGGCTCGGGCCGGTCCAGGACGTACGGCTCGCCCGCGAACTCGTAGCCGCAGATGGCGAAGATCTCCTGCAGGTAGCTGCGGTCGCAGGCTCGGTTGACGTCGTCGAACAGACCGGTCAGGTACTTGGCGCGGACCGCGTCCGCCATCGCCGCGGAGACGCCTTCGGTCAACGGACGGCAGAGGCCGTCGTCGCCGAGCGTGAAGCCCACCTTGCGCGCGGCGGTCACTTCGCGCAGCAGCGCGCAGGCCTGGCGGTCCTTGTCCAGGTTGATCGCGAGGTCGAACTCCGTGTGGCGCAGCCAGAGCAGCGTCGCCGTGTCGAGCGCGCGGACGTCGCCGGCTCGTCGCGGCACCAGGGCCGGGAAGTCCGTGACCCACGTGAGCGCGTGGTCGGGGTAGTCGCGCTGCAGCGGGAACAGCAGCGGGGTCGTGCGGATGACGTCGCCGGCCGCGCCCAGCTTGACCAGCAGGATGCGCCCCGCCCGGGCCCGGTGCTCGGGGCAGCCGTCGCAGTGCACGCCGGCGCGCTTGTGCGGCGCGCACGGCACGTCGCCACGGAAGTGGATGCAGTCGGCGCGGTACTCCACGTCAGGTCCCCGGCCCGTCAGCGCACGGCCGCCGGCTGGCGTCCGCGCAGGTCCTTCAGCGCCTCGCGCGCCTGCAGCGCGAGTCCGCTCGGCAGTCCGTTCTGCAGCGCCATGGCGAAGGCGCCCTCGGCCTGCTGCGGATTGTCCATCGCGGCGTACAGCCGGCCCATGTGGAAGTAGACCACCGCCGCGTCGCCGCGGTCGCGCCACAGGGCCAGGGCCTGCGTGAAGGCGTCGATGGCCTCGAAGTTCCGCTCCAGCCCGGCCAGGGCGCGCCCCTTCGCCGTCAGCAGCGCCGCCCGGGCCGGAGCGTCGTACTCCAGTTCGCTGTCGAGCAGCGCTCCGCACGCCGCCAGCGCGGCGGCCGGGCGTCCGGCGGCCAGTTCGCGTTCAGCCTCGTCCAGGCCCTGTCGGACCGGCAGCGGCAGCGGCGCCCGCAGCCGGCGCAGGTCCGCGCGCAGGTCCAGGGCCAGCGAACGCATGTCGCCGGGCAGGCTGTCGGCGAGCGCATCCTCGACCATGGCCGCGGCCTGGTCCAGGTACTGCCCGTCGCGCAGGAAGCCGGCCAGCAGGACCTTGGCCACGCCGTCGCGCGGATCCTCGAGCAGCGCCGAGCGGCAGCTGGCCTCGGCCTCGAGGCGGCGGCCCGCCGCGAACGCCTCCAGGGCGCGGTTGACGTGGTAGCCGTACGCAGCGTGCACCTGGTCGCGCGGCGGCCCTTGCAGCGTGATCGTGAAGTTCGCCTGGTGGTCGCGGTTGGTGACCACGACGATGATCTCCTCGCCCCGGCCCCACGGGACCACGACCTCGTGGCGCGATTCGTCCGTCTTGAAGTAGAGCAGGGACTCGTCGCGCAGGCGCAGGACGTTCAGGTCGCAGCGGTCCAGCCCGCCGTCGACGACCAGCCGCCACGAGCGGACCTGGATCTCGTCGAAGGCCACGCGGAACTGGAACGACTCGCGGGGGCGCAGGGCCGTGAGCTCCGATCGGTACGTCTCCCAATTGCGCTGGGCGGCGGCCGGCGGGGCGAGGAACACCGTCAGGGCCAGCGCCAGCAGCAGCATCGTCGGGCCGAGCGGACGGGTCATCATCCAACCCTCTGGTTGAAGCAGGAGGCGAGTTGGCCGATACTGACGGCGAATGTACCGGATGGCCGCGGGGAACTCAAGACGGCAGGCGGATTTCCGCCGTCCCCGGGCCGAAGCAGGACCCCGCCGCGCCGCCCCGCGCCGCGGCCAGCGGAAAGGACCGCGCCATGCCGAAGCCCACTGCCTCCCGGCGCCCGAAGCTCCCGAAGCGCCCGGTGCGCACGGCGGCGACGTTCGCCGCGCTGCTGACGGCCCTGCTCGGCCTCGTGGCGGGGCCGGCTGTCCCCGCCGCTGTCGCCCAGGCGGTGGCCGGCAGCCCGGCCGACCTGCAGTTCACGGTGCGCGACGCGACGACCGGCCAGCCGGCCGCCGCCGAGCGCCTGGTCATCGATTACGTCGCCGGCCGGCTCAACACGATCTACGACGCGCGGCCGTCCGGCCCGTCGTTCACCGCGCCCGGGGTGCCGGTCAAGGACATCGGCCAGTACGTGCTGACGCTGTGGTACCAGGGAGTGCCCTACTGGTGGCAGAAGCGGGGCAGCGACCTGCTGGCCGGTCCGGTGCAGCTGGATGTCTTCAGCGTCACCGAGGCCCGCGACGGGCTGGCCGTGACCGGCCTGAACGTCGTCGTGCGGCAGCGCGGAGCCGCGGCCGAGCTCGAGATCCTGGCCACCATCGCCAACGACTCCCGGCCCCAGGCCACCGTCCTGCGCCAGGCGGGCACCTTCGAGCTGCCGCTGCCGGCGGGCGCCACGGCGGTCGAGGCCAGCTATCGGCGCGGGCCGGAACCCACGCCGGTGGCCGTCACCGTCGCCGGTTCGCGCGCCGCGCTGGCGATGCCGTTGACCCCGGGAGCCAACGAAGTCCGGCTGGTCGCCCGCGCTCCCTGGGAGGACGCGCTGGAACTGGCGGTGGGCAGCGATCTGGCCGTGGCCGCCTGGAGCCTGCTGGTGGCCCCGCCCTCGGTGACCATCGAGGGCGCCGGGCTGCAGGCGCCGGACGAGTCCTCGGCGCCGGGCTACGTCCGCCGCCCCGGGCCGCCGCTCGGAGCGGGTGAAGCGCTCGCGGTCAGGCTGCTCGCGGGGACGCCGGCCGGCGAGCCCGAGCAGCTGTTCACCAGCGAGCCGGAATCGGCCACGGTCGCCGCCTCGCCTGCACCGGGCGAGGACGGCGGCAAGAGCGGCGGACTGCCGCTGCCCTTGGCCGCGCTGCTCGTGTTGATTATCATCGGCGCCTTGGTCCTGGTGCGGCGCGGTCGCTCCTGACCGTCGCGAGCCGCGCGTCCCTCCCTCCGCCGGCGCCCGCCGCCGGGCGGTCGCAAGGAGTCCGCATGTCCGGCACCATCGAACTGACGCTCGGTCACAGCCCCGACCCCGACGACGCCTTCATGTTCTACGGGCTGGCGCGCGACAAGCTGGACACCGGGCGCTACCGGTTCCGGCACGTGCTGCAGGACATCCAGACCCTGAACGAGCGCGCCACGCGCGGCGAGCTGGACATCACCGCCATCAGCATCCACGCCTACGCCTACGTGCTGGACAAGTACGCGCTGCTGCCGGCCGGGGCGAGCATGGGCTTCGGCTACGGGCCGATGGTCGTCGCGCGCGAGCCCATCGCCCCGCGCGACCTGACCGGGATGACCATCGCCATCCCCGGGAAGATGACCTCGGCCTGGCTGGAGCTGCAGCTGGCGATCGGCAGCTGCCGGCCGGTGGTGGTGCCCTTCGACGAGATCATCGCGCGCGTGGCCGGCGGCGAATTCCCGGCCGGCCTGATCATCCACGAGGGCCAGCTCACCTACCGCGAGGCCGGACTGGTCGAGTGCCTGAACCTCGGCAGGTGGTGGTGGGAGACGACCGGCCGGCGCGACTGGCCGCTGCCCCTGGGCGGCAACGCCATCCACAAGCGCCACGGCGCGGCGATGCGGGACATCAGCGACATTCTGACGGCCTCGATCCGCTACAGCCTGGACAACCGCGCCGCCGCGCTGGACTACGCGCTGGGCTGGGCCCGCGACATGGGCGTCGAACTGGCCGACGAGTTCGTGGGGATGTACGTCAACGAGTGGACGCTCGATTACGGCGAGCGCGGCAGGGCGGCCATCACCGAACTGCTCGCGCGCGGCCACGCGGCGGGCCTGATCCCGCGGGTGGACCAGCTGGAGTTCGTGGGCGGCTGACCGGCGGCTGACCGGCTGCGCGCGGCATCGCGGCGCGGCCGGTGACCATGAACGGAGGACTGATGCAGATCGCCGAGGTCTCGTCGCTGGCCGGGATTCTGGCCAATCTCGCCAACATCCTGGGCGTGCCCATCGCCATCATCGTCCTGATCAACGACAGGCGCCGCGCGCGGGCGGACCGCGAGGCGCAGACGTACCAGGCCCTGCAGTCGGAGTACTCGTCGTTCCTCCAGCTCTGCCTCGCGAATCCGGATCTACGGCTGCACGATTACGCCCCTTCCGCGTCGACGGCCGCCCTGACCGCCGACCAGAGCGCCCGCCGCATGGTTGCGCTGGAAATCCTGGTGTCGATGTTCGAGAGCGCCTACTTCCTCTACCATCACGGCCAGTCGACCGAGTTCAAGCAACGGCAGTGGACGGGCTGGAACGCGTTCATGAGCGACTGGGCCGGTCGGCCGGACTTCCGCGCGGCGTGGAACGCCCACCTCGGCGCGCAGTTCGATGCGGGATTCATCGAACACATGAACGGGCTGGTCGCCGACGCAGCGGCGCGCGCCGGGTGACGCCGTCGACCGAACTGGCCGCGGCGCGCAGGGCGCCCCTCAACTCGCTGTCAACAATGTACTTGCGATGGCGGCGCGTTGGCGCACAGCCGCGAATCGCCGCGGCCGCCGCGCCGACCTGCAACCGGAGGCCGCCGCCGACGGGCCGGTTCGCCCGCGCGCGGTCCCGGCGGAGAAATCGCCCGATCACCTCTTGACACCGCCTTTCGGGTGCCTCTACCTTTTGCCCGCCCGCAACCCGGGCGGGCGCGCGCGACGGCGCCCGGACAACGATTTGGCGTTCCTTTGACCCGGATGTCAGGTCCGACCAGCCCGGCCTCAGGAGGTCCGAGCGATGTTGGTGACGCACAGCGTGCGCGGCGACGGCAAGGGCGAATCCAAGCCCCGCAACAAGCGGAAGTACGACGAGGGTGCCCGCGACAAGTTCAAGCGCGACGGCCTCGACGGCCGTCCCGGCCAGAAGCTGCCCAAGCGCGCCCGCGGCGACGACGACGACGACCTCGACGACGCCGACGTCGATGAAGACGACGATTTCGACGAGGACGACGACTTCGACCTCGACGAGGACGACGACTTCGACATGGACGAGGACGACGACTTCGAAGTCGATGGCGACGACGATGACTGGGACAAGGACGACGACTAGTCCCCCTTCGCGGCTCCAGCCTCCACGCCGAAAGTTGGTTTGCCCATGACCCGGGATCTTCACGAAGATCCCGGGGCTTTCGGCGGTCTGCCGGAGGCCCCGGTGTACGACGGCGCGCGCTTCGCCGTGCTGCCCATCCCCTACGACGGCACTTCCACCTGGCAGAAGGGGGCCGACAAGGGCCCCGCCGCCCTGCTGGCGGCCTCGGCCAACATGGAGCTCTACGACATCGAGACCGATTCGGAGCCCTGGCGGGCCGGCATCGTCACCATGGCGCCGCAGGAGGGCTTCGACTCGCCGGAGGCGATGGTGGAATCCGTGCGGGCGGAGGCGGCGGCGCTGATCGCCGACGGCCGCCTGGTCGTCGGGCTCGGCGGCGAGCACTCCGTCTCCATCGGGCTGATCCAGGCCCACGCCGCCCGCTGGCCCGGCCTGACCGTCCTGCAGTTCGACGCCCACGGCGACTCGCGGGACCAGTACGAGGGCTCGAAGTGCAACCACGCCTGCGTCATGGCGCGGGCGGCCGAATGCGCCGATTATGTGGCGGTCGGCATCCGCAGCATGGACGTGGCCGAGCGGGCGAAGCTGGTGCCCGGACGGACCATCTTCGCGCACGAGATCGACGACGTGGCCGCGACGGCGCGCCGCATCCTCGAGCGTTTCGAGGGTCCGGTCTACATCACGATCGACCTCGATGTGCTGGACCCCTCCGAGATGCCCTCGACGGGCACGCCCGAGCCGGGCGGCCTGACCTATCGGCAGTTGAGGGACCTGCTGCGCGTGGTCTGCCGCGAGCGGCAGGTGGTCGGCTTCGACGTGGTCGAGCTCATGCCCCGCCCGGAGGACCGGGCCCCCGATTTCCTGGCCGCGCGGCTGGTCTACCAGCTGATGGCCTACGTCCTGAAGTCCGACAGGTAGCACGCACGCGAAAAGTGGCGAGCGGCGAATAGGCGGCGGTCGTCGCGGTGTACGTCAGGCTGGTGTCCGTTTTCCCGGCGTCCGGCAAAGGAGAGCGCAGATGAACAAGAAAGAAATCCTTTCGGATGTCCTCAAGCACGTGGACGTCAGGACCTTCGATGCCCGGCCGCTGATCCGGGCCTACGGCGACATGGCCTTCCAGGCCCGCAACCTGGCGCGGGCGACGGACATCCTCAACCGGATGCTGGCCGACCGGGACTGCAGCGTCATCCTGACCATCGCCGGCTCGCTGTGCAGCGCCGGCCTGAAGGACGCGCTGGCGCTGATGGTCGAGAACGACATGGTCGACGCCATCGTCTCGACCGGCGCCAACATCGTCGACCAGGACTTCTTCGAGGGCATGGGCTTCCGCCACTACAAGGGCGCCCCCCACGCCGTCGACGACCAGAAGCTGCGTGAACTGGGCATCGACCGCATCTACGACACCTACATCGACGAGGACGAACTGCGCGAGTGCGACATGGCCATCGCCGAGATCGCGAACTCGCTGGAGCCGCGCGCCTACTCGTCGCGCGAGTTCATCCAGGCCATGGGCGCCTGGCTGGACAAGCGCGGGCTGGGCTGCGAGCACTCGCTCGTGCATGCGGCCTGGAAGAAGGACGTGCCCATCTTCTGCCCGGCGTTCAGCGACTGCTCGGCGGGCTTCGGGCTGGTTCACCACCAGTGGAACAACGCGAAGTACCTGACCATCGATTCGGTGGCGGACTTCCGCGAGCTGACGCGCATCAAGCTGGAAGCGGGAGACACCGGCATCTTCATGCTGGGCGGCGGCGTGCCGAAGAACTTCACCCAGGACGTGGTGGTGGCCACCGACATCCTGGGCGAGGAGCGGCCCATGCACAAGTACGCCCTGCAGATCACCGTGGCCGACGAGCGCGACGGCGCGCTGAGCGGCTCGACCCTGCAGGAGGCGTGCTCGTGGGGCAAGGTCGACACCGCGTTCGAGCAGATGGTCTGGGGCGAGGCCACGCTGGTCCTGCCGCTGATGGTCAGCGACGCCTGGCACACGGGGCACTGGAAGCAGCGCGCGGCGCGGCGCTATAACAAGCTGCTGGCGACCTCGCAGGCGACCGCCTAGCGGCCGCAGACCGTGCGCCCGGCGGCGGCCGCGGCCGCCGCGCCAACGGTCGCCAACGACGGAAGGGCCGCGCCGGGTGCGCGGCCCTTCGCGTTCGCCGCCGGCAGGGCCGGGCTCCCCGCTGCGCGTTCGCCCATCGCTCTCGGCGCTTCCCCCCTCGGCGCGCATGTGGCACAGTGGCCGAACCACCGCCGCCGCCCCGCGGCGCCCACCTCCGCCCAAGGAGCTGGTCCGATGCAACCGCGCGCGCTCGCCGGAATCGGCATGGCCCTGCTGGCCGCCGGCGTCCTTTCGATCTGGTATCTGACCCGCGGCGCCGGCGACCCGGCGGCTGGCGGCGGGGAACACGCGAAGGGCGCCGCGCCGCTGGTCCCGGCGCCGGTCCCGGACGCCGGAGGGCCCGCGGACGCAGCCGAGTTCCTGGCCGGCTACAACGCCGAGTACCGCCGCCTGTGGACGGCGGCCGAGGGCGCGAAGTACCGCGCCGAGGCCGACATCAGCGAGACGCATTCGCAGGCGCGCGTGGCGGCCGCCCGCGCGCTCGGCGACTACGTGGGCAGCGCCGCCGTGATCGAGAACCTGCGCGCGCTGCGTGGACGGCCGGACCTGGCGCCGCTCCAGCAGCGGCAGCTGGACGCGGCCTGGCGCCTGGCCGCCCACTACCCGGCGACCGCGGGCGAGCAGGTGCAGGAGCTGATCGCCCTGGAGGCGCAGGCGACCGACACCCTCTATGCGACGGCGTGGCTGCTGCGGCGGCCGGGGCGCGAGCCGCAACCCGTGACGCCCAACGCGCTGGACGCGCTGGTGGCCGGCAGCCGCGACCTCGAACTGCGGCGGGCCGCCTGGGAGTGCAGCAAGGAGGTCGGCGCGCGGCTGCGGGATCCGCTGATCGGGCTGCAGGAGCTGCGCAACGGGGTGGCGCGCGAGATGGGCTTCAGCTCCTACTTCGGCCTGCAGACGGCCGATTACGGGTTGTCGGCCGCCGAAATGCTGGCTCTGATGGACGAACTGGTCGCCGGCGTCATGCCGCTCTACCAGCAGCTGCACTGCTGGGTGCGCCACGAACTGGCCGCCCGCTACGGGCAGCCGGTGCCGGCGCGCCTGCCCGCCCACTGGCTGGACAACCGCTGGGGCCAGGCCTGGCCGGGCGTCGTCGAGGGCGTCGACCTGGACGGCCTGCTGGCCGGCCGGGAGCCGTCCTGGCTGATCGAGCAGGCCGAGGGCTTCTACGTCTCGCTGGGCTTTCCGCCGCTGCCGGCCGGGTTCTGGACGGCCAGCGACCTGTTCGAGCTGCCGGCCGATTCGCCGCGGCGCAAGAACACGCACGCCTCGGCCTGGCACGTCGACCTGGACCAGGACGTGCGCGCGCTGATGAGCGTCAAGGCCGACTACGAGTGGTTCGCCACGACGCACCACGAGCTGGGCCACGTCTACTACTACCTGGCGTACAGCCGCCCCGAGGTGCCGTACATCCTGCGCGAGGGCGCCAACCGCGCGTTCCACGAGGGCATCGGCACGCTGATCGAACTGGCCGCCGGACAGGTCCCCTACCTCGAGCAGGCCGGCCTGCTGGCGCCGGGCCGGGCCCCGGACAGCATCCGCTGGCTGCTCAACCAGGCGCTGACCGGGCCGATCGTGTTCCTGCCGTTCGCCTGCGGCACCATGACGCACTGGGAGTACGACCTGTACGAGACCGACCTGCCGTCGCACCTCTACAACGCGCGCTGGTGGGAGTACGCGGCGCGCTACCAGGGCATCGAGCCGCCGGCCCCGCGCGGCGAGGAATGGTGCGACGCCGCCACCAAGACGCACGTCATCGACGACCCCGGCCAGTACTACGACTACGCGCTGAGCGAGGTGATCCTGCACCAGCTGCACCGCTACATCTGCCGCGAGATCCTGCGCCAGGACGTGCGCGCGGCCAACTACCACGGCAGCAGGCAGACGGGCGACTACCTGGACTCGATCCTGCGCCTGGGCGCCACGCGCGACTGGGCGCAGGTGATGCGCGAGGCCACCGGCGAGGAACTCTCGAGCGCCGCCCTGTTGGAATACTTCGCCCCCTTGCAGGCGTGGCTCGAACGTGAAAACGCAGGCCGCGACGTCGCGTTCTAGGGAGCGCGGGGGCAAAAGGGGCCGGGGGGCGGTGGCCGCGCCCGCGGGGGGGGGGGGTTTGGGC
>CAYNPY010000035.1:16634-34373 GCA_964399195.1 uncultured Fibrobacteraceae bacterium
CCCGCCGCCCCCCCCCCCCGCGGCGCCGCCCCCCCCCCCACCCCCGGCCCCGCCGCTCCCCCCCCCCCCCCCCGAGAGTGCGACGCCGCCGCCTACCTCTTCAGGATGCGGATCTTGCCGTTGAGAGTATTGAGGCGCACCTCGGCCCCGCCGTCGCCGTTGGTGAAGCGCAGCTCCTCGCCCGGCGTGTAGCGGTCCGTGCGCGCCGGCTTCTGGCCGAAGGCGTTCTCGATGCCGCCGTTGAAGGTCGTCACCTCGAAGGCGGCGCCGACGTCGCCGGGCACGGCCAGGGTCAGCGCGCCGTTGACCGACTCCGCCTCGATCACGGCGCCGCGGGCCGGGCGTCCGGACACCGTGATCGTGCCGTTGACCGTGTTGGCCTCGAGGCTTCGCAGGTTCGTGCAGTCGACGGTCGCCTCGCCGGTCACCGTCTCCACCTCCAGCGCGGCATCGTCGCAGCGCACCTTCAGGTTCCCCGAGACGGTGCCCACCTGGGTCGCGCGGCCGGCGCCGTCGATCTCCACGTTGCCGCTGACGCACTCCACGTCCAGCCTCTGGCAGGCGCCGCGAACGTCGACGTCGCCGCTGACGGACGTCACCTCGATCTCGCCGCCCAGGCCGGACACGTCGACGCCGGCGGCCACGACCTCGACCTCGAGCTGGCAGCCGCGCGGGACCTGGACCGTCAGGTCGGCGCCGCCGCCGGGGCCATGCAACTCGCGCCTGGATTCGCCCTTGCGGCGGTGGCGCTCCTTGTAGACCACCTCGACGCGCGCGCGCGCCCCGGCGCTGAAGTCCAGGCGCTCGACGTCGTCACCGAGCGTGCCGGTGACGCTGATCTCGTCGCGGTCCCAGCCGACGACCTTCACGCTGCCGGCGATGTTCTCGATGGCCACCTGGCCGCCCGGGGGCATGGCCCCGCGCTCGGACACGGGGCGGTCGGCGGCCGCGGCGGGCGCTGCGGCCAGCAGCAGGGCCAGGCAGCCCGCGCTCAGGGTGCTGATGGTTGTGCGGTTCATGGTGGCTTCTCCTTCGGGTTGCTCGCGGTTCAGGCCGGGCTGCGCCGGGCTTCCCGGGCGCCGCTTTCGGCCTGCAGGCGCAACAGCCGCCCGCGCGAGTGGTGGATCATCAGGACCAGTCGGGACAGGTCGGGATCGTCGGGAGACTGGGCGAGCGCGGCCTCGACCTCGGCCAGCGCCCGGGCGACGGCCCGCAGGCCCTCGCGCGCGGTGGCGGCCGGCGAGGCGGCGGTCGGCGTCGAAGGCGTCGGCGTCGATTCGGCGGCGGGGCCGGCCGGCGCTCTGGATGCGGTGCCGCCGGGCGCCGGCCCGCGGGCGGTCAGGCCCAGGCCGATCGCGAGCACGACGCTCGCGGCCAGCGCCGCCTGGGACCACCGCGGCCAGGCCGGCCGGGCGCCGCGGCGGCCGGCACGCGCGCCGCCGTGCGGGGTGCCGGCCGCGTCCAGGGCGGCCGACAGCTCCGCCCACAGGTCGCGGGCCGGCTCGACGCCGCCATCGCGCAGGCGCGCGGCCAGCGCGGCGGTCTGGCGGTCGAAGGCAGCCTGCCGGTCGGAGGCGATCCGGGCGGCGTCCGCGCCGGGTACGCGGTGGGCATCGGGTTCACGCATCGCACATCCTCCCCGGTTCCTCGAACATGGCCCGCAGCAGGGCGCGGGCGCGGTGCAGCTGCGACTTCACGGTGCCTTCGCTGATCCCCAGCAGGGCGGCGACCTCGGCCTGCGGATACTCCTCGATCGCGTGCAGCACGAAGACGGTGCGGGCGCCCTCCGGCAGCCGGGCGACGAGCCGCTCCAGATCGACTGCCGTCAGCAGCGGCAGCAGTCCGTCGCGGCGGGCGGCGGCCTGTTGCCCCGCGGCCACCGCCTCCAGATCGCCGTCCTGTCCCAGGTCCACCAGCCGGGCGCGCGCGCGGCGGTCGGCCCGCCACTGGTCGCGCCAGCGGTTGACCGCGATGCGGCCCAGCCAGGCGGCCAGCGGCCCCTGCCCGGACCAGCCGCCCAGCGAGAGCCAGGCCTTGACGAACGTGTCCTGCGTCAGCGCCTCGGCCCGCGCCCGGTCTCCGGTCAGGCGCAGGCAGAGACCGTGGACGCGCGCGGCGTGGCGCCGGTAGAGCGTCTCGAAGGCCTGCCGGTCGCCGCCCGCGGCGCGCCCGGCCAAAGTCGCGTCGGCCTCCGCCGGGGCGGCGGCCGGGACTCGGGTGGCGGGTGCCGGGCTGGGCGTCATCGGACTTCCTTCGGGCGTTCAGATCGTGGTGACGGAGGACCAGACGCCGGCGGGGCGCCTCGGGTTGGAACCCGGGACGGCCGCGGGCCGAAAATGTTCGCTTGACCTGACGTGCCAAATTGATACAATTTCCCTCTCTTTTTCGCGTCACGGGTGGGTTTCTGAGGTTGGGAGGGGCTTCCGATGCCGAATCTTGCCGCCGCGCGCAGCCGCATTGCCGCTGCCGCCGCCGTCGTCTTCACACTGGCCGTCGCGACCGCGCCGGCTCCGTCCACGGCCCAGATCGTCAACGGCTCCTTCGAGCCCGCGTCCGGCTCCGTGAGCTGGCAGATCGTCGGCGGCGGCTCCACCGCCATCCCGGGCTGGACGGGCGTGGACTACGGCGTCGAGTGGGTGCTCGGGACCAGCGGCGGCGCGCCGGCGCCCGACGGGCTGCACGTGGTGGACCTGGCCTGCTACATCTGGTCGGCCGGCGGCCTCCAGCAAGTCATCCCGACCGTGCCCGGCGAAGTCACCACCGTGACCTTCCAGCTCGGCACGCTGACGGGTGCGGGCCGCGACGGCACCTGCGAGGTGGTCGTCGACGCCGACGGCCAGTCGCAGACGTTCACGCACGCCAATTTCAGCGGCACCGTGGGCTATGCGACGAAGGTCTTCGCCTTCCTGGCCGACGACACCAGCGCCGTGCTGCGGTTCCGCTGCCTGCAGAACGCCAACCTGCACTTCGCCTACCTGGACGCCGTGGGGCTCGAAGCGGTCGTCGCGCAGGACCAGGCCAGCTTCGGGGCGGTCAAGGCGCTCTTCAGGTGACGCGGCGGATCCCGGCTCGCGGTCCGGAGTCAGGGCCGTCTCCCGCCGGGGAGACGGCCCTCGCCTTTCCGGGCGGCGTTCAGCCGACCAGCGACCGCGCGGCGCCGACCAGCGCCTGGATGTGCTGGCCGGTCTCGTAGTCGAGCGTCGAGCCGTGGATGCTGTGCGGGATGCCGTAGATGACGAAGATCACCAGCATGGCCACGAAGGCCCACCAGCGGCCGACCGGGCGGCCGGCGCGGGCGCCGCGGCAGCGCCAGGCCGCCGCCAGCCAGACCAGCGCGCCGACGGCCAGCTTGTTGTCGGTCCAGTCGCTGCCCAGCGGCCAGCCCGTCCAGTAGGCGTCGAACGCGTACTTCTGCACGATCGGCCCCAGGATGCAGCCGCCGACCAGCAGGCTGAGGAACGTGAGCTGCGAGAGCGGCCGCAGCGAGGCCGAGCCGCCGAGCAGGCCCGACAATCCGCAACTCGTGGAAAAGAACATGCCGATGATCATGAACGCCACGTGGAAGACCAGGATGAGCGACGGCACGTCGCCCTTGTAGCGCGCCACGGCCGCCTCGTGCTCCGGCACCTGCACCGACTGCCCGTCCTTGGCGATGTGCACGTGGTACTCGAGCTTGCCGGCCATCTTCTGGCGCGGCAGCGCCGCGCGCAGCACCTCGCCGTCGCGCTGCATCGGCAGGATCTGCCACGCGTCGTCGGTCGGGAACCGGCGCCACTCCACCTCGGCCGTCACGCCCGGGTCCGGCGCGTGCACGGTCACCGGCATGTCCCCGTTGATGCTGTGCGTGCGCAGCAGTTCGCCGCGGACGGCGGCGCCGGCGACGGTCTCGCGGAACTTCACCTCGTAGGTGGGGCCGGAGATCTTCTGCCACACCAGGAAGGCCAGCGTCATGAAGAAGGAGACGGACCAGATCAGGATCGTGCGCTTCACGGGATTCCCTTCTATCGCCGGGGCCCGGCGGCCCGCCCGGTGGGCGGCGGGCGCCGGGCCCGTTCGACCTGCGGCGGCTCGGCCGGCGGCCGCTAGGCGCCGTACTTCTTGATCGCCGCGTCCAGCCGCGGCAGCATCAGGAAAATGAAGCCCGCCACGGCCAGGATCGCCACCGCCAGGACGACGAACATGGCGGTCGAGGGCTCCAGCCCGCTGATGAACCCGCTCATCTTGTTGCCGACGGCCGTCGACAGGAACCAGCCGCCCATCATCAGCCCGACCAGGCGCGCGGGCGCCAGCTTGGTCACCAGCGACAGGCCCATCGGCGACAGGCAGAGTTCGCCGAAGGTGATGATCAGGTAGTAGGCGGCCAGCCACATCATCGACGTCTTGGCCGCGCCGTCGGCGCCCATGCGGGAGCCCAGCGCCATCACGAGCAGGCTGACGGTGGTGATGAGCATGCCGTAGAAGATCTTGCGCGCCGTGCTGACCGGGCGGCCGGCCTTCACGCGCCGGGCGAAGAACCAGACCACGACCGGCGTCAGCACGACGACGAAGAACGGGTTGAGGAAGCTGGTCAGCAGCTCGGCGTTGAGCAGGCGCACGTAGCGGCCCGGCTCCAGGCGCGGCGTGGCCGCGCCGGCCTTGGCGTAGACCGCGTCGTAGGTCTCGCTCGAGACGACGATCACCGGCGCCTGGCGGCCGCCCACGTCGCGCGTGACGACGACCCTCCCGGTCGGCTCGGTCTTCTCGGGCACGACCTTCACCGTGGTCGTGGCGACGCCGTGCGCGTCGCGCGACTCGGACAGCGACACGTTCCCGTCCGGGAACACCTTGCAGGCCAGCGCGCCGTCGATGCCCGGCGTGCCCGGCCAGGGATTCACGACCACGCCCAGTTCCGGGTCGGTGCGCAGCGAGCTGACCGCGCCCTCGCTGAGGATGCGGGCGCCGAACATGGCCTCGACCTGCTCGGTCATGACCACCAGCGTGCGCTCGTCCGGGCGCGGCGTGCTTTCGCCCGCGTTGGCGAAGTAGCTGGGCATCGCCTTCTGCGCGTAGAACTCGGTCACGGCGGGGATCCACTCGGCGCGCCGGTCGGTGTTGCGCTCGGCGAAGACCGTCATCAGGCCGCCGCTCAGGTGCAGGATCATGAAGAAGGTGCCGCCGGCCACGTAGACCGGGATGAGGGCGGCCAGCCCCGGCTTCTCGTCCGCGTTGGCGCGCCGGACCAGCGAGGCGAAGTAGCCCGCGACCGGCAGCATGCCGACGAGGAAGCCGAACGTGATCGGGCCGATGCTGTCGGTCACGAACGGCAGCTTCTGCCCCACGAAATAGCCGATGACGCCGAAGCCGACGGCCGGGGCCAGGATCGTCAGGAACATCTGCTTGAGGCCGAAGTCGCCGGCCTTGATCTGCGGCTTGCGGTCGGCGCCCTCCAGCCGCTTCCAGTTCAGCACCAGGATGACCACGCCCACGAGCATGCCGACGCCGGCGGCCGTGAACGCGGTGTTGAAGTTCCACAGGTTGCGCAGCGGCGCCGCCAGCAGCGCCGAGGCCGCGGCGCCGATGTTGATGCCCATGTAGAAGATGTTGAAGCCCGCGTCGCGGCGCGCGTCGCCCGGCGCGTAGAGATTGCCCACCATCGCCGAGATGTTCGGCTTGAACAGGCCGTTGCCGAAGCACAGCAGGACCAGCCCGGCGTAGAACGTGGGCATCGAGCGGATGCCCAGGCTGAAGTAGCCGGCCGCCAGCAGCAGGCCGCCGATCAGAACGCTGCGCCGGTAGCCCAGGATGCGGTCGGCGATCATGCCGCCGATGAAGGGCGTGAAGTAGACGAAGGCCATGTAGGTGCCGTAGATCTCCCCGGCCAGGGCGGTGGTGAAGCCCAGGCCGCCGCGCTCGGTGTCGGTCACGTACAGGAAGAGGATGCCGAGCATCAGGTAGAAGCCCAGGCGCTCCCACATCTCGGTGAAGAAGAGCGGCTTCAGGCCGCGGGGGTGGCCCTTGGCGACCGGGGCCGCCGCGGCGCTCGCGGAAGTCGACATGCAGGCCTCCGTATGTTCTTTGAGGGCAGGGGCTTGAGCACCCCCGGGCCGGGACGCGGGGGACGGCGCCCGGCGCGCCATTCTAGGGGCCGGCGCCGGGCCGCGTCAACCACGCCCGGGGCCGGCGCCGAATCTACAGGGCGTGGCGCGGCGGCAGCAGCACGTTCGCCAGCAGCAGCCCGGCCACCAGCGAGACGCCGACCAGCAGCGCGGCCACGGCGCTGCCGATGCCGGCGACGACGTCGCGCTCCATCAGGAACGAAAGGCTCCGGTAGCCGATGGCCCCCGGCACGAGCATGATCAGCGAGGGCACGATCATCACGACGGCGGGCCGGCGCCGCCGCCGCTCGTACAGGTTGCCGGCCAGCCCGGCCGCCAGCGCGCCCAGCAGGGCCCCGAGCGCCGGGCCCAGCAGGTGCACGCCCAGGCGCGCACCCCCGAAGGCGATGGCGATGCCCGCCAGCATCCAGGGCAGTTCGCGGCGGCGCGCGCAGAACAGCACGCCCAAGGCCGGCGCGGTCACGAGCAGCGCCGCCGCCAGCGTCCATTCCGGCAGCGGCAGCGGCAGGGCGTCGTGGCGGGCGGGCGTGACCGCGACGAGCGCCGCCAGCTGCTGCCCCAGCCCCACGCCCAGCCCCAGCTTGAGCAGTGTCATGAGCGAGCCGGTCAGCCGGGCCGTGCCGCCCACCAGGTGGCCGGTCGCCAGTTCGTTCAGGGCCAGGGTCAGGGCCAACCCCGGCAGCAGCACGATGACGCTCGAGACGATCACCGGCGCCAGGGCCAGGTGCGGCCAGAGCGCGCCGGCCCCCAAGGCCAGCAGCGTGGCCGCCATCGCGGCGACGAATTCGTGGACGCGCCCGACCGTGACCGAGCGCCGGGCCGCGATGCCGAGCGCGCCCACCACGACGCCGAGGACGGCCGAAGCGCCGACTTCCGGCAGGCCGGCGCCGAAAACGCGGGCGGCGGCGGCCGAGGCGGCGCCCATCGCCGCCACCGAGAGGGCCGGCCCGTACGGCGGCGGCAGGTCGGCGATCTCCCGCAGCCGTCGGTCGGCCTGCTCGACGTCAAGCTCGCCGCGCCAGAGAGCCTCGACCGTGTCGTCGAGCGCCACGATGCGGTCCAGCCGCAGGTCCCCGGGCGTCACGCGCGCGAGCGCGATCTGCTGCGAGCCCGGCTCGCCGAAGGCCGAGATCAGGGAGGTGGGCGTCGAGAGGAACTCCGCGCGCAGGCCCAGGCGCGCCGCCGCGAGGCCGAGCGTCTCCTCCAGCCGGTGGGCGGGGATGCCGTTCTCGTGCAGCGCGCGGCCGAGGGCGATCAGGAAACCGCTGCGGGGGTCGAGGGCGGACATGGCGTGCCGGGCGCGCGCGTGGCGCGGGCCAGCGTCTCCTCCGGCGCCAGGGTGACGGACAGGGCCAGCTCGCGCAGATGATCGGCGTCGACGCCGCGCGGCGCAAGGTATGCCAGCGCATCCGGCCAGGCATCCGGGGCCAGGCGGTCGGCGGCCATCTGCGCGACCATGTCGCCGGCGAGCACCGCGGCCGCCAGTTCTGCGTCGCCGGGCGCGTCCCACGGACAATGATGGTGCGAGATCGCCACGGCCAGCGCCGGCGGAAAGCCCCAGTTCGCGGCCAGCAACCCGCCCGCGTCGCAGTGGTCGAAGCCCAGCGCCTCGCGTTCGCGTTCGGAGACGTTGAAGAGCGGGAAGGCGGGCACCAGGCGCATGCGCTCGGTCGCCAGGTGCGCGTCCAGCGCGAGCATGCCGATGTCGTGCACGAGCCCGGCGGTGAACGCCTCGCAGGCGCGGTCGCCGCCGCCGAGTCGCTCCATGGCCACGCCTGCGGCCATCGCCGAGGTCAGGCTGTGTTCCCAGTAGCGGTCGCGCCCGATGCCGTAGCCGGTCAGGTTGCGGCGCATCACCGGCGCCATGCCGGTCGCGAAGGCCAGGGTCAGCACGGCGCGGTTGCCGAGCAGGACCAGCGCCTGGCGCGTGTTGCCGACCTTGCCGCGCACCCCGTAGAACGCGGAGTTGGACAGCTTCAGGACATTGGCGGTCATGGCGCCGTCGCGGTCCAGGACCTCCACCACCTTGTCCGCGGCGCAGGTCTCGTCCTTGAGCAGGTCGAGCAGGCGGACGACGGTCACCGGGAGGGCGGCCAGGTCGCCGGTGGTCGACACCAGATCATGCAGCAGATGCCGCGGCACGCGATCTCCAGACAAAGGGGCTCCAGGCGGGCGGGCGCTCCCGGTGGGGATCGGCCGGTGCCGGCGCCGGTTGAGCGGCGATTCCGCCTCGCCGGCGACGGCTCCCGCGGGCGTCCTGGCACAGGTTGTGCTGCACACGGACCATGATCCAGCCCCCCCGGACGCCCCGACCGCCGCTGGCCCTGCTGCCGGCGACCCTGAGCCTGCTGCCGGCCACTTTGGCCGTCGGCGCCGCCGTGTTCGCCGCCGCCGTGGCGGGCTTCGTGCTGGCCGGGGCCCTGCCCCCGGGCGCGGCCGCCCCTGCCCTGCTGGCCGCCGTGACCCTGGGCGGGGCGGCGGCGGCCCTGGCGCTGGTCCGGCGGCGCGCCCTGCCCCGCCGGCGCGCGGCTGCGGCCCCCGCGGCGTCCGGCCGCCTCGAGGTCGTGGCCCTGGGCGACGGCCAGGCCGCCGTCCTCATCGACGAGCCGCCGGTTGCGCAACGCCCGCCCCGGCGGCGGCCGCGGAACCCGGCGACGCATCGGCGGCGGCTGCCGCCATCTGGGACGCGGTCGGCGCGGCGGTGCAGGCGGCCGGCGCGACGGAAGCGGACCCTGCCGGTCGCTCCCGCCAGCGGACCGCAACGACCGGGCCCGGCTGGATGCGCTGGGTCCGCTCGCGCCTGAATCAGGGGCAACGGGGCGGGCGACGCCACTAGATCGGCCGGCGGCCGGCGCCGCGCGGCGGCCGGCCGGCGCGCTCCCTACTCCCGGGCCGGCCGGCAGGTGAAGCCCAGCGCCTCGACCGCAGCCACGATCGCGCCGGTGTCCAGGGCGCGGCCGGCCACCCGCGCGCGCCCGGCGGCCAGGTCGACCTCGCAGGACTCGACCCCGGGCAGCCCGCCGACGGCGCGGGCCACGCTCTGCCGGCAATGGCTGCAGTGCATGCCGTCGACGGCGAAATCGAGCGTGGCCGGCCGCGTGGCGGCCGTCGCCCGCGGGCGCCGGCTGCGCCACCAGGCGTGAACCAGGAGCAGCAGCAGCGCCGCGGCCGCCGCCTGGGCCCAGGGCCCGGCGTGCTCGTGATGGTGGCCCGCATGGCCCAGCGCGGGCGCGACGTGGGCCAGCCTCGGCAGCAGGGCGTCGAGCAGCAGCCCGGAGCCGAAGGCGCTGGCTGCCACGACCGCCAGGAAGATGAACAGCGTGCGCCGCCCCAGGACGCGGCCGATCGTCGTCAGCGTGGCGGCGTTGGTGGCCGGGCCCGCGATGAGGAACGCCAGCGCGGCGCCGGGCGTCACGCCCAGGTGGATGAAGCCGACGGCCAGCGGCACGCTGGCCGTGGCGCAGACGTACAGCGGGATGCCGACGAGCATCATGAGCAGGACCGACCACGGGCCCGGCTCGACGAAGCGTGCGGCCAGGTCGGCCGGCGCCAGCGCCCCCATCAGCCCGGCCAGCGCCAAGCCCAGCAGCAGCGGCCGCGCGATGTCCGCCGGCAGCGTGACCAGCCCGTAGCGCAGCGCCGCGGCCAGGCGAAAGCCGGCGCCGTGTCCCGCCCCCGCGGGGCCCGCCGGCGCCAGCGGAAAGGCGGGCGCGGCGCGCCGTTCCTCCGGAACCAGGGCCTGCACGAGCCCGCCGCCCACCAGACCGGTCATGAGGGCGAGTACCGGACGCAGCACCGCGAACACCGGCCCCAGCAGCGACCAGGTCACCAGGATCGAGTCGACGCCCGTCTGCGGCGTCGAGAGCAGGAAGGCGGTGGTGGCGGGCCGGCTGGCGCCGTTGGCCCGCAGCGAGGCGGCGACCGGGATCACGCCGCAGGAGCACAGAGGCAGCGGCACGCCGAACGCGGCCGCCTTGACGACGGGCAACAGGCCGCGGCCGCCGAGATGGCGCTCGAGCCAGGCCGTCGCCACGACCGTCGACAACAGGCCGGCCACGGCGAAGCCCAGCAGCAGCCAGGGCGCCATCTGCGCCGTCACGAGCCAGGCCTGGCCCAGTATGTCCACAAACCGCTCGAACACGGACGGCGCTCCCGGACTGCTCAGCGCCCGCGCAGCAGCGGGTTGTAGCGCATGCGCGTGCCGAAGTCGACCGACAGCCGGATCTCCTCGGCCGTCAGTTCGGCCGGGAACATGACCCCCGACACGCGCGCGTTGAGCAGGCTGGCCCCTTCCAGTCGCGCGTGCGTGAAGTCGATGCCGCGCAGGTCCGCCTCGCGCAGGTAGACGCCGCTGAGGTCCAGGCCGTCGGCGTGCAGGCCGCGCAGGTCGGCCCCGCGCAGGTCGACCCCGCGCAGGTCGCAGGGGCTGCCGGCGTCGCGCCGCGCGTTGAAGCCCTTGATGTCGTCTTCCCGGAGCAACTGGTAGAGCGGATCCTTCGAGAACACGGGCCGCTGACTGGGCATGCTCACACCTTTCTCGAGTTCCGGCGCCGGCGACGCGGCGGCGCCTGCCCTCAGGTTACAACAGAGGCGGCGCGGTGGCGACCGGCGGCTCGCGACGGCTCAGGCGGCCCCCGGCGCCTCCTCCGCCTCGGCCCGGCGGGCCGCGGCGGCTCCCGCCGCGGGGTCCACGCGCCACAGGAGCCAGCCCCCGACGACGAAGAACACCACCAGCGACGCGACCCCGACGCGGCTGGTCCCGGCCGCCTGCGCGGTCAGCCCGAACACCAGGGGCCCGACCACGCCGGCCAGGCGGCCGCTGGCCCCGAAGAAGCCGAAGAACTCGGCCGCGCGGTGCCGCGGCACCATGGACGCGAACAGCGAGCGGCTGAGCGCCTGCGCGCCGCCCTGGACGACGCCGACCGCCGCCGCCAGGAGGTAGAAATGGGCCGCCGTGCGCAGGAAGAGGGCGCCGACGGCGATCAGCGCGTAGCCGGCCAGCGCGCCCAGCACCAGCGGCCTGGCCCCCGCGCGGCGCGCCGCCGCGGCGAACGCGTACGAGCACGGGATGCCGACCGCCTGCGTCACCACCAGCGCCCCCATCAGGTGCGTCAGCGCGATGCCCCGCTCGGCCCCGAACGCGGTGGCCATCTTGACGATGGTGCCGATGCCGTCGTTGTAGACCCAGTAGGCGCCAAGGAACAGGCTCAGGTCGCGGTAGCGCCGGATCTCGCCGAACGTCGTCCGCAGGCGGCGAAACGCCGCCGCGATCCCGACCGGCCCGCCCGAGGGGGGCGGCTCCGGCACGTGCCGCAACAGCGGCAGCGTGAACAGCGCCCACCACAGGCCCACGCTGACGAAGGACAGGCGCACCGCCTGCCCCGCGCCGTCCAGGCCGAACCAGGCGGGCTTCAGCACCCAGGCCAGGTTGAGCACCAGCAGCAGGCCGCCGCCCGCGTAGCCCAACCCGTAGGCGCGGGCCGACAGCGCGTCGAGGTCCTTTCCCGCGGCCAGGTGCGGCAGCAGCGCCTCGTAGCAGACGATCGACAGCGAGAAGGCCAGGCTGGCGCCCGTGAACAGCAGCGCCCCGGCCCACCACTGGTCACCACCCAGCAGCGCCATCGCCATCGTCAGCGCGGCGCCGGCGCCCGCCAGCCAGGCGAGGCGGCGCTTGCGGTCGCCGCGCGCGTCAGCCAGCGCCCCCAGCGGCGGCGAGACGAGCGCCGTCAGCAGCAGGCTCCCGGCCGTGACGTAGCCCCACAGCGCGGTCGCGGCCGCCTCGCCGCGTCCGGCGGCGATCGCCAGTTCGCGGAAGAAGGGCGGGAACATCGCCGCCATGACCGTGGTGGCGAACGCGGAATTGGCCCAGTCGTACAGGCACCAGGCGCGACGGGCGCGCGCACCCCCGGCGACGGCGGAGCCGCACTGGCCCGGCGCGTTCACCAGTAGTAGGAGATGCCGGCTTGCGGCGAGACCGTCGTGTCGCCGGTGCGTTCCTCGTGCACGAAGTCGAACTCGAGCAGCCAGGCCCAGCGCGGACCCTGCAGCACCTCGATGCCGACGCCGGCGCCGAAGTTCCAGTCGGTGTCGGCGGCGAAGACATCGCCGGCAGGACCGGCGCCGAGCTTCTCCCGCCGGTAGTAGAAGGCGGTGCCGACCGCGGTGAACAGGCGCAGCCGCGAATCCTGGCGCAGCAGGTACTGCAGCTGCAGCCCGAGGTTGTGGCGCTGGTTGTCCCCGCTGTGCCAGATGCCGCCGGCCACCTGCGCGTAGAGGAACCACTCGACCGGCAGCCGGAACGCCAGACCCGTGCCGCCGATCTTGCCGATGTGCAGCCCTACCGCGCCGGCCAGTGTATCGCCGCTGCGGTTCCAGTCGCGGCCGTCGCCGCGGGCGGCGGCCGGGGCGGGCGCGGCGGCCGCCACGGCGAGCAGGACGAGCGCGGCCAGGGCGACAGGGACGCGCCGCGCGGATGGCGCGGGTGACGCGGAACGTGCGGAAGTGATCGGCGACTTGGACATGGCTCCATCCTCGGTGGGATCCCGGGCGGGGTCCGGGCCCGGCGCGGGCCGCTGCTTCCGGAGGCCCATTGTGCCAAATGACCGCCGCGGCCGCCACTGCGAACCGCGCCGGCCGGCCCGCGGCAGCCGTTGCCGGCGGCAGCCGCCGTCTGCTAGTCTGCCCGCCCCGGCGCCGCGACCGTCCCGGCAGCGCGGCCCGAAACCCAGCCGAGAGGACGCCCGGCTTGCTGGCCACCCTGATTCCCGCCGACCATCCCTGGGCGCTGTGGACCGTCCTGCTGGCGGCCGCCGCCTTCGGGCTCCACGTGGAGAACACGCGCGTCGGCCGCCGCCTCAGCGGCGCCATCCTGACGATGGGGTTCACGTTCACGCTGTCGAACCTGGGCGTGATCCCGGCCGACGGGGTGCCGGCCTACGACACCGTGTGGGGCCGGCTGGTGCCTCTGGCCATCCCGCTGCTGCTGCTGCGCGCGGACCTGCGGCGGATCCTGCGCGAGGCCGGTCCCACCCTGGCGGCGTTCGGGCTGGGCGTCGTCGGGACCGTGCTGGGCACCGTCGCGGCGTTCCGCATGGTGCCCCTGGGGCCGGAGGGCTGGCAGCTGGCCGCCGTGTTCTCGGCCACCTACATCGGCGGCTCGTTGAACTATGCCGCCGTCTCGGAAATCGTGGGCCTGCGCTCGGGCGACCTCCTGAGCGCCGGCGTGGCGGCCGACAACCTGGTCATGGCCCTCTATTTCCTGGTGCTGTTCGCGCTGCCCTCGTTCGGCTGGCTGGCGCGCCGCTACCCGCGCCGGCACGTGGCGGCGGCCACGGGCTCGGCGGGCGCGGGCGGCGGGCAGGCCACGACCGCGCTGCCGGACCTGCGCGGCGCGGCCACGGCGCTGGCGGCGGGCCTCGGGCTGTGCACGGCCGGCTACGCGCTGGCCGGAGCGGCGGGCTGGAAGGCCGGCGGCATCCTGGTGGTCACGGTGCTCACGGTGACGCTGGCGACGGCCGCGCCGCGGCTGTGCGCGAAGCTCAACGGCAGCGAGGTCATCGGCGCGTTCCTGATGCAGATCTTCTTCGCGGTGATCGGGGCGAGCGCGAACATCGGCATGGTGCTCAAGGTGGGCCCGGCGCTGTTCGTGTTCGCGGCGGTGATCCTGCTGGTGCACGTGCTCTTCCTGCTCGTGGCCGGCGCTTTGGTGCGGCTGGACCTGTTCGAGCTTATCATCGCCTCCAACGCGAACGTCGGCGGCCCCACGACCGCCGCGGCGATGGCGGTGGCCCGCCGCTGGGAGACGCTGGTGCTGCCGGCGGTCCTCTGCGGCACGCTCGGCTACGCGGTGGCGAACTTCATCGGCGTCGGGCTGGGGCACTGGCTCAAGGGTCCGTAGGGACGGCGCGCGCGGCGCGCGGCAACGGGACGGGGTTACGCATGAAGAACATCCTGCTCATCGTCGGCGGCCTCCTGGTGGCCGCCGTGGCCGTGGTCGTGATCGTGCTGCGCGGGGCGCTCAGCGGCGGCGCCCAGGCCGCCACCGGCGAGGCGCCCGGCACGCTGTGGTCCTTCACCCCCAACTCGCTGGAAGGCGAACCGACGCCGCTGGCGAACTGGAAGGGCCAGGTGGCGCTGGTGGTCAACACCGCCAGCAAGTGCGGCCTGACGCCGCAGTACAAGGGCCTCGAGGCGCTGTACGGCGAGTTGAAGCCGCGCGGCTTCGTCGTGCTGGGCTTCCCGAGCAACGACTTCATGGGCCAGGAGCCGGGCACCGCCGAGGAGATCCGCGCCTTCTGCGACACCAACTACAAGGTCACCTTCCCGCTCTTCGCCAAGGTGAAGGTCAAGGGCGACGGCAAGGACGGGCTCTACGCCTGGCTGTGCGGCGGCGGGCTCGAGGAGCCGACCTGGAACTTCACGAAGTACCTCGTCGGGCGCGACGGCAAGGTCATCGCGCGGTTCGGGCCGAAGACGGCGCCGGACGACGCGGAACTGCGCGCGGCGATCGAGAAGGCGCTCGGCGGGTAGCGGCGCCCCGCGCAGCCTGGAAGCGGCGGCCGGCTGCCGGGTTTGCGCCCGGCGGCCGGCCTCGTTCCGGGGCGACGGCGCTGTTCAGCGCACGAGGACGATCCGGCGCGCGGTGGCCGCACCGTCGACGACCAGCCGCGCGACATAGACGCCGGCGGCGACCGCGCGGCCTCGCGCGTCGCGCCCGTCCCAGCGCGCGGTGTTCGCGCCGGCGCCGCGCCCGCCGTCCACGAGCACGCGCACCAGGCGGCCGCGCGCATCGTGCAGCGCCAGGCGCGCGCGCGCCGGCGCGCGCTGCTGCCAGGAGATCAGCACGTCCGCGCGCGCGGGATTCGGCGCGACGGCGACGAGCCCCGCGTCCACGGCGTCCGGACCGGTCCCATCTGGACCGGCGCGATCGCTGAGCGCCCCCAGCGCATGGCTGTAACCGGCCGCGATCGCCTTGACGCGCCCGTTCGGCGCCGGCAGCAGACGCCCGCTGGGCCCGATCTCGCCCCAGCCCACGACCGTGGCGCGGTCGGTCAGCGCCAGGCTGAAGCGGCCGCCCGCGCTGACGGCCACGTAGCCCGGGTCGGGCGGCGGCGCCTCGCACTGCCCGCCGTCGTTGCGGCCCCAGGCGACGATCCGGCCGTCGGCCTTCAGGCCCACGCTGTGGGCCCAGCCCGCGGCGATGGCGATGAAGCCGGAATTGGGCGACGGCACGTCGCACTGCCCGTCGGCGTTGGCGCCCCAGGCCGCGACCGAGCCGTCGGCGCGCAGCCCGAGGCTGTGCGCGAAGCCGGCCGCGATCGCGGTGAAGCCCGCGTTCGGCGCAGGCACCGTCAATTGCCCCTGCGCGCCCGCGCCCCAGGCGATGACGACCCCGCCTTCGAGCAGGCCCAGGCTGTGCGCGCCGCCGGCGGCCACCGCCCGGTACGGCAGCGGCAGCGGCGGCACCGCGCAGCGGCCGTCGTCCGGGCTGCCCCACGCCGCCACCGTGCCGTCGCTGCGCAGCCCGAGGCTGTGCGCCTGGCCGGCGGCCACCTGCCGGAAGCCGGTGTTGGGCAGGGGGACGTCGCACTGGCCCTGCGCGTTGTCGCCCCACGCCACGATGAAGCCGTCGGTGCGCAGGGCCAGGCTGTGCGCGAAGCCGGCGGCCACCGCGACGAACTCGGCATTGGGCACCGGCAGACCGCACTGCAGGTCCTCGTTCAGGCCCCAGGCCAGCGCGGTGCCGTCGGGGCGCAGCCCGACCGTGTGCCCGAAGCCGCCCGCGACGTCGGCGAAGACCTCGCTGGGCGCGGGCGTCGGCGCCTGCCCGTGGTCGTTGCGGCCCCAGGCGGCGAGCGACCCGTCGGCGCGCACGGCCAGGCAATGGTCGACGCCGGCGGCGATGCGCACGAACCCCGTGTTCGGGGCCGGCAGCACGAGCTGCCCGTACTCGCCCTGGCCCCAGGCGACCACGGTGCCGTCGCCGCGCAGCGCCAGGCTGTGCCGCCAGCCGGCGGCGATCGCGACGAAGCCCGCGTTGGGCGCGGGCACGTCGCACTGGCCGTCGTCGTTGCGGCCCCAGGCCGTGATGGTGCCGTCGGCGCGCAAGGCCAGGCTGTGGAAGCCGCCGGCGGCGAGCTGGGTGAAGCCGCCCTCCGGTGGGGCCGCCGCCGCGGCCTGGCCGAAGTCGTCGCGGCCCCAGCCCGCGACCGAGCCGCCAGGGCCGAGCGCGAGGTTGTGGTAGCCGCCCGCGGCGATCGCCGAGAACGGGCCGTCTGCCGAAGGCGCGCGCGCCTGGCCGTAGTCGTCCCGTCCCCAGGCCAACACGCGGCCGTCGACCGTCAGCGCCAGGCTGTGCAGGTAGCCGGCAGCGATCATCCGCAGCGCCGGGATGTCCGGTGGCGGGCAGGCCTGCCCGTACCAGCTGTAGCCGGTGGCCACCAGCGAGCCGTCGGCGCGCAGGCCGAGCGTGTGGTGGCCGCCGGCGGCGACCGCGACCAGGCCGGAGAGCTGGTCGGGTCCGGCCACGGCGAGCGCCCCCCAGGCGGTGACCGTGGCGGGCGCCGGAACGGCCGCAAGCAGCAGGGCCGGGAGCAGCAGCGCGGGCAGGCTCGGCAGCCGGTTCATGGGAACCCCTCGGGGGCCGATTGCGCGCCGGGCGCCAGGACGCGAGGCGTCGGCGGCGGTTCAGCCCCCAGCATAGCCGCGCCGGCCGGATCCGCACGCGGGCCGCCCCCGACCCCGCACATCAGCCAGGAACCCGGCAGGGATCCTTCCCCGCCGGGTTCCGGCAGCCATCCTGGCCGCGGGTCGCTCCGTCTTCACGCGCGCCGCCTGCGCGGCGGCGCCCGTGATCGTCGGCTGCTAGGAGCAGCCCGTGGTGGTCCCGCAGTTGATGCACTTGTAGCACGAGCCGCTGCGCACCGTCAGCGAGTCGCAGTTCGGGCACGGCGGACTGTCGGTCTGCGCCTGGATCGCCAGGCGCGGCTGCTGCATCGTGATGCGAGCGGGGCCGCCCGCCGACGCCGCCATCGCCTTCTGCGCCTGCTCCATCGCGCGCGCCTCGACCGGCAGCGTGGCCTCGGTGCCGTCGTCGTCGCCGGCGTGCTCGCCGAACTTCAGGTCCATCCAGCGGAAGATGTAATCCATCACGGACTTCGCGATGGGGATCTCCGGGTTGCTGGTGAATCCGCTCGGCTCGAAGCGCGCGTGGCTGAACTTGTTGATGAGCACCTTCAGCGGCACGCCGTACTGCAGCATGATCGACACGCTGGTGGCGAAGCTGTCCATCAGGCCGCTGACCACGGAGCCTTCCTTGGCCATCGAGATGAACATCTCGCCCGGCTTGCCGTTCGGGTACAGGCCGACGGTGATGTAGCCCTCGTGCCCGGCGATGGCGAACTTGTGGGTGATGGCCCGCCGCTCGTCCGGCAGGCGCACGCGCTGGGGCTTGGGCGGGGCGAGGGGCTGCTCGGCGGCCGCCTCGTCCTTCTTCTTGCCCGTGTTGAGCGGCTGCAGGCGCTTGCTGCCGTCGCGGTAGATCGCCACCGCCTTGAGGCCCATCTTCCAGGCCTCCATGTAGGTGGTCATGATCTCGTCGACGGTCGCCTCCTGCGGCAGGTTGACCGTCTTGCTGATGGCGCCC
>CAYNPY010000036.1:0-33605 GCA_964399195.1 uncultured Fibrobacteraceae bacterium
GATGGAGAGGTCGGCGTTGAGGCTGAAGGCCCACGGCTTGTCCCACAGCAGCGGCGAGCGCGTGAGCGCCGCCAGGTTCGCCGTGTCGTCGTACTCCTCGCCGAACAGGGCCTGCAGGTAGGCGCGGTCGGCGGTGCTGTTGGTGCCGGTGGTGCGTTGCAGCTCAAGGCTGGCCGAGCCGCTGAGCCACCGCGTCGTGCGCTTGACGACGGAGAGCTCGATGCCGAGGCTGCGCGCCGAGTCCCCGTTGAAGTAGCGCACGGGATTGATCGTCCGCGGTTCGGTGTCGTTCGGGTCCGAAGTCATCTCCGGCGTGATCTGCACCGGCGCCATCGTGACGCTCTTGGCGTAATCGAAGATGTCGCGGTTGAAGAAGGTGACGCCCGCGCTCCAGAGCCCGCCGAATTCGTGCTGGATGCCGGTCTCGTACTCGACCGTGATCTTCGGGTCCAGGTTCGGGTTGCCCAGCAGCTGCACGTCGGCCGCCGTGTTGGCCGTCAGCTGCGGGTAGACGTACAGGAACCGCGGCCACTGGCTGAAGTGGCCGTAGTTGAAGAAGAACTTGTCGCGCTCGGTGACCTTGAAGCTGAGGCCCAGGCGCGGCGACAGGCGAGCCTTCCAGTTGCGCCCGAAGGCCCGGTAGGTGCTGGCGGCGAACTCCGTCGCCATGTCGTCGGTGATGAACAGGTACTCGTCCGGGTCGGCCATGACGGCCTCGACCTCGCGGCCCGGCGCCCAGAAGTCGGCCCGCAGGCCGGCGTTCAGGATCAGGCCCCGGTAGTCCAGCTTGTCCTGGAAGTAGGCCGAGCCGGTCATGGGGTGCGACACGAAGATGTCCTGCCGGATGCCGAGCCGTCCCGGCGTCGGCGAAGCCAGCCCGTAGGCCAGGTCGACCAGCTGGATCTCGGTCAGCGACAGGTCCAGGCCCGTCTTGAACTCGTTGTGGCCGCCGCCCATGAAGGTGTAGGCGCCCTTGAACGTGTACGACTCCGCGTAGTGGTCGTGCCAGCGGTCGGCGCTGCCCTGGCTGCCGAAGTCCAGCCGGCGGAACGGCTCGTAGGTCGTGAAATCGTCGTTGCCGTTCACGTTCGAGTGCTGGCGCGTGAAGCTGCGGCCGAGCGACGCCTCGAACCACGACTTCTCGCCCAGGACCTGGCGGTAGTACGCCTGCGTCAGGATGTTCTCGTTGGTGAAGACTAGGTACTCGCCCAGCCGGTCCATGAACGTGAACGGGTAGCCCTCGCCGCCCAGCTCGAAGCCCTGGCTGATGCTGACGTTGCGGCTGACGTTGAGGTTGAACTTGCGGTCCGGGTCCAGGATCCACGTCCACTTCAGCATCCCGTTCCAGTTGTTGTCGGCCCGGGGCGTCCAGAACGTGCCTTCGTACAGGGGCGAGCGCAGCTTGTCCTGGAGGCTGAAGATCGGCAGGTGGCCGTCCTTGATGTCCACCGAGCCGCTGGCCAGCAGGTACTGCTTCCCCGGCAGGCTCAGGCCCAGGCGCCGCAGGCCGGCCGCCAGGGGATCCGGGCCCGAGACCGACGCCTTCACCATGTCGACGTTCTGCGGCTCGGAGAAGTCGGTGTATTGCCGCCAGTCCAGGTAGTCGTCCTTCGGCACCGGCTTGAGCAGGTAGTCGCGCTTGAGGCTGACGCGCGCTTCCAGGTAGTCGTTGCCTTCCTTCGTCGAGACGTTGACCACGCCGCTGACCGCCTGGCCGTGCTCGGCGTTGAAGCCGCCGGTCAGGACCTCGATCTCGTTGATGATCGCCGGGTCCATCTGGTAGCCGTAGCCGCCGCCGCTGAGCGGGTCGTTCACCGACATGCCGTCGACCATGAACATCGTGTCGTCGGCGCGGCCCCCGCGGATGTGGATCTCGTTGTCCTGCATCGTGACGCCGGGCTGCAGCGCGATCATGTCCACCATCTCGTCCAGCGGCATCGACGACAGCTGCTGGGAGCTGAGAAAATGGCTGCTGCCGGTGCGGTCCACCTCGATCAATTCGCGTTCGGCGGCCACCTCGAGCGCCTCGGCCAGGATCGCCTGGACCTCGAGGTGGAAGTCGACGTTGACCACTTCGCCCGGCGCCAGCGTGACCGTCCGCGTGCCGACGGCGTACGAGATGTAAGAGGCCTTCACCGTGTACGTCCCGGCGCGCAGCCCGCGCAGGATGTAGAAACCGTCCGTGAAGGCCATCGTGCCGGAGTTGGTGCCGGCGATGAAGACGTTGGTGTACGGCATCGTCTCGCCGGATTCGGCGTCGAAGATGCGGCCCTTGATGGTGCAGGGCGTCAGCGGGTCGACCGCCCCGGCCGTCGCCGGGGACTCCGCGCCGGCCGTCTGCGCGGACGCCGGCATGGCCGGCAGGAGCGCCAGCAGGAGCGCAAAGGCCGCCGCCGCGGCGCGGGTACGCCTGTGCGTCACTGGCCGGCCACTCCCAGTTCGGTGTCGAGGATCGCCCGCAGGACCGCCGAGGCCTGCACCTGGTTGAAGCTCTCGACCTGCACGCTCAGGCCCGCGAACCGGGCCAGCGGCGAGGTCGCCCGCGCGGGCATCCGCATGCCCACGACCGGATCGTACGGCGGCGACGGCCGGCGCGGGTCGCCGTAGCAGTCGGTGCAGGTCTCCATCCGGTACAGCGCCTCGTTGTCGCCCGTGGCCAGGAGCGAGAGCCCGTAGCCGCCCACCTGCAGCGTGGTGGCGGTGGTCATGTCGGGCAGCGTGGAGGCGCCCTGATGCAGAGCGGAGCGGCCCGAGGGCAGGCGCAGCGGCGTGGCCGGGGCCGCTGTCGGGCTGACGCCCAGCACCGCCTGCACGAAGGCGTTGGACAGGCCGTTGACCTGGCCCAGGAACCCGCGCGAGGTGAACAGCACGCGGCCCTGCGGCGCACCCGCCGGCGGGAACAGGTACTGCTGCAGGACGCCGGGAATCGCCGAGGCCGTCTTGAGGTTGAGGCTGCCGGAGCCGCCGTCGGACCAGAACACGACCTGGAACTTGCGGAACGTCTCGAGCAGCACCGCCGCGTCCTCCGGCCAGCCGAACCAGAACTGGTACTGGTCCCAGCCGCCGACGCCGAAGCGCGTGTCCAGCACGCCGGTGTAGAAGCCGCGCGCGGCGGGCGTCTGCCCCTCGCTGATGAACAGGACCGGGCCGGACGGCGCGCGCACCTCCCAGCTGTAGCTGAAGTCCGCGTCGGAGGCGGCCTCGTCGCGGACCGAGACGCGGAGCGTGCGCGGCGAGCCCGGCGGAATGTCCCGGGCGAAGATCGAGAACTTCTTGATCTCGGCGCTGGAGTTGAACGGCACGCGCACCCAGCCCGTGTTCGGGTCCGCCAGCGGGTCTTCCTCGTCGCGCGTCTCCAGCGCGTCGCCGTCCCCGTCGGCGAACGTGTAGCGGTAGAAGTCGTCCATCGTCGCGGCGCCGTCGAGGTCCAGGGCGAAGAGCCGGAAGCTCATCGGCCCCCAGTTGAAGTACGTCGTGTCGACGGCGGCGGCGGGATTGGTGGTCACGTTGCCGTTGATGTCGCGGAACTCGCGCTGCAGGTTGCGCCGGGGGTCGAAGTCGCTCTGGAAATTGACCGCCGGCGGGAAGTTCCGCAGCGGGATGCGCTGCACCACGGTGTCGCTCACGGCGCCGCGGTCGTCGCGGCAGGCCAGGTAGACGGTCGCCTCGGCCCGCCCCTGGGCGTCCGGCGTGAACGTCATCGTCGTATCCGTGCGGGTGGTGGTGATCCAGGGCGCCGGCACGTCCGCCTGGGTGCGCACCGACACGTGGAATTCGCGCACCCAGCCGTCGACGTCGGTGCCGCTCCAGCGGAAGGTCCGTCGGTAGTAGCTGGTCGGGTTCAGCTCGGCGCCCGGCGCCACCGGCCCCACGAAGAGCCGCGCCGTCGGCTTCTGGTTGGGCACCGACGCGGGGTCGAACGGCTCGTTCGCCGCGCAGCCGGCGATGAGCGCGGCCGCCGCCAGCGCCAGGCCGGGCGCCGCCACGCGGTGATTCACGGAGCGCGTCCTCACTTGATGATCACCAGCTTCCCGCGCTGGACCTCGCCCGTGGCGTGGTCGGTGACGACGAAGATGTACAGCCCGGTCGCGATGGCCCGCACGGGCTCGCTGATCAGGTCCCACGCCGCCTGCCCCGAGGTGGGGTCGTCGTGCTCGATCGTCTTGATCAGGTCGCCAGCCAGCGTGAAGACCTGGATCCGGCAGCGCGGCGGCAGGCCGGTGAACCACAGCTTGCGCCCGATCTCGTCGATGCCCGCGTTGGTGCGCGAGTCGAACATCGAGGCCGCGCGGTACGGATTGGGATAGACCGAGACGCCGCCGGCCAGGCCGCTCGCCGCCGCCGGGCCGGGGTAGACCAGGCGCGAGTTCTCGTTGAACCCGCTCTCGAACTCGGGCAGGCCGGCCTCGAGGTCGGGCGCGCTGAACGCGGTGATCGCATACCAGTACGGGAAGCCGTCGAGCAGGCCGGTGTCCACGAAGCGCCGGCGGCCGTCCTCGCCGCGCGGCGGCAGGCCGGTGTCGAAGCCCACGCCGTCGATGCGGTCGAACTGCGCCACCAGCGTGGCCGCGCTGAACGGGTCGCCCGGGATGGACCGGCCCTGGTAGCGGTAGATGCGGTAGCCCTGGAAGTCCTCGCGGCCGGTGATGGCGCTGATGTGGTGTTCGGGCGAGCGCAGGGCGCTGTCGAGTGGCAGCGGCTGGCCGCCGGTGTCCAGCGAATCGCCGGGCGCCCAGGCGATGACCACCGAGTTGTTCTCCGTCGCGAACTCCAGGTTCGGCGACGGCGGGCCCGAGGGAATCGTGAAGCCCTCGTCGAAGGCCACCTGGGCGACCTTGCTGTTGGCCAACAGGCCCAGCGAATCGGGCGCCGCGACGATGGCGAACGTGACCTTCAGGGTGTCGTCCGGCGCCCACGACCGGAACGGCCCCGTGGACATCATGGAGACCCAGTTCGACTGGGCGCTGAAGTCCGCTTCCGCGGTCTCGCCCACGTCGAAGTTCCCGTTGGCCATGATCTGGTACTTGCCCGGCAGGATCGTGCCCGGCTCCTCGGGCGCCTCGTACTGGTCGTCCCGCGACGGCACGCCGCGGAAGCGCCACACGTTGTACGACACGGGCCGGACGCCCGGCTCGGGCGTCGGCTCGCGGCTGGTCCCCAGCAGCCGGTAGCCGATCCAGCTGGTGGCCAGCCCTTCGTCGCCGTCGGCGTCGTGCTCGTAGGCCATCCAGATGTCCGGGTCCGCGGGCACCGAGAACGCCTCGTCCACCTGCCCGACCGGCCCCCAGGCGCCGTTGTAGTCGTCCCAGTAGTCCCAGCGGAGCGGGGCCTGGGGATCGTAGGGCGTGCGGAACTCCGTATTGCCGACCGTGGTGTCGACCCACAGGCCCAGGTACACGTCGGTCAGCTCGTTGCCGCTGATGTTGACCAGCGAGTAGTCCAGGATCACGAAATCGTCGGCGTAGGGGCTGCCCCAGGCCAGCGCGCGCAGCCGGACCTCGACCCCCAGCGGCGTGTGGTTGCCCGACGGGGAGTCCATGTAGTCGTGCATGTACATCTCGAAGTGCTGGGTGGCCAGCGCGCGGATGTCGTAGTTCGCCGAGTTCTGGCTGTTGGACCACTCCCGCACGAAGTTCTTGGGATTGCCGGCGTTCTCGCTGTCGTAGAAGTTGGTCAGCTCGCGGATGTCGTCGCCTTCCTGCAGCCCGTTGGCGTCCTGCGCGCCCGTCGAGACGTGCACGCTGCCGTCGGCGGCGCGCGCGCCCACCCAGAGTCCGCCGCGATAGACGTGCTCGACGTTGCTGTTGAGCGGGTACTCGCACGAGGGCTGGTTGCGGTTGCTGAAGGCGGTGCCGAAGTAGCCCAGGTTGGTCAGCGTCAGTCCCACCAGGCCGACGTTCGTCAGCAGGTTGGTGCGCACGGTCTGCGCCGCGGCAGGCGTCGCCAAGGCCGCGGCCAGCAGCAACGCCGCCGCGCGGAGGGGGAAGGAACGACGCTGCTTCAACGGCGACTCCGAGAACCCCGGCGGCCCGGGCGGGGCGGCCGGAACCGCTTGCGTGGGGGACACCGGCCGGCGCGGCGGGCCGTCTTGCCGAAGCGCGCCCGCCGACAGAGATTGGCCCCGACCGCGGGGCCGGGGAAGTCGGGCAAAGGTACCTTCCCCCCACGGCCCCTGTCAATCCGCCGCCGCAGACGCCGCCGGAGCCGCCGATGGACCTGGGATTTCACCCCTGCCGCGCCTGCGCCGCCGTCGAGACGGTCCCGCTGACGGCGCCGTTCTGGGGGCTGCCGGCCGCGTTCCCGCCGGAGGTCCCGGTCTTCCTGCTGGACAGCGCCCTGGCGGACGGGCGGCTGGGCCGGTGGTCGTTCGCCGGCGGCCGGCCGGCCGCGCAGCTGGCGGGCTGGCGCCGCGCCGCAGCCGGCGCGGACCCGCAGCCGGGCCTGGACCTGGAGCTGAGGGTGTGGCGCGAACCGGACGGCGTCCTCGCGGACCCGCCGCGCCGGCGGCGCTGGACGGGCGATCCCGCCGCGGCGCTCAGGGCCCTGCGCGAGGCCTACGCGCCCGAGCCAACCGCGCCGCGGGACGATTGCCCGTTCGCCGGCGGCCTGGTCGGGTGGTTCGGCTACGGGGTCGCCTGGGCCTTTGAGCGGCTGCCGCTGCGGGTCGGCGACGGCGGTCGCGGACCGGTGCCCGACCTCCTGTTCCTGGTCTGCGACGACGTCCTGCGCCACGAGCACGCCACCGGCGTCACCACCCTGGCTGTGGCCGGCCGCGGCCGGGACGCCGGCGAGGCGGCGCGGGACCTGGAAGTCCGCCGGCAATGGTGGCGCGAGCTGCTGGCGCGCACGCGGCCCCTGCCGGACGTCTCCCTGGCTGAGGCGGGCGCCGCGACGCCCGGCGACGCCCCGGACCTGGCCGGCCTGAACACCGCCTGCGACCAAGCCGCGTACCGGGCGGCGGTGCAGCGCTGCCGCGAACACATCCTCGCGGGCGACGCCTTCGAGATCTGCCTGACGCGACAGCTGTCGGCGCCGCTAGGGGCCGACCCCTGGGATCTCTACGCCGCCCTGCGGGCGCTCAACCCGGCGCCGTTCGCGGCCTTCCTCCGGTGCGGCGACGTCTGCGTGGCGGGCGCTTCCCCCGAGCGGTTCCTGCGCTGCGCGGCCGACGGCAGCCTGGAGAGCCGCCCCATCAAGGGCACGCGCCCGCGCGGCGCCACGGCGGCCGAGGACCGGGCGCTGCGCGCCGACCTGGCCGATTCGGCGAAGGACAACGCCGAGAACACGATGATCGTGGACCTGGTGCGCAGCGACCTCGGGCGCGTGGCGCGCGTCGGCAGCGTGGACGTGCCCGAGCTGCGCGTCGTCGAATCCTACGCCACGGTCCACCAGCTGGTCTCGACGATCACCGCGCAGCTCAAGCCGGGCTGCGACGCGCTCGACGCCGTGCGCGCCTGCTTCCCGGGCGGGTCGATGACCGGCGCGCCCAAGCTGGAGGCGATGGCCGTCATCGAGGCGCTGGAGCCGGAGCCGCGCGGCGTCTACGCCGGCGCGCTGGGCTGGCTGGGCTGGGACGGGGCGCTGGACCTGAGCATCGTCATCCGCACGTTCATCTGCGCGGGCGGGCAGGTCTCGTTCGGCACCGGCGGCGCGGTCACCGCCGACTCGGACCCCGGCGCCGAGTACCGCGAGAGCCTGGACAAGGCGCGCGCGCTGGTGGCCGCCCTGCGCGCGGCCGGGGCGATCGGCGCGCCGGGCGACGCGGAGTCGTCCGCCGGGAAGGAGCCCGCATGAGCGCCCGCGGACCGGTCGTCATCCTGGACAACTACGATTCGTTCACCTTCAACCTGTTCCAGCTGGTGGCGCGGCTGGACGGCGGCCGCGAGCCGCTGGTCTTCCGCAACGACGCCCTCACGCTGGACCGGTTGCGCGCGCTGGCGCCGTGGCGGCTGATCATCTCGCCCGGTCCGGCCGGCCCCGACCGGCCGGGCTACCTGGGCGTGGGGCTGGATGCCATCCGCGAGCTGGGCAGTGAGGTGCCCATCCTGGGCGTGTGCCTGGGCCACCTGGGCATCGTCGACGCCCTGGGCGGCCGCGTCGTGCGCGCGCCCGAGCCCTGCCACGGCAAGACCTCGCTGATCCTGCACGACGACGCCGGCCTGTTCGCCGGCCTGCCCGAGCCCCTGGAAGTGATGCGCTACCACTCGCTGGTCGCCGAGCGCGCCTCGCTGCCGGAGTGCCTGCGCCTGACCGCCTGGACCGACGAGGGGCTGGTGATGGGCGTGCGCCACCGCCGGTGGCCGCTGTACGGCGTGCAGTTCCACCCCGAGAGCATCGGCACCGAACACGGCCCGGCGATGATGGCGCGCTTCCTGACCGACGGCTTCGAGCGGGACGTCCTCGTCGACCGCGACGTCTGAGCCGGACCCCGCGCGCGGGAACGCCGCCGCCGTCAGCCCAGTTCGTGAACGGTCCCGCAGCGCGGGCACTTGGCGGTGGGTGTCGCGAAGTCCGGCGGCACGCGCAGCGTCGTGCCGCACGCGCAGTCGACCTTCCGGTAGCCGCCCCGGCGGTAGAAGAAGTCGTCGACCCGGCGCGCGTTCTCCCGCGTCGACGGCGCCGCGCGATCCGGCTCCGGGCGCGCGGCCGGCGCCTGCGCCCCCTCGCCGGCCAGCGCCGACTTCGGCACCACGCCGCCGCGGCCGGTCACCTCGCGGTAGCTGCGGTCGTAGTCGGCGAAGCCCGCCCCGCCCATGGCCCGCAGGATGCGCACGCGCTGGTCGATGGGCGGGTGCGTGCTGGTGGCGTTGGCCGCCGCCTGGCCCGCGCGCTTGAGCGGGTTGATGATGTACATGGGCGCCGTGGCCGAGGTGACGCCGCCCAGCCGCTGCGGCGCGCGGCTGATCTTCTCCAGCGCCGAGGCCAGGCCCTCCGGGTAGCGCGTGAACGAGGCGGCCGAGGCGTCGGCCAGGTACTCGCGCCGTCGCGAGACGGCGAAGTAGATCAACTGGGCCAGGATGGGCGCCAGGATCATCAGCACGACGGCCAGCAGCGCCGCCAGGCCGTTCCCGTCGGCGCCGCCGTCGCGCCGCGAGCGGCTGCGCCCGCCCCCCATCCACATGCCGCGCAGACCGGTCTCGGCCAGGATCACGATGGCCCCGGCCAGCACGCCCGCGAACAGCATGAGCTGGATGTCGCGGTTGCGCACGTGGGCCATCTCGTGGGCGATCACGCCCTGCAGCTCGTCGCGGTCCAGCGTGCGCAGCAGCCCGCTGGTGACCGCCACCGCCGCGTTCTCCGGCTTGCGGCCGGCGGCGAACGCGTTGGGCGCCGGATCGTCGATCACGTACACGGCCGGCATCCGCGGCAGGCCGGCCGCGAGGGTCATCTCCTCGACGATGTTGAACAGCTGCGGGAAGTCCTCCTTCTGCACGCGGTGCGCGCCTGCCAGCGACAGCATGATGCCGTCGCCCTGGAACCAGGCCGCCAGCGTCATCACCAGCCAGACGACGAGGGCGACGAGCACGCCCGGCGCGCCGCCGCCCTCGCCCAGGAAGTACTCGCCGCCCGCCCAGCCCAGCAGCCCCAGCAGCAGGGCCGCCACCGTCACCAGGAGGACCGACTTGCGGCGGTTGGCCGCGATCTGCTCCCACATCGCGCGCGTCCCGTCAGCTGAAGGAGACCTTCGGCGCCTCGCGCTGCGCCTCGTCCTTGACCTCGAAGAAGGTCTCGGTCCCGAAGCGGAACAGGCCGGCGATGATGTTCCCGGGGAACATCTGCACCTTGTTGTTCAGGTTCATGACGGTCTCGTTGTAGAACTGCCGCGCGAACCCGATCTTGTTCTCGGTGCTGGCCAGCTCCTCCTGCAGGCTGGCGAAGTTCGCGCTCGCCTTCAGGTCGGGGTAGGCCTCCGCGACGGCGAACAGGCGGCCCAGCGCGGCGGAAAGGCCGGCCTCGGCCTCGACCCGCTGCGCCTGCGTGCCGGCGCCGGAGACGGCCGCCCGCGCCGCGGTCACCGCCTCGAGCGTGCCGCGCTCGTGCTGCATGTAGCCCTTGACCGTCTCCATGAGGTTCGGGATCAGGTCGAAGCGGCGCTTGAGCTGCACGTCGACCTGCGCCCACGATTCCTTGACGCGGTTGCGGGCGGCCACCAGGCCGTTGTAGACGCCGATGCCCCACACCGCGAGCACGGCCACGAGGCCGAGCAGGACCAGGACCGGGACCACCAGGAAACCCATCACTTGCCACCTTTCGCCGGGAACATCTCGGCCAGGAACTCCCTCACCTGCGGCGCCAGGCCGCCGCCCGCGGCCGCCGCTTCGGCCGTCAAGTCGGCCGCCAGCTGCGCCACCTCCGCGCCGTCGAACCACAGTCCGCAGCCCTGCGGGCAGCGGTCCACCACTACCCCGCCGCCCGGCCCGATGTTCACCTTGTCCAGCGGCCGGTCGCACAGGGGGCAGGCGCGGGTCGGCTCGTCCGGCGCCGCGGCCCCCGCCAGCGCCGGCTCGTCGCCCAGCAGCAGGGCCAGCTCGCCGCGGTCGAACCAGACGCCCTCGCAGGCGGCGCACAGGTCCAGCTCGACCTGGCGGAATTCGGCCACGTACATGGGCACGCGGCAGGCGGGACACCTCATGGCGCTCCTTTCGACGACAGGATCCCCGATCGCGGGCGTTTGCGCAACGCCCGGCTGCCGTGGCGGCCCTCCCGCCGGGAACGCGCGGGCCGCGGTGGACGGGCGCGGCGCGGTGTACTATCGTCGCGCCGCCGCGGGCGGCCCCGTCCGGCCCCGTCCGGACCAGAGACGGCCCGGTCGGCCCCGGCGCGGCCCCGATCGCCCCAACAGAACAGGATGCGCCCATGAGCTACCCGGTGAACGACAAGCAGCTGATCCGCGATTGCGAGATCGGCGAGGGCACGAAGGTCTGGAACTTCGTCAACATGTACGGCTGCAAGGTCGGCCGCGACAGCATGATCGGCACGTTCGTCGAGGTGCAGAACGGCGTCGTCATCGGCGACCGCACCCGCGTGCAGAGCCACACCTTCATCTGCGAGCTGGTGACCATCGGCAACGACGTCTTCGTCGGTCACGGCGTCATGTTCATCAACGACACGATGCCGCCGCAGCCCGAGAAGGAGAAGTGGAAGGCCACCCGCATCGAGGACGGCGCCAGCCTGGGCTCCAACTCGACGATCCTGCCCGTGCGCGTCGGGAAGAACGCGGTGGTCGGCGCCGGCGCCGTGGTGACGAAGGACGTGCCCGACGGCGCGATCGTCGCCGGCTGCCCGGCCAGGATCCTGCGCTGGAAGGACGGCTACGGGCCGCGGAAATAGGCAAGCGGCCGCCGCCGCAACGTTTTCGGTCGACAAGTGCGCGATCGCCGGACCCGGGGTCCGGCGATCGACTTTTCATTATGGTCATTGATTTGGCCTTTTATCGCATCCGATCACGGAGTCGCAATAGCTGCAAATAACTAATCGATTGAAAAAAACCGTCCGCCGATGGTACGATGACCGGGTTGTCCATCGCGTCCGGATCTTCATGCCGCGAGCCGCTGCCAACGGCGCCCGGCGTCTGTTGTCCCGTGCGCGTAGACCTCGCCACGTCCATGCTCCAATGTCTTGGGGGGAACAAACATGAAGCGAACCCTATCGCTCCTGCTCGTGGCTGTCGCCATGGCGGGCCTGTTCGCGACGAGCGCCGGCGCTGCCGTCGACCTCAGTCGCCAATGGGTCCCCGGCGAACTCCTCGTAAAGTTCAAGCCGGGCGTTTCCTCGGCACAGAAGGCCCTGCTGGTGCCCGGCCAGAAGGTGAAGGAATTCTCCCTCATCGGCACGGAGCACTGGAAGATCGGCGACGCGTCGGTCGTGCAGACGATCGCCGCGCTCGAGGCCAACCCCAACGTCGAGTACGCGGAGCCCAACTACCTGCTCTACGCGCTCGAGACGCCCAACGACCCGATGTTCACCCAGCTGTGGGGCATGAACAACACGGGCCAGGCCGACGGCGGCGGCACACCCGGCACGCCTGACGCCGACATCGACGCGGTCGAGGCTTGGGACGTCTTCACCGGCTCCTCCAGCGTCGTCGTCGCGGTCATCGACACCGGCGTCGACTACACGCACCCGGACCTGGCGGCCAACGCCTGGACGAACCCCGGCGAGATTCCCGGCAACGGCATCGACGACGACGGCAACGGCTTCATCGACGACGTCTACGGCTGGGACTTCGTCAACGACGACAACAACCCGATGGACGACAACGACCACGGCACGCACTGCTCCGGCACCATCGGCGGCGTCGGCAACAACGGCGTCGGCGTGGCGGGCGTGAACTGGAACGTCAAGATCATGGGCCTGAAGTTCCTGTCCTCGGGCGGCTCCGGCTCGACGGACGACGCCGTCTCGTGCATCCAGTACGCGACGATGATGGGCGTCGACGTCATGAGCAACTCGTGGGGCGGCGGCGGCTTCAGCCAGACCCTGCTGGACGCCATCGTGGCCGCCAACGCGGCTGACATCTTCTTCGTCGCCGCGGCCGGCAACTCCGGCAGCAACAACGACGTGACCGCCAACTACCCCAGCAACTACGACAGCCCGAACGTCATCGCCGTCATGGCGACGAACAACCGGGACCAGCGCGTGGTCGAGCCCGGCTGGTGGTCCTCCAGCTACGGCGCCACCACGGTCGACATCGCGGCCCCCGGCCTCTACATCGTGTCGACGGTGCCCGGCGGCTACGACAACTTCTCCGGCACCTCGATGGCCACCCCGCACGTGGCGGGCGCCATGGCGATGCTGCGCGGCCGCTTCCCCGCCATCTCGGTGGCGGACGGCAAGGCGCTGCTGATGAACATCGGCTATGACCCCATCCCCGCCCTCAGCGGCCTGTGCGTCACCGGCGGCCGCCTGAACCTGCTGCGCCTGATCGGCGACCCGGACGAGACGCCGCCCAGCGCGGTGATCGACCTGGCCGTGGGCACCGCGGCCTCCAACTGGCTGCAGCTGACCTGGACGGCCCCGGGCGACGACGACATCGTCGGCACGGCCAGCAGCTACGACGTCCGCTACGCCCTGGCCCCCATCGTGGACCAGGCCGGCTGGGACGCCGCCACCGAGGCCACCGGCGAGCCCGACCCCGGCGTGTACGGCACTCCCGAGACGATGCAGGTGAACGGCCTGACCGCCGGCACCACCTACTACTTCGCCGTCCGGGCGAAGGACGAGTACGGCAACTACGGCGCGCTGTCGAACAGCCCGGCCGGCACCACGCTGCCGCCGCCGACCGTCGCCGTGAACCCGGCGTCGCTGTCCGCCTCGCTGACGACCGGCGGCACCGAGACCCAGACCCTGACCGTGACCAACGCCGGCCTCGGCGTGCTGGACTTCACGATCCCCACGCCTTCGTACTACATCCCGGCCAAGGCCGCCGGCAAGCCCGTGCCGCAGCACGACTACGTCGAGCTGGCCAAGGGCGAGGCCGACCTGCGCGCCGGCATCAACGGCTCCGGCGGCCCGGACGCCTTCGGCTACAGCTGGTCCGACAGCGACGAGCCCGGCGGCCCGGCCTTCAACTGGATCGACATCTCCGGCCTGGGCACCGCGGTGACCCTGTCGGACGACTCGAACCAGGGTCCGTTCAACCTGGGCTTCACGTTCCCGTTCTACGGCGTGGACTACACCACCTTCCGCGTCTGCTCGAACGGCTTCGTGAGCTTCCTGTCCACGGCGACCGCCTACAGCAACAGCGCCCTGCCGGCCACCGGCGCGCCGCTGGCGGGCGCGTTCCTGTTCTGGGACGACCTGACGCCGAACACCGGCACGGTCCACTACCACAACGACGGCACGCGCATGATCGTGCAGTACACGAACTGGGGCAATTACGCCGGCGGTTCGTCCTACACGATGCAGATGCACCTCTACCCCAACGGCACGATCGAGTACCACTACCTGACGATGACCGGCACGCTCAACAGCGCGACCGTCGGCATCCAGAACGAGACGGGCACCGACGGCCTGACGGCGGCCTTCAACACCGCCTACGCGCACGACAACCTGGCGGTCCGCTTCGCGGCCCTGCCGCAGTGGCTGACCATCAGCCCGACCAGCGGCAGCCTGGCGGCCGGCGCCAGCCTGAACATCGATGTCACCTTCGACGGCACCGGCCTGTGCGGCAGCCAGTTCCTGGCCGACATCTTCGTGCTGAGCAACGACCCGGTGACGCCCAGCGTGACGGTCCCGGCGACGATCAACCTGACCGGCACGCCGGACATCCTGCTGTCGACGACGGGCCTGGACTTCGGGTCGGTCTACGTCACCGCCACGTCCACGCTGAACGTGGCCGTGACCAACGGCGGCTGCGCGGACCTGACGGTCAGCGGCCTGGCGTTCGACCACGGCGACTTCACGACCACCCTGGCCACGCCGGAAGTCCTGATCGCCGGCGCGACGGTGAACGTGCCCGTGACGTTCGCGCCGTCGACGGCCGGGACGATCAACGGCAACCTGACCATCAGCTCGGACGACCCCGACTCGCCGTCGCTGGTCGTCACGCTGACGGGCGTGGGCCTGGACTTCCCGGACATCGCGGTGGCCCCCACCTCGCTGACCGAGACGCTGCCCACCGGCGGCACCTCGACGCAGCAGCTGACCATCACGAACAACGGCCTGGGCGACCTGAACTTCACGATCCCCGAGGCCGAGTACATCACCGTCGTCAACAAGAGCGCGCAGCCGAAGCCCGGCTCGCTGCCCATCGACCTGGCCAAGGACGCGATCGACCCCCGCATCGGCGCCCCCGTGGTGACCGGCTCGGGCGGCCCTGACGCGTACGGCTACAAGTGGAAGGACAGCGACGAGGTCGGCGGTCCGGCGTACAACTGGATCGAGATCTCGGGCATCGGCACGCCGATCCCGTTCACGGGCGACGACCAGAACCAAGGCGCCTTCAACATCGGGTTCAACTTCCCGTTCTACGGCACCGAGTTCAGCTCGTTCTTCGCCTGTTCGAACGGCTGGATCAGCTTCACCAGCACGGCGACGAGCTTCACGAACTACGACCTGCCCAGCGCGTCGGCGCCCGAGAACCTGATCGCCCCGTTCTGGGACGACCTGACGTTCACGACCAGCGGCGACGCCTACTACCACAACGACGGACAGCGGTTGATCATCGAGTACAAGGACGTCCCGCGCCTGACCAGCGGCGGCCCGTACTCGTTCCAGATCCACCTCTATCCGAGCGGCCGCATCGAGTTCCACTACCAGTCGATGCAGGGCACGCGCCTGAACGAGGCCACGGTCGGCATCCAGAACGAGACCAAGGATGCGGGCCTGGCCCCGGCGTTCAACGTCAACTACGTGCACGACGGCCTGGCGGTCCGCTTCGAGGCGCAGACACCGTGGCTGTCGGCCACCCCGAACGCGGGCACCGTGGCCCCGGGCCAGTCGGCCCTGGTGACGGTGGGCTTCGACGCCGCCGAGCTGTGCGGCGACAGCTACAGCGCCAACCTGCACGTCCTGAGCAACGACCCGGACTCGCCGGACGTGGCGATCCCGGTGACCCTGAACCTGCTCGGCGCTCCGGACGCCCAGGTCGCCCCGGCGACGCTGGCCTTCGGCGACGTCTACCTGTCGCAGAACGACGTCCTGGCCGCCGCGGTGGCCAACGTCGGCTGCGCCACGCTGCAGGTGACGGGCATCTCGATCGACAACCCGGTCTTCACGGCCGACGTCACCGACCCGTTCGCCGTGGCGCCCGGCGCCACCCAGGCGATCAACGTGACGTTCACGCCGGTCGCCGTCGGCCCGGCCACGGGCACCCTCACCCTGACCACCAACGACGTCGCGCACCCGGAGCTGACCGTGGCCCTGACGGGCAACGGCCTGGCGAACGCCGGGATCGTGGTGACGCCGGCGTCGGTCGCGATGACGGTCCCGCCCAGCCAGCAGCGCACGGCCACCATCCGCATCGAGAACACCGGCGCGGGCGAACTGAGCTACACGGTTCCGTCGCCCGAGCTGTACAACAAGGTCATCGCGCACGCGAAGGCCGCGGCCCCGGCCGCCGAGCGTCCGAAGGACGCCGTGGACGAGGAGTTCGGCATCACGCCGCTGGGCAGCGGCGGGCCGGACGCCTTCGGCTACAGCTGGAAGGACAGCGACGAGGTCGGCGGCCCGGTCTTCAACTGGGTCGAGATCAGCGGCACGGGCACCGTTGCCCTGGCCAGCGGCGACGACTCCAACGCGGGGCCGTTCCCGATCGGGTTCACCTTCAAGTACTACGGCACCGACTTCACGACGTTCCGGGTCTGCTCGAACGGGTGGCTGAGCTTCACGAGCACGCTGACCACCTACTCGAACACGGCCATCCCGAGCGCGTCGGCGCCGCTGAACATGCTGGCGCCGTTCTGGGACGACCTGAACCTGAACGCCGTCGGTTCGGGCGACGTCTACTACCAGAACGTCGGCGGCAACCTGGTCGTCCAGTACAACAACGTGATGCGTTACGGCACGACGACGCCGGTGACCTTCCAGGTCATCCTGACGCCGGCCGGCACCATCACCTACCAGTACCTCAGCTTCGGCACCGCGCTGACCAACAGCGCGACCGTCGGCATGCAGAACGCGACGGGCACGGTGGGCCTGCAGGTCGTCTACAACGCGGCGTACCTGCACGACAACCTGGCCGTCAAGTTCCAGTCGATGCCGGAGTGGGCGACGGTCACGCCGACGTCCGGGACCATCCCGGCCGGCGGCAGCGTCGACCTGACGGTCACCTGTGACGCGACCGGCATGGAACTGGGCGCGCACACCGGCATGATCCGCATCCTCAGCAACGACATCAACAACCCCGAGGTGCAGGTCCCGCTGACCATGACGGTGCAGGACTACATCTCGGGCGTCGACGACCTGCTGCCCGCGCGGCTGGTCCTCTCGCAGAACGTGCCGAACCCGTTCAACCCCAGCACGAAGATCAGCTTCGCGTTGCCGACGCGCGGCCTGGTCGACCTGCGGGTGTACGACGTGCGCGGCGCGCTGGTCAGGACGCTGGCGGCGGGCGAGCTCGACGCCGGCTACCACGACTACGTCTGGACAGGCACGTCGGACGCCGGCGTGCAGGTCCCGTCGGGCGTCTACGTCTACCGGCTGCGGACGGCCGAGGGCGACATCACCCGGAGCATGACGCTGTTGAAGTAGTCCCTGCGGACGCACTCCGGTGCGACGAGGCCCCGCCGGCGCGAGCCGGCGGGGCCTTCGTTTCGGGCGGGGCCGACGGCCGAGTCCGCGGAGCGGGCCGCGAGTCCCGGCACGGGCAAGCGCTCAGACCTGGACGTACTTGGCCGCCCCCACGCCGCAGATCGGGCACTTGGCCGGCGGCGTCCCGAACTCGATGTGCCCGCAGACGGAGCAGAGGTAGAACCGGCCCTCGCTCAGGTCCTCGCCCTTCTCGGCCGCGGCCAGCGCGCGCTGGTACAGCTCCGCGTGAACCTTCTCGGCCCCCACCGCGTAGCGGAACATGCGGGCGGCCTTGTGGCCGTCGGCCTCGGCCTTGGTCAGCATGGGCGGGTACATCTCCTCGAACTCGTACGTCTCCCCGCCGATCGCCGCGCGCAGGTTGTCCACCGTGCTGCCGACGCCGTCGAGCGCCTGGAAATGCCCGGCGGCGTGGATGCGCTCGGCCTGCGCCGTGGTGCGGAACAGGCGCGCGATGTTGGGGCGCCCCTCCTTCTCGGCGGCCTCGGCGAACGAGGTGTACTTCTGGAACGCCTGGCTCTCGCCGGCGAACGCTTCCTTCAGGTTGTCGTGCGTGGAGGACATGGACGCGCCCCTTCGCGTGGCGCGCCGGCCGCCGGGCCGCGGATCAGCCCGCGAGCCGGCACCCGAGCGCGATGGACAGCAGCTTCGATTCCTCGTCGTCGGCCCGGCTGGTCAGCACGCAGGGCGCGGTGGTGCCCACCACCGCCGCGGCGACGCGCGCGCCGGCCAATTGTGTCGCCGTCTTGTAGAAGACGTTGCCCGACTCGATGTTCGGGAACACCAGGACGTCGGCCAGCCCGCCGACGGGCGAATCCAGTTCCTTGATGCGGCAGGCCTCCGGCGACAGCGCCACGTCCAGCGCCAGCGGGCCGTCCACCACCGCGTCGCCGAAACGGCCGTCGCGGGCCAGCCGGCGGATCTCGTCGGCCTCCACCGTCGCCGGCATCTTCGGGGTGACCTTCTCGCTGGCGGCCAGCAGCGCCACCCGTGGCCGCACCACGCCGAAGCTGCGCGCCGCGTGCAGGCAGTACTCGACGATCTGCAGCTTCGCCGCCACATCGGGCTGCGGGATGATGGCCACGTCGGCCACGAACAGCAGCCGCGGCAGGCCCGGGAACTCCAGCACGGTCACGTGCGACAACACGCGGCCGGGCGGCAGCAGGCCATGCTCCCGGTCCAGGATCTTCTTCATGTAGTCGCTGGTCGCGACCAGGCCCTTCATCAGCACGTCGGCCTCGCCGGCGCGCACCAGGGCCACCGCGCGCGCGGCCGCCGCCACGGGATCGGGCTCGTCGATCACGGTGACGCCCGCCGGCAGCGGCCCCCGCGCGGCCGTCATCGCCTCCAACCGCCCCCGGTCCGCCACCAGGGTCACCCGGGCCAGCCCCATCGCGGCCGCCCGCAGCGCCGCCTCCAGCGTGTTGGGGTCGTGGCCCGCGGCCACCGCCAGGCGTCTGGGGGGCGCGCCCTGCAGCCCGCGCACCAGGTCGTCGAGCCTCGTGATCGGCGTCATGCCGTCGCCTCCGGGCCCGGCTCGCGCCGACCGGGATCGTACTGCCGGGCTTCCTCGCGCCCGCGCAGCACGCGCAGCGCTCCGCGCGCCAGGGCCTGCATCTCGTTCTCGCCGGGGTAGGCGGTGACGCCGCAGCCCAGCGCCGCCACGGCGCGCGTAAGGTCGGCCACCAGCCGTTCGCTGCGCGCCATGCCGCCGGTCAGGAGCACGCGGTCGACCGGCTCCCCGTCGAAGGCCGGCAACAGGCCGGTGACGGCCTTGGCGATCTGGTAGACCATCGCCTCGTACACGCGGGCGGCCTCCGCGTCGCCGGCGTCCAGGCGCCGCTCCACCTCGCGGAAGTCCGCCGTGCCCAGCAGGTCGATCAGGCCCCCGCGCCCCTTGTTCAGCTTCAGCAGCTCCTCCTGCGTGTAGCGGCCGCTGAAGCACAAGCGGATCAGGTCGCCGGTCGGCTCGCTGCCCGAGCGCTGCGGGCTGAACGGACCCTCGCCGTCCAGGCCGTTGTTGACGTCGATGTAGCGGCCCTTCGCGTGGGCGCCGACGGTGATGCCGCCGCCCATGTGGCAGACGATCAGGTTCAGGTACTCGTAGAAGGTCTCGTTCTCGCGGGCGTAGCGGCGCGCGGTGGCGATCTGGTTCAGCGCGTGGCTGATCACCTTGCGGCGGATCGCCTTCATGCCGGTGACCTTGACGCGCTCGGGCGCCTCGTCGACGACCACCGGGTCGACGATGTAGGCCGGCCGGTCGGAGCCCTCGACCAGCTCGCGGGCGATGAGCGCGCCCAGGTTCGAGGCATGGTCGGTCCCCCGGCCGCCGAGCAGGTCGTCGCGCATGCGGTCGTTCACCAGGTAGGTCCCGTGGGGAATCGGCTGCAGCAGGCCGCCGCGGCCGGCCACGGCGTCCAGATCCGACACCGTCAGCCCGTGCTCGGCCAGCGCCTTCAGCACCAGCTCCTTGCGCATCGCGTACTGCTCCACGATGCGCCGCCCCTCGAACGGCTGCAGCTCGCCGGCCGCGTGCTGGATCTCCGTCGTGAACGCCTCGATGTCGCCCTCGTAGACGGCGATCTTCGTCGACGTCGAGCCCGGGTTGATCGCCAGGATGCGGTGCCGCGGGAAGAACGTGTCCTTGGGCGTGCGCTGCCAGTGCCCGAACCGGTGCAGGCGCAGCACGCAGGCCTTGATGGCGGTGGCCGCGTCGGCCGCCGTGCTGTCCATCGGCAGGTCCACGCCCTGGAAGCGCAGGCCGAACATCACGCTGAACTTGCGGGCCTCCGGGTAGCGCGTGGCGTAGAGGTGGAACAGCAGGTTGCCCGTGTCCAGGTTCGGCACGATCAGGACGTTCGTGCCGCCGACGAAATCCGTCTCCTGGCCGCGGCGGTAGAGGTGGGCGGCGCGCTGCGACAGCGCCACGCTGATCTTGACCTCGCCCTCGATGCGGATCGACTCGTAGCGCTTGCCGACCGCAACGCGCTCGGCCAGGATCCGCGGCACCATCTCCGCCGCGCGGCGCACCAGCTCCGGGCTGGGCCCCTCGTCCGAGCCCTTGTTCGAGTAGGAGACCATCGCCCCGTTGATGCGCGGCAGGACGTCCTCGGGGAACAGGTCGCGGGCCACGGCGCAGGTGCCGACCGCGGTGTGCGCCAGGACCTCGGGCGTCATCGTCGCGTTCACGCCGACGTCGCCCACCACCAGGATGTTGTGGGGGAAGATGCCGCCGGGGTGGCTGTCCGGCAGCACGAAGACGCCGGCCTCGCAGAGGACGTCCTGCTTGGCCAGCAGCCGGATCATCGGGCGGAAGAAGTCGTGCGGCTCGTGCGTGATGCCGCCCACCACGATGTCGGCGTGGCCCTGCCGCACCGCCATGATCCCGAACCGCGCCGGCGAGAACATCAGGGCGCGCGCCTCGTCCAGGCGGTCGGTGCGGCGGATCGCCAGCGGCAGCTCGGTGCAGGCGCGCGCGAACTCCTCGACCAGGTCGGTGCGCTCGCGCACGTCGACGAACGCGCTCTCGGCCAGCGTGAACTCCAGGCGCGTCCGGTCGACGTGCTGCAGCTCGGCGTGCGCGACGGCCTTGACCGCCGCCTCCGGGGCCAGGAACACCGGCCGGATGAAGCGAGGCAGCCTGCAGGCCGCCTCGATCACGCGCGGGTCGGTCGCCTCGACGAAGACGGCCGCCGGACGGTGCCGCCCGAGGGCCAGGATCTGGGTGTCGAGGGAGGCATCGATGTCGTACATTGCCCGTCTCCTGCCTCGCCGGCGCGCCGCCGTGCGCGGGGAACGACCGCCGGGCGGTCGATATTAATTTAACACCCAAAGTGGCCCCTTTGCCGACGATTGGCAAGGAAAGCCGTGGGAGAGCCGTGGACCGGACACCGCCCGCCGATGCCGCGTTCGACAGCCCCGCGCCGCCGGTTGCCGAGGCGCTCGCGCGGCTGCGCCGCGTGGCCCCCGACGCCGCCGGCGGCCGCTGGCTGCTGGTCGACGTGGCGGCTCAGCGCCTGCACCTGCTGGAGGGCGAGGCGCCCCGGGGCGAATGGCCGATCTCGACGGCGGCCGCGGGCGTGGACGCGCGCGAGGGCTCCGGGGGCACGCCCCCGGGGGTCCACCGCATCGCGCAGCGCATCGGCGCCGGCGCGGCGCCGGGCACGGTCTTCGTCAGCCGCGAGCCGACCGGCGAGGTCTGGACGCCCAGGGCGGCGACCACCGGGCCGCAGGCCGAACCCTGCGGCGAGCCGGACCTGATCCTCACCCGCGTGCTGACCCTCGACGGCCTGGAGGACGGCGTCAACCGCGGGCCGGGCGTCGACTCGGCGTCCCGCTACATCTATCTGCACGGCACCAACGCCGAGCACCGCCTGGGCACGCCCTGCTCGCACGGCTGCGTGCGGCTGGGCAACGCCGACGTGGCGACGCTCTTCGAGCTGGTGCGGGAGGGCGACCCCGTTGTCATCGTCTGAGTCGGGCGGCGCCCCGGCGCGCCTGCATTTCGCCGGCGTCGGCGGCAGCGGCATGAGCGCGCTGGCGCTGTTCGAGGTCCTGCGCGGCGGCCGCGCCAGCGGCAGCGACCGCGCCTTCGATGAGGGCCAGCACCCGGAACTGCGCCGCCAGCTCGAGGCCGCCGGCGTCGTCATCGTGCCGCAGGACGGGTCCTTCACCGCCGCTTCGCACGGCCCGTGCGAGGCGCTGGTCGTGTCCACGGCGGTCGAAGAAAGCGTGCCCGACGTGGCGGCCGCCCGCGCGGCGCAGGTGCCGATCCTGCACCGCTCGGAGCTGCTGGCCCGGCACGTGGCCGGCCACCGCTCCGTGGCCGTCACCGGCACCAGCGGCAAGTCCACGGTCACCGGGATGATCTTCGACATCCTGCGCGCCGCGGGCCTGGCGCCCGGCCTGCTGACCGGCGGCGCGCTGGCCGAACTGGTCGCGCGGGGCGAGCCGGGCAACGTCGCGGCGCCGGGGCCGGCCCCCGACGGCGGCCCGCCCTGGCTGGTCGTGGAGGCGGACGAGAGCGACGGCAGCCTGGTCCGCTACGAGCCCTGGCTGGGCCTGGTGCTCAACCTGGGCCTGGACCACAAGCAACCCGACGAGATCCTGGCGATGTTCCGCACCTTCCGCGCACGCACGCGCGGCCCGTTCGTGGCGGCCGCCGACGCGAACCTGGCCGACCTGCGCGACGGCGCCGTGCTCTACGGCGCCGAACCGGATGCCGCCGCGGCGCCGTTCCGCGCGGTGGACCTGCGGCTGCAGCCGGCCGAAGCGGCCTTCCGCCTGGGCGACGATGTGTTCGCCCTCACGCAGCCGGGCCGCCACAACGTGCTGAACGCGACGGCCGCCATCGCCGCCTGCGCGCAGCTCGGTCTGCGACCGGCCGACATGGCGGCGCCCCTGCGCCGGTTCGGCGGCATCGCCCGCCGGTTCCAGTCGCTGGGCCGGGCGGGCGGCGTAGAGGTCATCGACGACTTCGCGCACAACCCCGACAAGCTGGCCGCGGCGCTGGCCACCGCCCGCGGCCGGCTGACCGGCGACGGGCGCGTGCTGGGCGTGTTCCAGCCGCACGGCTACGGGCCCACGCGCTTCCTCAAGACGGCGCTGATCGAGGCCTTCGCGGCGCACCTGGCGCCCACCGATGTGCTGTGGCTGCCGGAGATCTTCTTCGCGGGCGGGACGGTGACGCGGGACATCTCGTCAGCCGACCTGGCGCGGGGCATCGCGAACGCGGGCCGCGACGCGCGGTTCGGCGCGGAGCGCGACCGGCTGCCGCCGCTGATCGCGGCCGAGGCGCGGCCCGGCGACCTGGTGCTGGTGATGGGGGCGCGCGACCCCTCGCTGACCGGCTTCGCGCGCGACTGCCTGCGGGAGCTGTCGGCGCGGACAGCCGGCTGAGGCCGCGCTAGACCGTCGGCGCGCCGGCCAGCTCGGCGACCGTGCGCAACAGGTCGTCGCGGTCGATGGGCTTGGTGAACGTGCGGTGCACGCCGAAGCGGCGCGCCCAGTCGAGGTACTCCTCGGGGCTGATGCGGCCGCCGCCCGAGATGGCGATGATCTTCACGTCCGGGTTCGCCTGGTGCAGCTCCTGGATCGTCGCGATGCCTTCCTTCTCGGGCATGACGATGTCGGTGATCACCAGGTCGTGCCGGGCCGGATCGTAGGCCGCGACGGCCTCGTTGCCGTCGGCGGCGGTGTCCACCTCGTGGCCCGCGCGTTCGAGCGTCGTCCGCAGGATCCGCCGGATCTGCTCCTCGTCGTCCACAACCAGGATTCTGGGCATGTCCACCTCTCGCGGGACGCGGGTCGGGGCGGCCGGGGTCGGCGCCCACTCTTGGTCTCGCTCAGATTCGGCCGCCCCGCGATCCGCTTGAGCCCCAATGCGGGACCCCGCCGGACGGCGAAGGGGGCGACCGGCCGGCCGCCCCCCTCCGCCTGGCTTGAACTGCAGCCTTCAGGCGCCCCGCCGCCGCGACTGCCAGATCATCCGCGCGCCGATCAGCACCAGCACCATCGGCCACCAGTCGGCGATCCAGTCCAGCGAGATGTCCGTGTTCAGGTCGAGCATGAACAGCACGCCGACGCCGACCAGGATCGCGCCGCTGAACAGCGAACCCCGCGGCTTGGGCATCGGGAACTCGTCGGGGAACTGCTCGGCCCCGAGCCCCGCCGCCACGCGGTTGAAATGGTGCGCGCGCCGGTTGGCGTCGACCATGTTGTAGAGCCAGTAGAAAGCCAGGCCCAGCCCCAGGAAGGGCTCGATGCCGTCCATGCGCTCGGAGGCGAGCGCCGTGATCAACGTGGCGATCACCGCCAGGTTGATGAAGCCCTGCTGGTAGTAGCCCAGGTAGACCTGGCCGAGGCCCGGCATCAGCGACAGCCACGTCGCCAGCGCGGGGGAGCGGCGCGGACGATCCCAGCCGCCTGCCGCGTAGGCGCCCTTGCCTGGAATCTGCCCCGGTGCCTGCGGCGCGCCGGCCTCTTGGTAGTTCATGTCGCTGCCGTTCATGTCGTGCTCCTTTCACTCACCCGTCTGTTGCGGTTCATCGTCGTTCCACCAAAGGGTCCAGGCGCGGCGGGAGGCGTCGAGGGCCCCCAGCCCTTCCATGCCCGCCTCCGAGAGGCGTCGATCCTCGAGGTGCCGCCAGGCGGCGGCCGCGTGCGCGGCGACCTGCTCCCGCGCCGGCTGCGAACGTTCGCCGCGTTCGCGCAGCGCCGCGGCCAGCCCGGCCCACTGCCCGGCCACCGCCGACTGACCCGCGGCCGCCTGCGCGTCGACCCACTGCGCGGCGCCGGCGGTGCCCGGCAGCGCGGCCGGACCGGCGGTCATCAGCCGCAGCGCCGCTCCCGGCACCCCGCGCAGCGGCGCTCCCGGCACCGAGGTCAGCAGCACCAGCACCACCGTGGCGACGTACGCCACGCGGGGCGCGAAGCCCGGCGCCAGGATGCGCTCGCTCCACCAGCGCCCGACGCGGTCCATCAGCCCGGCCGGGCCGCCGGGACGCGCCGCCGCCGGCCGCGGCAGGTCCAGCCGCTGGCGGCGCGAGGTGCGCGCCAGCACGGCGGTGGTGAACGCCTCGCCAGGGTCGACCACGGCCAGCTGCGGCAGCACCGGCCCGGCCCAGCCCATCGCCACGGCCAGGGCGCGGCACGGCGCGCAGTGCTCCAGGTGCGCCTGCACCAGCTGCCGGTCCAAGTCCGCCAGCGCGCCGTCGGTCAGGTCCGCCAGCAGCGTCTCGGCGCGCGCGCACGGGGAGCCGCTGGTGCGCGCCAGCACGTCGCGGACGAACCGCTCGCCGTCCCTGCGTTCTCTTCCCTGGCGCCCGCCGGTCACGACACCGCCTCCGCGCCGAAGCCCCCGATCGGTGGCGGTCCCGCCGGGGCCGGCCCGCCTTCCAGTTCCACGATGGCGCGCGCCAGCTCCACGCGCGCGCGGCTGCTGCGCGACTTGACCGTGCCCAGCGGCAGGTCGAGCATGGTCGCGATCTCCTCCAGGGGCAGCCCCTGGATGTCCTTCAGCACGATGATCTCGCGGTTGATGTCGCTCAGGCGCTGCAGCCCGCGGTGCACCAGCTTCTGCCGCGACGTGCTCAGCCACTGCTGCTCGGGATCGGCCGCGCTGGAGGCCAGGTTCGTCATCTCGTCGGCCGGGATGTCCTGGCGCGGCGGGCGCGCCTTGCGCCGGCGCAGCTTGTCGATGCACGCGTTGCGCACGATGCGCGTCAGCCAGTGCTCGAAGCGCTCCGGCTCGGTGCAGGTGTCCAGGGAGCGGTAGACGCGCACGAAGATGTCCTGCGCCAGATCCAGGGCCTCGTCCTGGTCCCCGAGGTAGTGCCACGCGATCGCGCAGACCCGTCCCTGATGCGTTCTCACGAGCACCTCCCACGCCAGTTCGTCGCCCGCCTGGCATCGTTGCAGCAGTTGCGCCTGGTCCATCCCGCTTCCGGTCGTCGGTTCGGTCCGGTCCGGGGTTGCCGCCCCGCGGCGGTCCCTCTGTCTGCACCCATCAGCCCACAGACGCATCCGGTCCGTCAAGGGTTCGGTCGCCGCGCGAAAAAGAGGCGCCCCCGCCGGAGGGCGGGGGCGCCATCGCCGTAAGTTGCTGCCGGATCAGCCGATGAGCGTGCTGGCCATGTACACGGTGACCGCCAGGCAGGCCAGGCCCATCGCCCGCTGCGCCGGCGACCGGAGCCCGGTGCGGATCCCGCCCAGCACGCGGTTGACCGGGTGCAGGCGCGACAGGTCGGCGATCACCGGCGGCCGCTCGCGGTCATAGAGCGCGAACCCGGCCGACAGCCGCGGGTCGCGCGGGGCCAGGTGCTTGGCCTTCATCAGGTAGCGGTAGCCCTCGTCCAGGCGCGAGCCGCGCAGGTGGATGTAGCCCAGCGCGATGTAGCCCGCCGCCGACTTCGGCGCCAGGCGCACCGCCTGCTGCGCCAGCTTCTCGGCGGTCAGGAAGCGGCCGCCGTCCTCGGCGGTGCACACGGCCAGTCCGGCCAGCGCCTCGTGGTCCTTCGGGTTCTCGTCGATGATGCGGCGGAAGCGCACCTCGGCCTCGGCGTAATCGCCCTCGAGCATCACGCGGTAGGCCGCCTGCACGGCCGGGCTGGCGAACATCTCGGCCGTGAAGTTCCCGCCGCGGAATTCCAGGAGATGGCTGAGTTCACTCATGTCGTCGACCTCATCGGGCAGTTTACCCGTCCGCTCGGCGCGGTGTCTCGAATTGCCCTGATCCCCGTTCCCCGTGGTTCCCCGCCGCTTCCGGCGGGGCGTCGGCTGCGCAGGACGTGCAGGGATGGTACCCGCGGCGGCCGCTCCGCAGGGTCACGCGCACTTCACTGGAAACGCGGCCGCGCATTTGCCATAATGACGGGAAACCCGCTCCCTTCCCGACGCGACCCCCAGCCGCCGGAGAGCCCCATGATCGTGCGCAAGGCGCTGCGCGCCGACGTCCAGAAGGAGATCCTGGCCCGCCTGGCCGACCAGCGCCTGGCGCCCGGTTCGCGGGTCAACGAGTCCCATCTGTCCGCCGAGCTGGGCGTCAGCCGCACCCCGCTGCGCGAGGCGATGCTGGGTCTGGAGGCGGCGGGCTTCCTGGGCAGCGACGTCGGACGGGGCTTCCTGGTGCCGCCGCTGTTGGCCGCGCCCTTCCGCGAGGCCCAGCAGGTGCTGGCGCGCCTGGCGCCGCTGGCGCTGGCGCAGACCACGCCCGCCCCCCCGCGGCTGATGGAACTGCAGAACTTGGTCGGGCGGGCCCGCCTGCGCCTGGGCGCGGCGCCCGCCGAGCGCGCCGCCGACCTGGCCCCGCTGTCGCAGCGCTGGTCGCTGCTGCTGCTGGAGGCCTGCCCCAACCACACCCTGCAGCAGGACATCGCCCGGCTGGAAGCGCTGTCGGTGCGCGCCTGGCGCGAGGCCCTGCGCCGAGGCTTCGACGCCGCCCCCCAGGTCGACTCCTGGCAGGCCCTCTACGAGCAGGTCCGCGCCGGGCAACTCGACGCGGCGGCCGCGGCCTGGGGCCGCCATCTCGAGCGGTTCGGGCTGGAAGCCGCCGCCCTCCTGCCGGACCTGGCCCAGGCGCGCACCGCGGGCGGCTGACGGGGGCGGACACAATCTCGACGGCACGGCTCAGAGCGCGCCGTCGCGACGGGCGAGCCGCGCCGCATAGGCGATCCCCGCGGCCTCGTCCGTGAACTTGCCGGCCAGCTGCGCCTCGTAACACCGCTCCAGCCAGGGGCCGAACCGCGGCCCGGGCTCCAGGCCCAGCGCCATCAGGTGGCGCCCCAGCACGAGCGGCGCCGGGCGGCCGGTCTCCACGTCCAGCCGCCGCGCAGCCGCCAGCAGCCAGTCTCCGGCCGGGAACGAACCCGTCGGCAGCGGCGGGCGGCCGAAGGCGTCGGCCCGCGCCACGCGCACCAGGCGGTCGATGCGGCCCACGCGCGCGGCCAATCGCCTGACGGCCGCGTCCGACGCCCGCCCGCGGTGCAGCGCGGCCGGCCGCATGTGCTCGCGGACCAGCGGCGTCACCTCGTCGGCCAGCGCTGCGCTCTCGGTCAGGCGCGCCAGGAAGGCCAACGTCCGCTCCACCCCCAGGTCCTCGTGCCCCGGCGAACGGACGCGCCCGCCGGTCGTCTCGGTGGCGCCCGGCTTGCCCAGGTCGTGGCAGAGCACCGCCAGGCCCACGACCAGGTCCTCGCGCCGGTCTCCGGTCAATTCGGCCGCGAAGGCGTCCAGGCAGTGGCGCGTGTGCGTCCAGACGTCGCCCTCGGGATGCCAGCGCGGATCCTGCGGGCAACCGGGCAGCGCCGCCAGCTCGGGGTAATACTGCAGCCACCCGCTGGCCTGCAGAAGGTCCAGGCCGCGGGAGGGCTGGCCGCCGCGCACGAGCAGCTTTTCCCACTCCCCGAACAACCGCTCGCGGGGCAGGCCCTCGGGCGTCATCCGGCGGCAGGCCGCCACCGTCTGCGGCTCCACCGTCAGCAGGAACCGGCTGGCCAGCTGCATCGCGCGCAGCACGCGCAGCGGGTCCTCGGCGAACGCGGCCGAGGTGTGCCGCAGCCGGCCGGCCTCCAGATCATCCAGGCCGCGCCAGGGGTCGGCCACCTCGCCGTCCAGCGGATCCAGATACACGGCGTTGATGGTGAAGTCGCGGCGCGCGGCGGCCGCCGCCAGCGGCAGCGACGGATCGGCCGCCACGGCGAAGCCGCGGTGGCCCGGGCCGCTCTTGGTCTCGCGCCGCGGCACCCCGACGTCGATCGGCCAGTCCTTCAGCTTGAGGATGCCGAACGAGCGCCCCACCAGGTCCAGGGGAAAACGCTCTGCCAGCAGCTCCTGCAGGCGGCCGGGCTCCAGGCCGAACACCTCCAGGTCCGCGTCGGTCGGCTGCAGGCCCAGCGCGCAGTCGCGGACCGTGCCGCCCACGAGCCAGGCCCGGCCGCCGGCCTGCCGGACGAGCTCGCAGACGTCCCGGACCGTGCCGCCGAGGGCCGGTCCGAGACGCGATGGGTCCGGTTTGCGCGAGACCGTCATGCACCCTCCCGCCGCGGGCGCGGCCCGCCGGCCCGCACAGGATAACGCCGCCGGCGGGCCGGCGGAACCACTCCGTGCCCCGGGTTCGCGATGGGACTCAACAGCCTGCCGCCGCCGCCGATAAGGAACGCGGTGCGGCGGGCCCGGCGGGCCTGCCCGGCGGTTTCATGGAGGAACGCGATGCCGAACAGACGGAAGCTGAACCTGGGTCTGGCCGCGACGGGCGTGTTGCTGCTGGCGGCCGCGGGCTACCTCGGCCTGGACCGGCGCCGGGACGGCGCCGAGGTCGTGCAGCTGGAAGCGGTCGCGCACCAGCAGGCGCTGGTCGGGACGCTGGTGACCTGGGCCGACTCGCTGGCCGCGGGCACGAACCGCGACCAGGTCGTGACGGCGCGCGCCGCGCTTGGCCAGGCGATCGGGCAGTTCGACCAGGGACTGGGCGCGCTGCTGGCCGGCGGGCAGGCGACGCTGGCGGACGGGCACGTCCGTCGCGTCCCGCGCGTGTCCGGCGCCTCCGCGCGCCATGCGCTGGAACTGGCGTCGCACGTCTGGCTGGAGACCGGCGCGCCGCTCGGCGATCTCGCGGCGGGGCAGTATTCGGCCTACAGCGCGGCGGGGCGGCTGGCCCTGGCCGGGCTGACCGACAACCACGCCGAACTGTCGCAGCACCTGCTGGCCGCCGCCGACGGCATCCGCCTGTCCGCGCGCCAGCGCGCGCAGACTGCCGGCTACGTCACGCTGGCGGGCGGCGCGCTGGGGCTGGCCTGGCTGATCCTCCTGGCGGTGCGCCTGTGGCCGCCGCGGCGTCCGCGCGCCGCCCGGGCCGGCGGCGACGAGACGCCCGCAGCGGCGCCCGCGGCAGCGCAGGTTGCGCGCGACGCCAAGCCGGCGCCGCGCCGCGCCGCGCCTTACGCGCCGGACATCGACTTCGCGAACGTCGGCGCCGCCGTCGACCAGCTGTCGGTCGACATGAGCAACATCGCCGGCAACTCCGAGAAGATGCGGCAGGCCATCGAGTCGGTCGGCCTGGCCCTGCAGGGCATGCGCGACTCGCTGCAAGAACTGGCGCGTGACACGACCGAGGGTCGCCGCCTCGTGCGCAACGCGGACAATGCCGCCACGTTCACGGCCGAGGCCGCCGGCCAGCTGGCCGATTCCGCCCGCGAGATGAGCCTCATCGTCGAACGCGTCACCCAGCTGGCGCTGCGCACGCGTCAGGTCGCCGCGCAGATCGACGGCGAGGCCGCCCGCACCGGGCGCGCGGGCGAGGCGTTCACCGCCGCGATCTCCCAGGAGGTCATGGGCCTGGCCCGGCAGACCCACCGCGCCACCGCCGAGATCGACGCCACCGTGAGCGAGGTGCTGGCCACGTCGCGCCGGTACGAGGAGGCGATCGGGCAGATCGTCAGCAACGTCGCCGCGATCCACCAGGTCTCGCAGGGCCTCAGCCAACTGGCGCTCGACCCGCCGCGGCGCGGACAGCGCGAGGCGACGGCGGAGGTCGCGCCCGCGCCCGCCGCATCGGCGACCGTGGCGCCGAGGCCGGCGGAGGCGCCCGCTCCGGCGGTGCCGTTCGACGCCGAGCCGGTCGCGCCGGAGCCGACGCCCCGCGAGGTGGCCGAGACGACCAGCGCCGCCATCGCCGAAGCGGCCGGGCCCGCCGCGGCGGACGCCCAGTCCTTGGCGACGGCCGCGCCGACTGCCGCCGCGGCCGCGGCGCCGGCGCCCCCGCCGGCCCCCGCCGATCCCGACGACGGCGGCGCCGGCAACGTCTTCATGCTGGGCAAGCCGCGCCGCAAGCCGACGGTGTCCGAGGTTCTGGGCGCCGAACCTGAGCCGTCGGCATCGACGGCGGCGGAGCCCGCGGCGGCCGCGCCGGCGGCGCCCCCGCCGCCCCCCGCCCAGCCGCTGCCCGACGGCGGCAGCAGCGGCAACGTCTTCCTGCTGAACAAGCCGCGAGCGGCCCGGCCGGCGGCTCCGCCCGCGCCCGCCGCCACGCCGGCCGCCGAGCCGCCGCTCGCCACCTCGCCGCCGGCGGAGGCGACCGAGGCGCCGAAGAAGAATCTCATCATGCTCAACAGCCCGAAGAAGCCGAAATAGCGGCCGCCGGGTTGACAGACGAGCGGCGCCGGGTCAGGCTGTCCTGACCCGGCGCCGTGCTTTTGCGCGCGCCCCTCACGCAGCCGCGGCGCCCGCTGAGCGGTCGCCGACCCGGAGCCGCCATGCAGCCCGAGGAATTCCGCCGCCACGCCCACGAGGTCGTCGACTGGATCGCCGACTACCTCGAGCACGTCGACCGCCATCCGGTCTGCAGCCGCAGCCGCCCCGGCGACCTGCTCGCCGCGCTGCCGCCGTCGCCGCCGGAGGAACCCGAGCCGATGGGCGCCGTGCTGGCCGACTTCGAGCGGGACGTCATGCCCGGCATCACGCATTGGAACCACCCGCGATTCTTCGCCTACTTCCCGGCCAACAACAGCGGCCCGTCCATCCTGGGCGAGATGCTGGCGGCCGGACTCGGCGTCAACGGCATGCTCTGGCAGACCAGCCCGGCGGCGACCGAGCTGGAGCAGCGCATGATGTCGTGGCTCGGGCAGCTCATCGGGCTGCCGGACGGGTTCCACGGCGTCATCCACGACACCGCCTCCACGGCCACGTTCTGCGCCCTGGTCTGCGCGCGCGAACGGGCGACGGGCTTCGCCGCCAACACGGACGGCCTGGGCGCGGCCACGGCGGCGGCCGGCGGCGCGCTGCGCGTGTACGCCTCGCGCGAGGCGCACTCCTCCGTGCTGAAGGGCGCCCGCCTGGCCGGCTTCGGCGCGGCCAATGTCGTCGGCGTGGGCATCGACGCGCAGCGGCGCCTCGACCCGGCCGACCTCGAGCGGCTCATCACAGCCGACCGCGCCGCCGGCCTGGTGCCCTGCGCGGTCGTGGCCACCGTCGGCACCACCGGTTGCACCTCGGTCGACCCGCTGGCGACCATCGGCCCGGTGGCGCGCCGGCACGGCCTGTGGCTGCACGTGGACGCGGCGCTGGCCGGCTCGGCGGCCGTCCTGCCGGAGATGCGCTGGATCCTCGACGGCGTGGAGCACGCCGACTCGCTGGTCTTCAATCCGCACAAGTGGCTGCTGGTGAACTTCGACTGCTCGGCGTTCTACGTGCGCGACCCCGACCACCTGCAGCGGACGATGGCCATCCACCCGGAGTACCTGCGCACCACGCGCGACGCCGAGGTGGTCAACTACATGGACTGGGGCCTGCAGCTGGGCCGCCGCTTCCGCGCGCTGAAGGTGTGGTTCGTGCTGCGAGCGTACGGCGCGCGGCAGCTGCGCGAGTTCGTGGCCGCGCACCTGGCGCTCGCGCAGGAATTCGCCGGCTGGGTCGAGGCGGCCGCGGACTGGGAACTGCTGGCTCCCGTGCCACTGAACACCGTCTGCTTCCGGTGGCGGCCGGCCGGCATCACGGATGCGGCGCGGCTCGACGATCTCAACGCCGCGCTGATGGCCCGCGTGAACACGGACGGCACCATCTACCTGACCCACACGAAACTGGACGGGACCACCACGCTGCGTCTGGCCGTCGGCCAGCGCGCCACCGCGCGCGAGCACGTGCAGCAGGCCTGGGCCGCGCTGCAGGCGGCCGCGCGCGCCATCGCCGAAGGGGAACGATTGTGAACGCAACTGCGCCCCGCCGCCGGACCGCGCCGACGCCGGTCCTGCTCATGACCCTCGTCGCGCTCGCCGTTGCGGGCTGCGGTGGAAGCAAGGTCGAGACCACCGCCGACTACGCGGCCGGGATCGACGCCTGGCACGCCAAGCGCGTGGAGCGCCTGCGCAGCGACACCGGCTGGCTGACGCTCGTCGGCCTGCACGAGCTGGACGCCGCCGGCGTGAACACGCTGGGCTCGGACCCGGCCGCCACCGTGCGCCTGGTCGACAAGGCCCCCGCGCGCGTCGGCGACCTGGCCTGCCTGGACGGCCGCTGGACGTTCGCCGCCGACCCGGGCGCCGTCGTCACCACCGCCGACAGCGCCGCGGCGCCGGTCACCGCCCTGGCGATGGCCACCGACCGCGACGGCGCCCCTACCACGCTGGCCTGCGGCCCGCTGCAGTTCTACGTGATCGAGCGCGGGGGCGCATTCTTCCTGCGCGTGAAGGACCGCGAATCGGCGGTGCTGCGCGGGTTCGCCGGCATCGACCGCTACCCGGTCGACGCGCGCTGGCGCGTGCAGGCCCGCCTGGAGCCCGGCCCCGCCACCGTCAAGGTGCCCGACGTGCTGGGCCACGAGACCGAGGAGCCCAGCCCCGGCACGCTGGTCTTCCGCCTGGACGGCCGCGAGTGCCGCCTGACCCCCACCGGCAGGCCCGGCGAGGATCTGTTCCTGGTCTTCGGCGACGCCACCAACGGCCGGGGCACCTACGGCGGCGGGCGCTTCCTGTCGGCCCCGGCGCCGGCGGCCGACGGCACGGTGGAGCTGGACTTCAACCGCGCCTACAACCCGCCCTGCGTGTTCACGCCGTACGCCACGTGCCCGCTGCCGGGCAAGGGCAACACGCTGGCCGTTGCGGTGGAGGCCGGGGAGAAGGTGTGGGGAGAGCACTGACCACGGCGCGCCCGGCCCGGGGACCTGCGCCCGATGGTCGGTGTCGACAGCGATCCGGTGGTGTCCGGGACCGTGGAGAGCCGCATCACCGCGGCCAATCTCGAGTGCACCAGGCAGACGTATCATGCCGCGAGATCCCCGGGCGACGCACGCGGCCCAGATAGGCGAAAGGGAAACTGCCGCGCCGATCAGCGGCGCGACCGGACACAATCTCGGCGGCACGACTGAC
>CAYNPY010000037.1:0-8225 GCA_964399195.1 uncultured Fibrobacteraceae bacterium
GGCCGGCGTCTTGGCGGCGATCACGGGGATCGGGCACTCGCCGTTGCGGCCGAAGATGGACTGCAGCAGGTCCGCCTGCTCCACCTTCGTCGGCAGGCCGGTCGAGGGGCCGCCGCGCTGCACGTTGACGATCACCAGCGGCAGCTCCGTGATGACGGCCAGGCCCATCGCCTCGGTCTTGAGGGCCAGGCCCGGACCCGACGTGGTAGTGACGCCGAGATGGCCGGCGAACGAGGCGCCGATGGCCGTGCAGATGCCGGCGATCTCGTCCTCCATCTGGCAGGTGATCACGCCGTAGTTCTTGTTCAGCGACATGTACTGCAGGATGTCGGTGGCAGGCGTGATCGGGTACGAGCCCAGGAAGGCCTTCAGTCCCGCCAGCTCGGCGCCCGCCACCAGGCCGATCGCGATCGCCTGGTTGCCATTGATGTTGCGGTAGGTGCCGGGCTCGATGTTGTCGACCTTCGGCACCTCGTAGCGGCCCTGGAACAGCCGCAGCAGCTCGCCGTGGTTGTAACCGGCCTTGAGCGCCCGCGTGTTCGCCTCCAGCAGTTCAGGCTTCTTGCCGAACTTCTCGTCCAGCCACTCGAGCGTGGGCTCGAGCGGACGGCTGAACAGCCAGTACATCATGCCCAGCGTGTAGAAATTCTTGCAGCGCAGGACGTCCTTCTTGCCCAGCGTCGAGCCTTCCAGCGCCTCGATCGTGCGCTGGTTGATGTCCTCCTGGATCACGCGGAAGCCCGAGAGCGTGCCGTCGGTCAGCGGGTTGCTCGTGAGGTCGGCGCGCTCGAGGTCCTTCTCGGTGAAGGAACCCGTGTTGACCAGGATGATGCCGCCCGGCTTGATGTCCTTGTAGTTGATGATCAACGCGGCCGGATTCATCGCCACCAGCACGTCCGGCGCGTCGCCTGGCGTGTAGATGTCGGCGGAGCTGAAGTGGATCTGGAAGCCAGAGACGCCGGCGCGCGTCCCGGCCGGAGCGCGGATCTCGGCCGGGAAGTCGGGGAAGGTCGCCAGGTCGTTGCCGACCTTGGCCGTCGTGTCGGTGAACTGCGTGCCGGTCAGCTGCATGCCGTCGCCGGAGTCGCCGGCGAAACGGATGGTGACGTCATCCTGGCGGATGATCTCGCTGGTGTCGAAGGACATGAGGTCGGGTCGCCTCCTCGCCCCGGGATCCTGCGCGGTCAGCGGGCAGGACGGGAGCGTTCGGGTCCGGTGGGGCCCGGCGGCCGGGGCCGGGCGCGACCGGCCGCGGGGCCAACACCGGCCGGAGGCAGGTGCGGGTCCGGCGCCGGGAATTCAGGGCAAATCTATAGCGGAGGTCGACCCGGCGCCAGAAAATGCGCGCTCAGCCGGCGGCACGCGCCAGCGCGTCGCGGTAGACGGATTCCGTGCGTTCGGCCATCAGGGCCAGCCCGAAGTCGCGCTCGACGCGCGCGCGGCCGCGCCGCCCCATCTCCCGGCGCAGCCCCGGGGAGTCCAGCAGGCAGTCCAGGCGCGCCGCCAGACGGACCGGATCGCCGGGCGGCACGAGGAAGCCCTCGACGCCGTCGGCGACCAGTTCGGGGCTGCCCCCGCTGGCGGTGGCGACGACCGGCCGGCCGCTGGCCATGGCCTCCAGCGTGGCCAGCCCGCAGGGCTCGGCCAGCGAGGCGCAGACGTGGACGTCGAACGCCGCGGCGAGCTCGTCCGCCCGCGAGCGGTAGCCGCAGAAGCGCACGCTCTGTTCAATCCCCAGACGCGCCGCGCGCCGGCGCAGCTCGGCCGCGTGCCGTGATCCGGCCGGCGCGTCGCCCACCAGGAGGACCGCCAGCCGGGGCCAGCGCGCGCGCAGCAGCGCCGCGGCCTGCAGCAGGTCGGGCAGACCCTTCTCCGGACTCAGCCGCGCCACGCAGCCGATCACCGGCGCGCCGGGATCCAGCCCGAGCTCGCTCCGCAGCGCGCGCCCGGCCCGGCCCGGGTCCAGCACCTCGATGCCGTTGGGCACGGTGACCAGGCGCTCCGGCGCCACCAGTCCCGTCGCGGACCGGCGCACCGCGCCGCTGACCGCGATCAGCGCGCCGAGTCGCTGCAGGAACGACCGCTTGAGCGGGGCGTGGTGCACCGGTCGCAACAGATGGCGGGAGCCCACGCAGACCGCCCGGGTGCCGGCCGTCGCCGCCACCGCGATGAACCAGTCGCGGGGATTGTGCGCGTGGACCACGTCGATGCGTTCGCGGCGCAGCCAGTGCGCGAGCCGCGCCACGGTGACGGGCTCGTACCAGTCGCGAAGCGGCAGCGGAACCACGGGCAGGCCGCGGGCCGGCAGCTCCGTCGCCAGGCGGGAGTCGGGTCGGACCACGCAGGCCACCGCGTGCCCCCGCCCGCGCAGGCCGCGCGCAAGGTTGGCCAGGCACACCTCGCCCCCGTAGAAATCGCGCCGCGTCGAGAGCTGGCAGATGCGCAAGAATCGTCTCCTGTCCGCGGCGCCGTCGGACGCGGCGCCGCCGCCGCGGGGCGAAATTGACAGCCCGCGGATGATAACCTACGGTTAGCGGCCGGCAACCCCCCAACCCGCCCCACGTCGCGGAGGCTCACGATGCACAGCAGTCCGCTCCCGCGCGGTCGCGCGACCGCGATCGGGCGCCGTCACCGGCCCGCCCTGGCGCTCCTGGCCGCGTTCCTCATCCTCGCCCTGGCCGGGTCCGCGCTCGGCGAAGACGGGACCGGTCAGGCGGGCGGGACTCCGGCGGAGCACGGCGCCGTCGAGCACGCCGGCCCCGCGGCCGCCCACGGACACGGCCACGTCGACCCGGTCGGCCTGCTGCCGCTGTGGTCGGCGCTCCCCTTCGTGTGCATCCTGCTGTCGATCGCGCTGTTCCCGCTGCTGGCGCCGCACTTCTGGCATCACCACTTCCCGAAGGTCTCCGCGTTCTGGGCCCTGCTGTTCGCGATCCCGTTCCTGATCTGGAACGCCTCGGCGGCCACCGGCGCGATCATCCACATCGTGCTGGTCGACTACGTGCCGTTCATCATCCTGCTGTGGGGCCTGTACACGATCGCCGGCGGCATCTACATCGGCGGCAACCTTCAGGGCAGGCCGGTCGTCAACGCCACGCTGCTCTTGATCGGCACCTTCCTGGCCTCGCTGATCGGGACCACGGGGGCGGCGATGGTGATGATCCGGCCGCTCCTGCGCGCCAACGCCTGGCGGCGCTCGCAGGTGCACGTGGTCATCTTCTTCATCTTCCTGATCGCCAACATCGGCGGCTCGCTGACGCCGCTGGGCGACCCGCCTCTGTTCCTCGGCTTCCTGCACGGAGTCCCGTTCTTCTGGGTGACGAAGGGCCTGCTGCCGCACATGCTGCTCGCGACCGCGCTGGTGCTGGGCGTGTTCCTGGCCGTCGACACCCTGCTCTACCGCCGCGAGACGGCGACGCCGCCGGCCGCGCAGAGCGGGGGCGGCGTCCACATCGAGGGCCTGCACAACCTGCTGTTCCTGCTCGGGGTCATGGCCGCGGTGGTCATGTCCGGTTCGCTCAAGCTGCCCGAGGTGACGGTCTTCCGCGGCGGCGCCCACCCGGTGGTCGTGCCCCTGCAGAACTGGCTCAAGGACCTGCTCATCATCGCCATGGGCGTCCTTTCGCTGCGCACGACCGCGCGCGTCCTGCGCGAGAAGAACGGCTTCTCCTGGGCGCCGATCCAGGAAGTGGCGTACCTTTTCGCCGGCATCTTCATCACGATCATCCCGGCGCTGGCCATCCTGAAGGCCGGCAGCGAGGGCGCGCTGGCCGGACTGGTCGGCGCCGTCCACGGCCCGGTGCGCTTCTTCTGGGCCACCGGCGCCCTGTCCAGCTTCCTCGACAACGCGCCGACCTACCTGACCTTCTTCAACGCCGCGCTCGGCGACCTGGGCGCCACCGAGGCGATGATTCCGGGGATGCTCGGCTACGCGTCGCAGCTCGCGACGCTCAACCCGGAGTTCGTCCACGACCTCCAGGCCATCTCGGCCGGCGCCGTGTTCATGGGCGCCATGACCTACATCGGCAACGCGCCGAACTTCATGGTCAAGTCGATCGCCGAGGAGGCCGGCATCCCGATGCCCAGTTTCTTCGGCTACCTGTTCAAGTGGTCGATGCCCGTGCTGCTGCCGGTCTTCGTCGTCATCACGTTCGTCTTCTTCGCCAGGTAGGAGGGTAAACATGGCCACCGACCACGCGAGCGGCGCGTTCAACGAGGTCGTCTTCCGCGGCAAACCCAAGGTCGTGCGCGCGTTCCTCAGCGGTCTGCTGCTGGGCGCCGACCGCCGGGCGCAGGTCTACTACAGCTTCCTGGAGGGCGTGAAACACGAGGGCCGCGGCGAGAAGCTGGCGGAGATGGTGGGCGTGCGCAGCATGGACTGCCACGTGATCATCGACGCGGCGACGGCGGGCTGGCTCAAGGGCCTTTCGCGGGCGATCGCGACCGAGACCGGCCTCGTGATCACCGCCAACCGCCGGATCCGCGGAGCCTCATTGGCGCTGAAGTACCACGCCTACGCGCAGCGCTACGAGGACGAGATCATGGCGGCCTTGGGCGACCTGCCCGCCGGCGTGAGGCTGACCGGCCTCAAGCGCGAGGTGCGCACGGACCCGTCCGCGAAGGGCGTCGAGGCCTATTCGCCGGCCCACGAGTTCGAGGCGAAGGCGAGCGGGACGCTGACCGGGCCGGTCGACGCTCTGATCGGGCTGCGGCGGCGCCTGGCCGCCTACCCGCTGCTGAAGCTGGCGGAGATCGAGCTGAAGATCGGGTGAGCGCGGGCCGGCCGCCGGCTAGTCGGCGGCGCGGCCTCTCACCTTGCGCTTGAGGGCCATGAGGTCCTCGTGCCGGATCCCCAGCAGGTTGCCGACCTTGTGCATCAGCGCGTCCTCGTGCGCCTCGAGCACGCCGTCGCTGTAGACGACTTCCCACAGCAGTTCGGCCACCGCCAACTTGCGGGGCAGCGGGAAGCTGTCGTTGAGCTGCCGGGCGAACTGGTAGAGGTCGCCGCTCTCCCAGCGCGCCTGCTCGGCCGCCTCCAGCAGCGCGGCGGCCGCCGCGTCGTCCAGCGCGAAGCGGGCTCGCAACATCCGCGAGACCGCCCCGCGCTCCTCGTCGCTGAACTCGCTGTCGGCGCGCGCCGCTTCCAGCAGCAGCACGGCCGTGGCGAGCCGCAGGCGCGACGCCTCGTCCGCTTCGTTCGCGCCCGGCGCCAGCGTTCCCTGGATCAGTCGTTGCAACGTTCCGAACACGTCGATCCCACCTCTTCGTCGCGTCGGCGCCCCTCAGACGACCACGCGCTCCCAGCTGCGCCCGGGCAGGGTGACGACCTCGTAGGCGATGGTGCCCAGCAGGTCGGCCAGCATGCCCGCGGTAATGACTTCATCCCCCTGCCGTCCGAGCAGCACGGCGTGGTCGCCGGCCGCCGCTTCGGGCACCTGGGTCACGTCGACCATGCAGAGGTTCATGCAGATCCGGCCGACCAGCGGCGCCCGGCGCCCCCCCACCAGGACGTGGCCGCGCCCCGAGAGCGCCCGCGGCCAGCCGTCGGCGTAGCCGACCGGCAGGACGGCGATGCGGCTGTCGGTCATCGCCTTCCAGGTGCGGCCGTAGCCGACCGTCTCCCCCCGGGGCACGTCGCGCACCTGCGCGATCATCACCTTCCAGGTCAGGGCCGGACGCAGCTCGAGCTCGGGACGGCCCTGCTGGCGCACCGAGACGCGGGTCTCCTTCGAGGGCCAGATGCCGTAGGCGCCGATGCCCACGCGCACGATCGAGCGGTGGCTGCGCTCCCACAGCAGCGCCGAGGCGCTGCAGCTCATGTGCTCGCGCAGGCCCGCGACGCCGAGGGCGGCCAAGCGCTCGCGGTACGCCTCGAAGCGCCGCGTCTGCGCCTCGGCGAAGGCGTGGTCGGTGGTGTCTTCGATGTCGGCGTAGTGGCTCGAGAGGCCCTCGAGGCGCACGGCGGGACCGGAGCGGAGCGCGGCCAGCGCGGGTTCGATCTCCGCCTCGACCAGGCCCTGGCGGTTGACTCCGGTCTCCACCTTGAGGTGCACGCGCAGCGCCCCCGCGCCGGCCGGGACCGCCGCGGCGGCGCGGGCCCCGGCGAGCGAGCCGACCGTCACCTGGACGTCCAGGCCGGCGGCCTCGGCGCACTCGGCGGCGGTGGCCGGCCCCAGCACGATGATCGGAGCCGTGAGGCCGGCCGCCCGCAGCGCGCGCGCCTCGGGCAGGGCGTGCACGCCGAGCAGCCCGGCCCCGCCCTCCAGGAACGCGGTCGCCGCCGGCACCAGGCCGTGGCCGTAGGCATCGGCCTTGACGACGGCGAGGATCTCGGCCGCGGCGGCGGTATGGCGACGGAAGGCGCGCAGGTTGTCCGCCAGCGCGCGGCGATCGGTCTCGATGGTCAGCCAAGGGCCGACCGGGTCGCTCACGGCGTCACTCTTCCCCGGCTGCGGCGTTCACGCGGGCCTTGCGGCGCTGGCAGGCTTCCTTGTCCTTGCAGGCGCCGTAGAGCTCGAGGCGGTGGCGGAAGATCTGGAAATCGTTCTCCTCGGCCAGGCTCTCCTGCAGGGCCTCCAGGCGCGGGTTGAAGAACTCGAAGATCTCGCCGCATTCGAGGCAGATCATGTGGTCGTGGTGCTCGACGTCCGAGTGCCCCTCGTAACGGGCCAGGCCGTCGCCGAAGCGCCGTTCCTCGACCAGCCCGCTGTCGACCAGCAGGTGCAGCGTGCGGTACACGGTGGCGTAGCCGATGCGCGGGTTCACGGCCTTCACCTGGTTGAGCAGTTCCTCGACCGAGACGTGGCCGCGCATCCGGAAGAACGTCGAGATGATCGTGTTGCGCTGCCGGGTCGTCTTCAGGCCCTTCTTCTGGATGAACTCGGCGAACGCCGCTTCCTTCTGGCGGACCAGCGCCTCGTCGGGTTCGCGGAACTTCTTTACAGCCATGCCGGACCTCTCCGAGTCTGGACGAAGAACTGCCGATATTGAAAACAGTTTTCGTATTCCAGACTAAGACGAGCCCCGCGCGGTGTCAAGTCTGCCGGTCAGGAAATCCGCGCGCGCACGAGCCAGCGGCTGTCCTCCGGCACGAACCACAGGTCCCGTCCGTCGTGCGTCAGGTGCACGGCGCGGCCCCGGTACGCGAACTGGGCCGCCGCCACGGTCCCGCTCCAGGCGCGGCGCGAGCCGGACAGGCGGTACAGGCGGCCGGTGCCCGCGTCCGCCAGCCACAGGTGGCGGCCGTCCCAGGCGAGGCCCGTCGGCGAGAACGCCGGCGCCGGTGTCGAGCGGGTCACCTCCAGCAACGAGGGATCGAAGCGCTCGAGCCGGCCCGAATCGCGGTCGACCAGCCAGACGAACCGCCCGTCGTGGCAGATGCCGGCGGGGCGATGGCCAGGGGTGGGGTACGACGCCGCCACCGTCAGCCGCGCCGGTTCCAGGCGCAGCAGCCGCGAAGCGCCGCCGCCCGCGTCGCCGGCGCCCCACAGCGAGGCGCCGTCCCAGGCCAGCCCGCGGTCCAGGACGCCGGTGACGTCCTCGCTGCGCAGCACGCGGCCACGGCGGTCCTGCAGGACCAGGCGGGTCGGCGGCGGCGCGCCTTCGCCCTCGGGGGCGACCACCAGCACGGCCAGCGTGTCGGATCCCAGCCAGGCGACCCCCGCCACCCGGCCCGGCGCCGCGATGGCGACCGAGTCGAGCCGCGCCAGCGCCAGCACGGTCTGCGGCCCCTCGTCCTCCGCAGCCCGGACCGGCCCGCAGCCGACCACGAGCCCCAGCAGAAGCAGCCACCAGCGCATCGCGCACCCTCCGCTCAGCCGACGTCCCCGCCTCGACGCTCCCTCCGGAGGGCATCGGCCCGGATCAGCAGGTCCTGAAGCGTTGCCAGCGCGATCGGCTTGCGGAGCACGAAATCGGCGTCGCCGGCGCCCACGGCGTCCTCGGGCCGGTCCCAGCCCGTCATCAGCGCCACGACCAGGCCGCCGGCCCGCTCGCGCAGGCGGGCGGCGACGTCCCGTCCGTCCTGCCCCGGCAGGCGCCGGTCCACCAGCGCCAGCGCCGCGGTCCCCGGCGCGCCCGCCGCCAGCGCCGACGGCCCGTCCCGGTGGCAGGTGACGGCGCAGCCGAACTCGGCCAGCACGTCCGCCAGCATCTCGCGGACGGCCGCCTCGTCGTCGATGACGACGATCTCCATGGGTGCCGGCAAGATCGCCGGCGGGGAGGCG
>CAYNPY010000037.1:8325-33369 GCA_964399195.1 uncultured Fibrobacteraceae bacterium
GTCGTCGATGACGACGATCTCCATGGGTGCCGGCAAGATCGCCGGCGGGGAGGCGGGCGCCGGCGCGGGCACCGCGGCCGCCGGCGCGTCAACCGTGAACACCGCGCCGGGCCCGCCGGCGGGCGCGGCGGTGAGCCGCGCTCCATGCGAGGCCAGCAACTGTCGGCAGGCCGCCAGGCCGATGCCGCGGCCGGCGGCAGCGCTGGTGGTGAAACCCGCCGTGAAGACGGTCTCGGGGTCGGCGGTCGGCAGGCCCGGCCCGCTGTCGGCAACCGTCACCAGGCAACGATCGCCACGGCGCAGGACCTCGACCGAGATCCGGCCGCCTTGCGGCAGGGCGGCGAGCGCGTTGAGCAGCAGGTTGACCAGGACCTCCCGCAGCACGGCAGCCGGCACGGCAGCCGTCGCCGGCTCGAGCCGGCGCTCGAGCGACCAGGAGGCTCCGCCGGCGGCCGGCGCGGCCGGCGCGGCCGCCCAGGCGCCGCCCGGCGGCAGGACCAGCAACGCGGCCGCCTCCACCGCCGCCACGGCGTCGGCGGCGTCGCCGGCGTCCGGCGGCGCCGCTCCGCCTGGGGCCAGCCGCCGCAGCATCGCCGCGGCGTCCGCCGCCGCCAGCACGATCGCCTCGAGGTGCGCCCGGTCAGCGGCTTCGCGGCGCAACAGCAGTTCCGCGCGCCCGGTGATCACCGCCAGCATCTGGTTGACGTCGTGGATGACACCGGCCGACGCGAGGTCGCGTTCGCGGGGAGCGGCGGGCGGCAGGCGAGGCTCGTCGGCGCGGGATGGCACGCGGGTCCTTTCGGGCGGGGCCTGCGCGCATGATACACGCCCGCCGCACCGGCGCAACGCGTACCTCGGACGTCAGGCAGCGCGACCTCCCGCGTGCAGCGCCGCCCCGGCCGCCGGCGTGGACGGCGCCTCGAGCGAGCCCCCCGCGGTCAGCGGCGGGATGCACTCCGGCGCCGCCGACAGCAGCATCTGGCTCCATTCGACCGCGCGGTGCAGGCGCCTGACGTTGCGCAGCGCGATCTCGAGCATGCGCAATTGCGCGTCCAGGTCGGCGGGTTCCGCGTGCCAGGTCCGCAGATCCCCCTCCATGACCTCGAGGGCGATCTTGATCGCCGTCAGCGGCGAACGCAGTTCGTGGCCGACCTGCTGCACGTCACGGCGGGCGTTCGGCCCGGCCGCCGCCGGTGCGGCGCCGAGGCGCTTCTCGAGGGCCTGGCTGCAGGCGGCCTCGAGCCGCGCGTCCAGGGCCGGCGTCAGCCCGGCCACCGCCGCAGCGTCCGACAGGAAGACGCGGGGAGCGGCCGGGGCCGCCCCCCGCCCACCATCGGACGCGGTGTCCGGACCCTGCGTCGAGCCGGCAGCGCCGACCACGACCACGACATCGCACGCATCGACGCCGGCGGTCACCGCCGTATCGCCCGGCGCCGCCACGGCCACTGTGTGGCCGCACCGGACGAACTCCTCGCGCAGGAATGCGCAGAGACCGTCGTCGCCGTCGAGGATGATGTGGGCCATGGTTGCGCTCCGCTGTTGTCGGGTCCGGCCACTTGTCCGGTCAGGGGCAATCGGCGTGCCCGGCCCCGGCTGCGCCCGGCGGGCCACGGACGGCGGGGCAGTACGCGGGCGACCGTGGCGCGGACGGGCGCGCACGGGCACGACGAGGAACAGCGGGGAAGCCGGGCCACGGCGCCGGGAAGTCCGCTACGTCACGGGGAAGCCGCGCCCATCGCATCGCCGCGCGCGCGCATCGAGGCAGATTGCATGGGCCGGCCCGGCCCTGCGCAGGGCTACGGAACGCGCGCCGCCGCGGCGGGTCGCGCCGGCGCCGCCGGTCGCGGCAGCAGCCGCCACGTCAGCCCGGTGAGCCAGGCGGCAGCGCGGTCCTCGCCGCCGGCGATCTCGCGCGCCAGGCGCAGGCCCACCCGGGCCCCCGCGGTCCACGGGAGGGACAGCTCGGCGGTCAGCCACTGCTCGCGGCGCCCGCTCCGTGCCTGCGAGCTCCAGACCAGGCGCGCGGCGCGCTCGCCCCGCGCGCGCTCCAGGCCCAGGCGCACCAGGTTGCCGTCGGGAAAGGCGGTCTCGTCCAGCACGTCGTCCCCGGGGCCGCCGTGGCGAACCAGCCCAACGGCGCCCAGCAGGACCAGGGGGCCGGCCACCGTGAGGCGACGCGCGACCTCCACCCGCACCGGCAGTCCGCTGCTCGACAGCGGGTAGAAGCGGCTGTGGCCCAGCGGCACGCCCACGCCCAGGGCGCCGGTCACGGGACCCACGAAGGGCAGCCGCAGCGGGCCGGCGGCGCCGAGTTCGAGTTGTCCGAAACCCGTGAGCACGGCCTCGCCCGGCCAGTCGGCGTCGGCGCCGACGCCGCGCAGGTCCGGCCAACGCTCGAGCACGGGCAGATCGCCGGTGTCGAACCGGAGCCACGGCAGCCGCGCGTAGAAGAAGCCGCGCCGGCCGGACGGCACGCGGATCTCGGCCACGAGCCGATCCGCGCTCCAGCCCGTCCGGCCGTCGGCCAGGTGGATCGCATCCAGCGCGAAGGCGCGATTGGCGAGGGTGTCGGCGGGCGCCCACGCGGGCAGCGGGTCGAACCACGGCAAGCGGCACCAGGCGGGCGCGGCGGCGAACAGGGCCAGCGCGCCGGCCACGCCGACGGCCAGCGCGCGGCGCGGCCGCGCGGCGAACCGGCGGGCGCGGGGCGCGTTCATCGCGGCGCGTTCTCGATCAGCCGCACGACCCCGGCGTCCTGGAACCAGCACTTGATCACCCGACGGCCGCCCGGCAGCGCCTCCTTGGCGACGACGATGCCGCAGTCGTTCCAGGCCAGGTGCAGCACGCATTGCCCGACCTCGTACGTCTCCCAGGGGCGGTAGGGCACCGCCGTGGCCGGATCCACGGCCGCCAGGCGCGCCGCGTATTCCAGGACGGGCTCGGCGGGCGCCTCGGAGCGGGAGCGGCCGGCGGCGGGGTCGGCGTTCCGCGGCTCGTCGTCCTGCGGCTCGTCGTCCCGCGGTTCGTCGTCCTGCGGTTCGTCGTCCTGCGATTCGTCGTCCTGTGATTCGTCGTCCTGCGGTTCGTCGTCCAGCAGATCGCCGTCCTCCAGCGCGGCCTCCACCGATTCGTCGTCCGGCAGTTCGTGATGGTCCCGGTCGGAGCCCTGCCCTCGGCCCTCGCCCGCCGCCGGGGCAGCCGCGGCGGCCGCCAGCATGGAGCCGAGCTTGGGCAGGAACCCCTGGCACTGCGGGCAGCGGAACCAGACGACGCCGTCGTCGTCGCCGTCGGCGGTCGGCACGACCTCCATGTCCAGCCACTGCTTGCAGACGGAACAGAACTGCCGGGAGTCCATGGGCAGGCGGCCTACGAGGAGATCCGGCAGCAGTTGTCGGCCTCGTCCTTGCTCAGGTACCGCATGCCGCAGACCAGGCACTTGTTGGGCCCATCGATGCGGCCTTCACTCTCGGCCTTGGACAGCAACCGCTCGTACTTCACGAAGCTCTCGTCGCGGACAAGCACGTCATCTTCCTTGATGCCGGTCATGCAGCGCCTCCCTGGCTTCCGGTCCTTCCCTGGTTCCGCCGCGCGCCCGGGCGGGCGGCGCGGCGGCGACATGACGCAGCGGATACTAAGCCAAGCAGGCGTCGCGGTCAACCGGCTGCTGGCGGCGCGACACGACGCGGTGCGGACCGGGCCGGGCGGCGGCAGGATCGCGGCGGCGCGACGGAAGGGCGGGCTCGGCCGCTCAGGACTCGGCGGCGCGTGAAGCCAGCCGAGCCGGGCCGGCGTCGTCGCGCGCCGCCATCAGATGGTCGAGGTTGTACAGATCGCCGAGGTCGACCAGGCCCAGCTCCTCCGCGCGCAGGAGCGCCTCGCGCAGGACGCCCGCCGTCGCGGTCGCATCCGCCGCGGCGCGGTGCGGGTTGTCGTGGGCGATGTTGAAGCGCCGCGCCAGGTCCGGCAGGCTGCGGCTGGCCAGATCCGGCCACAGTTGACGCGACAGCTGGAGCGTGCAGAGCCCGGTCACGGCCGGATGGGCGATGCCGCGGCGCGCGAACTCCCAGCGCAGGAACGGCAGGTCGAAGCGGATGTCGTGCGCCACGAACACGCGGCCGTCGAGCAGGCCGGCCAGGCGCTCGGCGATGTCCGAGAAGGTCGGCGCGCCCTCGAGGTCGTCGTTGCGGATGCCCGTCAGGCGCGCGACCCAGGGCGGGATCGGCCGGTCGCTCCACACCAGCGTCGAAAAGGTCTCGACCGCCCGGCCGCCGCGCATGATGCACAGGCCGATCTCGATGATCTCGTCGATCCCGATCACGCTCCCGGTCGTCTCGAGGTCGACGACCGCGAACTCCGCCGTCTCGAGGGGCAGCGTCATCAGCGGCGAGGCGAACACCGTCCAGCAGTGGTCGTGCGTCTCGACGAAGCGGGGATCGCTGGCCAGCAGCGCGCGCACCACGACCTGGGTCTCGGGCATCTCGTGCCGGCGAGCCCCGAACAGGCGCCGGGCGATCGCCGGCGTGGGCAAAGGTCTCGGCTGACCGAGCAGGAAATCGTGCGCCTCCGCCCGGTAGGCGTTCAGGTCGTTGGTGTGCATGGAATCATCATACCATACCCGGGAAGTCCGGGTCAATCGCCGCGGCCGAGCGAGGGCCGGGCGCCCTCCCCGTGGGCGACCAGTTCCATGATTTCCACGCGGATGCGGCCCGGAGGCGGGCGCAGGCGGCCGCCGGCCGGCTCGACGCTGGATTCGCTGCGGACGCGCTCGGAAGCGTAGGCCAGGCCCAGGAAGGGCAGGTCCGCGTTCGTGGCCGCGGTGAGCTCCCGCGTGGTCACCTGCCTGACCCGCCCGCCGGGCAGGTCGGCGACCTGGGTGTCGGCGGCCGCCATGACCGTCTGCTCGCAGAAGTACTGCGCCCCGCCCACGACCCGCGTGGTCGCCGTGCCCCGCCGGACGGTGGCCGCGGTGAATTCCTCGTTGAACGAGTCGGCCAGCAACGGGTCGCGGCGCAGTTCGTCGGGCGTCACCTTCGTCGCGCGGCCGCCGGCCCACTGGCGCGCCTCCAGGACGTGGTCCAGCAGGCTGCCCGTCCGCTCGGCCACGCGGCGCGACAGGCGCAGGCGCAGGCCCTCGCCCGGCACGGGCACGAGGCGCCCCGGCTCCTCCTCGCGCAGCGGCAGCAGCTCGATCACCCAGGCCTGGGCGTCCGTGCCGGCCTCCCGGCCCAGGCAGGCGACGCGCGTCAGGCTCTCCTCCTGCCGGCCGGAGGCCATCACCTGGAACCGATAGTCGGCCCAGGCGCCCTCGGTCAGCCGCAGCGGCACCTCAGGCTGCTTCCACAGCGTGAAGACGTCGAGGGCGCGGGCCGGCCGCACCCCCGACAGGACGAGCGCGAGCGCCGCCACGCAGACGGCGCCCCTAGTGCTTGATCTTCTCCCAGTACGTCGCATAGTCGAAGTTCGGGCTGTTCGCCTGGTCATGGCAGGCCACGCAGGAATTGCGGGCCTGCAGCCGCCACTTGCCGTCGCGCGCGTGCGTGGTGCCGTAGCCGTGGCAGGCCTCGCACTGCACGTTGACCAGCTTGTTGAACGGGGGCTCCTCCGCGTAGCCGTTCTTGTACTGGTAGCCCGTGGTGTGGCAGACCAGGCAGTCCGGCTCGCCCGACTGTCCGTCCTTTCGCAGGCTCGTGAAGGCGCGGCGGTGGCCCGACTCGGCGTACGCCTGCCAGGCCGCCTCGTGGCAGTCGAAGCAGGTGCGGTCGCCCAGGAACTGCTCCTTCTCCGAGCCGTGGATCCGCGGATAGGCGGCGCGGCGCGCCTCCTTGAACGTCACCAGGTCCTGCTTGAACTTCTCGACCCGCGCCAGCACCTCGGGATCCTCGGGCGCCTTGTCGTCGAAATCGGTGATGCCGACGTCGATGGCCATCACCCGCCCGGTCTTCTCCTCGACGAAGAGGTTGGCCTTCCCGATGAACCGGCCCTCGTAGGCGGAGCCGAACACCGCGACGTCGTTGATCACGCGCTCGGTCTCGAGGTTGCGGAACGAATGGCCGATCACGGCGATGTCGATCCCCTGCATCTCGTTCAGCAGCTTCTCGGTGCCCGTCTCGCCCATGTGCGAGAGCAGCACGACGCACTCGGCCTCCTTGCGCAGACGCGGCAGCAGCTCGCGCAGGGTGGCCACGGGATCGTCCACCGTGAACTGGCCTTCGCCGCCGGTGAGCGTGAGGATCTGCTGTTGGGGATCCAGGACGCTCGTGATGCCGTATTTGACGCCGTTCCGCTCGACGACCTTGTACGGGGGCAGGATCAGCTGCCCGGTCTTCGTTTCGCGCACGTTGGCGCTGATGAACGGCAGCCCGTGCTGCGTCATCATCTCGCGCAGGAAATCCAGGCCGTAGTTGAGGTCCTGCTCACCGAGGCCGATGGCGTCCAGGCCGAAGGAACCCAGCACCTCGCACAGGAACCGCGTCTGTTCGCGCTCGTTCTGGGTCCGCGGTCCGAAGACGTCGCCCGCGTCCAGGTTCAGCAGCGGCTTGTTCTCCTGCCACAACTTGTCCATGAAGGCAGCCCGCCGGGCCAGCCCACCCCGCTGGTGGGTCTTTCACCCACAGGGCTCGATCTTCCCCTTCACGTCGCTGAGGTAGACGAGGGTGACCTCCTTCCACGCGTTCTTCGGCTGAGGCCCCTGCGGGGCGGGACGCGTGGCGCCGGCCAGTCCGCCGGCGATCACCGGCAGCAGGCAGGCCCACAGCAACGTGCGCAGGCGGATCTTCGGGAGCATCATCGACCTTTCACGGGGTTGTGCGCGTCCTCGGGAGCGCCCGGGAAGGCGTGCAACCTGCTGGATGACGGTAAGTTCCCATTCTAGGCGAAGCGGCCGGGCGCGGCAAGCCCGCGCCGCGCCGCGCCGGATCCGCCGGGCGGGCGCCGCCGCCCGGGCCTAATAGAGCCCCCCGAGCCCGTCGCCGAGCGCCCCCATGTAATCCTCGCGTCCGCGCGTGAACTTGAGGCTGGGGATCGACTTCAGGTACAGGCGGAACCCGAACTGGCTGTCCAGGGCGCTGACGGTGCGGTTGAACTCCAGCCGCCAGCAGTGCAGGTCCCGACCCAGCGTGTACTGCTGCCGCAGCGCGGCCCCCGTCACCAGGTCGAAGGACGTCTGGTAGCTGAATTCCCAGTAGCGGCTGAGGTTGGCCCGCACCGAGAGGTTCGCGCTGGCGCGGCGGTCCGCCGTGGCGTTCGTGTAGGCGTAGGACAGCGAGCCGGACGTGGTGAACGGCAGGTAGCGGCCGCCCTCGGTCTCGTCGCGGCCGGAGCCGTAGCCGGAGGACTGCCCGGGCCGCGCGGAGGCGGCGAAGTCCGCGTCCGAGCCGTCGAACATCCCGGCGCCGGCCGGCTGCTCGGCCGCGAGCGCGGCCAGGGAGTCGGCCACGGCGGCCGCGCGCGCCGAATCCGCGGCCGTGGGCGCCAGGCCCAGGCGCTCGATCGCGGGATTGCGCGCCGCCGCCGGCGCTTCCTGGATGCCGCCCAGGTCGACCCGGCCCCCGAAGTTGACGCCGTAGCTGAAGCGCGTGTCCTTGAGCGCCAGCGTACGCGGGTCGATCGTGTTGCTCACCTTCAGCTGCAGGTAGCGGCTCTGCCCGGGCTTGATGGTCAGGCCGCTGGCGATGTCACCCCAGCGCTGGCCGGACGACCGCCGCGGGCTGTAGCTGGTCGAGAGGCTCCAGTCCAGGACGCCGTCCAGCTTGCGGTCGGCGGCCGCGGAATCGACCCCGGCGGGGCGGTACTTGACGTCGAAGCGCTGGTCCAGCGACAGGCTCAACGAGGTATTGAAGGGCTGCTTGTCGCCGAGCGCCGGCGACACGCTCCAGCCGGAACTCATCCGCACGGTGTGCCGGATCGCCCGCAGGGCGCCCGCACGCACGGGGAAGACGCCGTAGAGAGTCGTGCCCAGCGAGGCGCCGAAGGAAACCGACGGGCTGGTGGACTCCGTCGTCCCGGCCAGCGGCTGCCAGTCGCCGCCTTCGCCGGCGGCCACCCAGCGGCGGCCGCTCGTGGTCTCGCGCCGCCAGGCCTGGCTGGCGTTGGCGTTGAACGAGAAGTTGAAGATCCCCAGCCGCGGCGGCTGCACGCGCAGGGACCAGTTGCCGGACGCGCTCTCCGTGCGCTCGTCGCGCTCCTCGAAGCCCCGCCGGTCCTGTTTCAGCGAATAACCCTGCTGGAAGTACGTCGCGCGCAGCAGGTCGCCCCAGAGGCTGCCGCGGCGGCCGGCCGCCAGCGCCGGTTTGAGCGCCACCTGGCGGAAGTTGAGCCCGAGCGAGGGCAGGGTCATGTTGTACAGCAGGTTGTCGGTCGTCGGCAGGTCGTCCTCGGCGTTGACGCGCCCGTCGCGGCTGGCGTTCAGGCTGGCGCTCAGGCCCGACCAGTTGCGGCTGACGTAGGCGCTGGACTTGAACTGGCCGCTGACGATGTCGCGCGAATCGGAGCCCGTGAGGTCGTTCCGGCTCAGCGTGTTCGAGGCCAGGCGCACGTCGGCCCGGACCTGGTAGTCGTCCAGGAGCGCCGGCTGGTTGTGCGTCCAGTGCACCTGCCACTCGCGCGAGTCGTCGTCGCCGAGGCCGTCGCGCCGCGACCAGTCGAAGGCGCCGGTGAATCCGTAGCGCTTGACGTAGCGCGTGGCGGACCGCAGGGCGAAGTCGCGCGACTCGTTGTAGTCGCCCTGCACGAGGAAGTCCAGGTAGTCGCTGATCGCCCAGTAGTAGCCCAGATCGCGGATGTAGCGCCCCTCGCGGCTGGACCAGCCGAAATCGAACGACGGGAACAGGATGCCCGAACGCCGGCCCTCCTTGAGGTTCTTGAAGTAGAACGGCAGCGCGAACACCGGCACGTTGCCGATGCGCAGCACGATGGGCGCGGCCACGACCTTGTCCCCCGGCCTCATCTTCATGCGCTGCGACCAGAAGTGGTAGTGCGGCTGGGAGAGGTCGCACGAGGTCATGCAACCGGACTCGATCTTCATCGTCTGGTCGGAGAAGCGCCGGATGTCGCGACCCACGTAGTAGTAGTCGTCGAAGGCCGTGACGCCCGAGTCGACGACGGCCGAACGGTGGCGGAAGTTGTAGCCCATCCGCCGTCCCGTCACGGTGTCGCCGTCCTTGGCCACCGGCTCGCCGCTCGCGTAGAGCTCGCGCGTCTCCAGCGCCAGCCGCACCTGCCGCGCCTGCAGGTCGGTGGTGCCGTAGTCCAGCTTGCCGGCGCCGTCGATCTCCATGGTCCGCTCGCGCAGCTCGAAGGTCACGCGGTCGCCAGCGTAGTCGACGTCCTGCGCGGCCTCGGTGAACGAGCGCCGCCCGCCCCCCGCGCGCGCGACCGGCGCGCCGCCTGCGACGAGCGAGTCCGCGGCGGCGGCGAGCGAATCCGCGGCCGCGACGGCGAGCGTGTCCGGCGGCGCGATCGCCGTCGAGTCCGCCGCCGCCCCGGGCGGCGGCAGCGGCGCGAACCGGTAGGTGCCGACCGCGCGCCCGAGCACGCGGACCCGGCGCACCTGACGGTCGCGGAAGTGGACGATGATGGTGTCGCCGGCCACCTCGTTGGTGGCCAGTTCGGTGTCGACGTCCAACGGCGTGTAGACGCTGCGCGCGGAGCCGACCACCTCGGTGCGCCGGATCTCCTCGTCCTCGAAATCGATGACGATGACGTCGCCCTCGAGCACGTCCTCGGCGGGCAATCCCGGGTGCAGCGCCGCCAGGGAATCGGGCGCGTCATCGGCGGTCCGCGCCTCGCCGGTCAGCACGACTCGCCGGAGCTGGTCGCCGGCATACTCGAACTCGATGCGCCGTCCGGTCAGCACGCTCCCGCGGTTCAGGGCCACGCGCGGCGAACCGGTGAGAACCAGACGCTCGCGGCCGTGGGCGACGGCGGTGTCGGCCTGAGCGTGGCCCAGCGCCTGCCGGATGCGGACCGAGTCGATCATCACGACTCGATCCTCCGCCCGGTACAGGTGCATGACGCGGGCCTGCGCCACCAGCAGTCCGCCGCGGCGGTCGCGGCTGGTGAATTCGGGGCCGCGGTCGACGATCGCCACGTCGGGATCGCGCTCGAACACCGCGTGCCCGCCGGTGACCAGATTCGCCGCGCCGGGCTCGATGATGCGCACGTTGCCAAACGCCTCGCCCGTCGCGGCCGCGCGGTCCTGGGCGATCGTGTCGGCGCGGACGGTGTAGTCCGGCGTCACCAGCGTCGCGCGGCCCCGGATCGTCAGCCAGCGGCCGTTTCCCCGCGTGTCGCCGGCGTCGCCGGTGGCGGTGACCCCCGCCTCGACCACCCGGACGTCGCCCGCGAACTCGCCGGTGCCGAGGCCGCGGCGGTAGTGCGCCCGTCGGGCGGTGAGCACCGTGGGGCCGCTCGTCAGGCGGACGTTGCCGTGCAGCTCGTATTCCTCGCGGTCGCGCAGCACGTAGGCGGTGTCGGCGGCGGCGGTGACGCTGTCGCGGTCGATGAACGCGTTGCCGAAGAGGCCGGTGACGGGCCGGCCGTCGAGCACCTGGTCGACGACGCGGTCGGCGCGGACGCGCGATTCGGCCCGCTGCGCGGCAGCGGGCGCGGCGGCGACCAGCGCGCCCAGCGCCGCGGCCAGGCCCAGGACGGCGATGATCCGGCCGCGTGACGCCATCAGCGCGCTTCCCGGGCCTTCTCGCGCGCCAGGCTGGCGGCGCCGACGGCCGCCGCGCGCGGCCCCAGTTCGGCCGGGACGATGGGCACGGCGCGGGCTTCGGTCGCGAGCACCAGCGGCACGGCCCGCTCGCGGCAGGGGCCCAGGATCAGTTCGCCGGCGCGGGCCACGCCGCCGCCGATGATCACGCAGTCGGGGTCCAGGACGTTGACCAGGTTGGCGACGGCCTGCCCCAGCCGCCGCCCGGCCGCCGCGAACAGCGCCACGGCCGCGCCGTCTCCGGCGGCGGCCAGCGCGGCCAGGTCGCGCGTCTCCAGCGCGGCGCCGCGAGCGGCGGCCAGCTGCGCCAGCGCCGGCGTGGCCGTTCCGCCGCGGACCGCTTCGCGCGCCGCGCGCAACAGGCCCGTGCTGCCGGCCCAGGCCTCGAGGCACCCTCGGCTGCCGCAGGTGCAGGGCGGGCCGTCGTCGTCCAGGACCATGTGCCCGATCTCGCCCGCGCCGCTGTGCCGTCCGACCAGCAGCTTGCCGTCGACGATGACGGCGCCGCCCACGCCGGTGCCGAGCGCGATCATCACCACGTCGCGGTGGCCGCGCCCGGCGCCGTGGCGGAATTCCCCGTAGAGGGCCCCGTTGACGTCGTTGGCCACGGCGATGGGCACGTCGCCGAAGGCGCCGCGCATCGCCGCGCCCAGATCGCGGTTCTCCCAGCCGGGCAGGTTCGGCGAGCGGCCCAGCCGGCCGGTCACCGGGTTGACGATGCCGGCGCAGGCCAGCCCGGCCCCGGCCAGCCGCGGCAGTCCGGGGCCGCCCAGCAGGCGGGCGGCGTCGCCCGCCAGCGCGCGCAGCGTGGCGGCTGCGTCGCGGGGATCGGTGGCGACTTCGCCCCCGCCGCCGGGCACGCCGTCCGGTCCGGCGACCTCGTACTTGATCGCGGTGCCGCCGGCATCGACGCCCAGATAGAGGTCCCGGCTCACGTTGTCCCCTTTCGCAGCGTGGCCAGCGTCGCCGCCGCCGGCCGCGGCCGGCGCGTGTCCGCCAGGTCCGCGAAGCCCAGGTGATGCAGCGCCTCGGCCACGAGGAAGCAGCTGCCCGTGGCGAGCAACGCGTCCTGCGGCCCCAGCTGCCCCGCCAGCAGGCGCAGCGCCGTCGGCAGGTCCGCCGTCACGACATGCTCCCCCGCACCCGGCAGGGCGCCGCGCGAGGGGTCCAGGCCCCACGAGCCGAAGAGAGCCGCCAGCTCCTCCGGGTTGCGCGATCGCGGCAGCGAGACCGGCGCGCCGACGACGCCGAAGTTCCGCAGTCCGTCGCCGACGGACGCCGGCAGTTCCTTGTCGTGCATCGCCCCGAACAGCGCCAGGCGGCGGCCCGCGCAAGGCCGGGCCGCGAACGTCTCCAGCGCCTCGGCCAGGGCCTGCGGGTTGTGCGCGGTGTCGAAGATCCAGTCCGGCTCGCGCAGCACGAGCTGGAACCGCCCCGGCAGGAAAAGGTCCCCGAGGGCGGCCGCCGGGTCTTCCGGCAGCAGCCGCTCGCCGGCGCGCCCCTCCAGCCGCGCCAGCGCCAGCAGGGCCAGGGCCACGTTGCGCCGCAGGACCGGGGCGCCCGGGTCGGGCAGGCCCGCGAAGACCCGGTCGCGCAGCGACAGGCGCCAGCGTCCCGGGCCTTCATCGTCCCAGCGCGCCAGCTCGTCGAGGAAGTGGCAGGGACTGCCGGCGGTCACCGCGGCCGCGAAGACCTGCGGGCGCAGCTCGCCGTCGACGGCGCAGAACAGGGGCACGTCGCGCTTGAGCAGGCCGAGCTTCTCGGCGGCGATCGCCTCGCGCGTCGGGCCCAGGATGGCCTGGTGGTCGAGCCCCACCGACGTCAGCAGCGTCGCGCGGGCCGGCAGCGCGTTGCTCGCGTCGAGCCGGCCGCCGAGGCCGGCCTCGCAGCAGAGGAAGTCGACCTGCGCGTCGCGCGCGACCAGCACCGCGATCGCCGTGAGCACCTCGAACCAGCTGGCGGCATGGCGTTCGGCCAGCGGCTTCATGGTGCCGACGTAGTCGGCGAACGCGGCCGCGGGCAACGGCCGGTCGTCGATCAGGATCCGCTCGTACACGTGGAGCAGGTGCGGGCTGGTGTAGGTCGCCACGCGGTGGCCGGCCGCCTGCAGGAGGTGGGCCAGGGTCCTCGTCGTGGAGCCCTTGCCGTTGGTGCCGGCCACCACCAGGGTGCGCAGGTCGCGCTCGGGATTGCCGAGGTCCGCCAGCATCCCGCCGATGCGCTCGAGGCCGGGCCGGATCCCGAAGCGGTTGAGCGCGAAGAGCCAGCGCGTGGCCTCGTCCGGCGGCTGGAACGGCGGCGGCAGGTCGGGGGCGATGGCGGGTTCGCCCGGGAAGGTCCCGCCCGCGGGCCCAGGCACGCGCTCGAGGGTCATCGCGGGCCTACCCCCGCGGCGGCCGCGGCACCGAGACGTCGCGCCCGTCGGTGAACCACTGCAGGGTCGCCTCGAGCGTGGACTTGAGGTTCTTCCGCTCGCAGATGATGTCCACCATCCCGTGTTCGAGCAGGAATTCGGAGGACTGGAAGCCCGGCGGCAGGTCGCCGCCGATCGTCTGCTTGATCACGCGCGGGCCGGCAAAGCCGATCAGGGCGCCGGGCTCGGCGATGTTCAGGTCGCCGAGCGTCGCGTAGCTGGCCGTGACGCCCCCGGTGGTGGGGTTGGTCAGGATCGAGATGAACGGGATGCCTTCCTTGCGCAGGCGGGCGAGCACGGCGCTCGTCTTGGCCATCTGCATCAGCGACAGCAGCGATTCCTGCATGCGGGCCCCGCCGCTCTGGCTGAGGATGATCGCCGCCTCGCGGAAGCGCAGCGAGTCGAGCAGCGCGCGGGCGATCTTCTCGCCCACCACCGAGCCCATGCTGCCGCCCATGAACGAGAAGTCCATGATCGAGGCGGAAACGGGGATGCGGCCGATCTCGCCGCGGCCGGTGATGACGGCGTCCTCCTTGCCCGTCTTCAGCCGCGTGGCGCGGATGCGGTCGCGGTAGCGCTTGGCGTCGCGGAAGTCCAGCGCGTCCTTGCTGGTGATGCCGCGGTGCGTCTCGGCCCAGGTGCCCTCGTCGAAGAGCAGTTCCAGGTACTGCTCCGTGGTGAAGGGCAGGTGATGACCGCAGGCGCCGCACACCCACAGGTTCCGGTCCAGCTCGCGGTGGTAAAGGATCTCCGAGCACTGCGGGCACTTGCGCCACAGGTTGTCGGGGATGTCCTTCTTCTGCGTGCTGAGGACCTTGATGCCCTTGGCCGCCTCGTTCAACCAGGACACGATCGCCTCCCCCTGACGGCCCCGCGGACCGGTGGCGGCGCGCGCCGAGCAGCGGGCGCGCGTCCGGATGCATTCAGAACAAGGTAGCGCCCCGGCGGGGGGGCGGACAACCCCCGATTCGGCCCGGGCCGGGTCCCGCCCGGCCGCCTACGACTCGGCCAGGTCGGCCAGGTCGCAGTCGAGGATGATCGCGTCCTCGCCGTTGTCCGCGTAATACCCTGCGCGGACGCCGCTTTCGCGGAAGCCGTGGCGCCGGTAGAAGGCGCGCGCGGCCGCGTTGCCGCGGCGGACCTCCAGCGTGGCCTCGACCAGACCCTCGGCCAGCCCCCGCCGCGCCGCATCCCGCAGCAGCGCCGTGCCGACGCCCAGCCGCCTGCGGCGGGGATCGGCGGCGAGGTTCAGCACGTGAAGCTGGTCGGCCACCCGCCAGGCCATCAGGAAGCCCACCACCTCGCCGTCGCGCTCGGCCACCAGCGGCAGCCGCAGCCGGTCGGCGATCAGCTCGCCGAGCAGCGCCGCGGGCGACCACGGGTCGCCGAAGCACAGGTTCTCGATGGCGACGACGGAGGCCAGATCGAGCGGGCCGCCGGGACGGACGCGCAGGTGACCGGGCTCGCCGCTCATGCCGGGTCGCGCCGCGTGCGGAAGTCGCCGGGCTCGGCGTCAGGGATCCGCGGCGTGCAGTCGAGGTTGCGGTTCAACTCCGCGTCCGAGGCCCGCAGGTAGGCCGGCACCAGGGAGAACGGGTCGACCGGCTCCACCTCGCCGCGCGCCACGGCCAGGGCCAGGTCGCGCGCCGTGGCCGGGTGCGCCGCGGTCCAGGCGCGGCGGCGGGGCGCGCCCAGTTCCTTCAGCTCGGGCCGCAGCGTCTGGCCCTGCCCCAGCAGCAGGCCCGTCCCCTCGCCGCCGTACACCGGCGCCTCACGGTCCCCGCTGACGTCCGCCAGACGGGCCCACCAGTGGTCCGGTGGCGCCGCCGCCGGCGCCGCCAGGGCCGACCGCCAGACCTCGCCGCGCCGGTACGCCGCCGCGAAGACCTCGCCCCGGCGCGCGTCGAGCACGGGCACCGCCAGCTCGGCGTCCGGATGGTCCGCCAGCAGCGAGGCCGCCATGGCCGCCAGCGTCGAGACTCCGTAGAGGCGGCAGCCCAATGCCCAGGCCAGGGCCTTGGCGGTGGCCACGCCGATGCGCACGCCGGTGAAGCTGCCGGGCCCGGCGGTGACCGCGACCGCCTGCAGTTGCCCCCGCCGGCGGCCGGCGTCCGCCAGGACGGCCTCGACGGCCGGCAGCAGGGCGTCCGCGTAGCTGCCCGCCACGTTCAGGGGGCGCCAGGCCAGCACCCCGTCGGGCTCGGCGACGGCGAACCGGCCCCAGCGCGTGGCGGTGTCGAGCGCGACGGTCAGCACGCGTTGCCTCCCGGCGAGAAGAGCGCGCGCCACGGCGCCGGCGGCTGCGGGCGGCCGCGCAGGCGCCACTCGCGGCCGACGCCGCCGGGCCCCGCCAGCGCCAGGAACTCCAGGTACGGCGCGGTACCCAGCGCGCGCAGCAGGGGACCCGGCCACTCGGCCGCGAGCACGGCCGCGCCGTCGGCCACCTCGTCCAGCAGGTCGGGCAGCCCGATGTCGTCCAGGTCCGAGGCGGCGTCCAGGCGGTAGAAATCGAGGTGATGCACGCGCAGGCGTCCGTCGTAGGTGTTGACCAGCGTGAACGTGGGCGACACGACCTCGACCGTGACACCCAGGGCCGCGCACAGGCCCTGCACGAAGCAGGTCTTGCCGGCCCCGAGCCCGCCGTGCAGCAGCAGCACCTCGCCGCCGCGCAGCAGCGCCGCCGCCCGCGCGCCCAGGGCCGCGGTGTCGGCGGGACCGGCGGCCGGTGCGCCGGCGGGAAACCCCGCGGCGGCGGGGATGTCGTGCACCGCGTCCAAATCGTCCCTGCCCACGTCGTCCTTGCCGGTCTCGCCCGCGCCCACGCCGCCCCCGCTCACCGCGGCGTCAGGACGAGGAACGGACAGATCATCTCTTCCAGGCTGATGCCGCCGTGCTGGAAGCTGTCGCGGTAGAGCCGCTCGTACTCGTGGAAATTCGTCGGGTACACCAGGTAGCTGCTCTCGGTGGTGATCGCGTAGTTCTCGATCGAAGTCTGCGGCGGCAGGCGGTAGGCCTCGGGATCCTTGATCAGCAGGACCTTGTCGTCGTCCACGCCGAGGTTGTCGCCGAACTTGTAGCGCACGTTGCTGCTGGTGTCGCGGTTGCCGCGGATCTGGATCGCGCGACGGCACAGCTTCGAGCCGTGGTCCGTCGTCAGGATCACCGCGCAGTCCCGCCGCGCCAGCGTCTTGAGCACGTCGTAAAGGTTCGAGTGCTCGAACCAGGACCGCATCAGCGTGCGGAACGCGGCCTCGTCGGGCGCCAGCTCCTTGAGGATGCGGTTCTGGCTGCGGCCGTGCGCCATCATGTCGAGAAAGTTGTAGACGCCGGCCACCAGGCGCGCGTTGCCCAGGGAACCCAGGTTGCGGTAGAGCAGGTCGGTGTCGCGCGCATCGGAGACCTTGTAGTAGCGGCTGCCGCCGGCGGCGGGACTGCCCAGCCGCTTGAGCTGCTCTTCGAGCAGGTCGCTCTCGTGCGCGTTGCGGCTGCCTTCGTGGTCCGCCGCGCCGATCCACCAGCGCGCGTAGTTGCGCGCGATGTCCAGCGGATAGAGGCCCGCGAACAGCGAGTTGCGCGCATAGGGCGTCGCCGTCGGCAGGATCGACCAGTAGTGGCGGCGGTCCAGATGGTAGTACTCCTCGAGCAGAGGCTCGATCATGCGCAGCTGGTCCAGCCGCATGCAGTCGATCACGATCCAGAACACCTGCTTGCGGCGCTCGACCTCCGGCGCGACCCAGGCGGCGAAGACGTCCGGGCTCAGCAGCGGCGCCTCGCCGCCGGGCTTGGCGTGGATCCAGTCGCGGTAGTGGCGGCGGACGTACTTGGCGAAGGCGAGATTCGCCGCGGTGTACTGTTCCTCGAGCGTCTGCAGCAGCCCGTGGTCGCTGTAGGCGAACAGGTCCAGGCTCCACGTCACCAGGTCGTCGTAGATCGCCACCCAGTCGGCCGGCGTGGCCGCCGCTCCGAAGCGGTCGCCCATCTTCATGAAGTTGCTCATGTAGCCGCGGGCCACCTCCTCGCCCGCGAGCTTGCGCGCCTCCAACTGCCGCTTGAGCGCCGAGAGGATCTGCAGCGGGGAGACCGGCTTGACCAGGTAGTCGTCGATGCGCTTGCCGATGGACCAGGTCCTCGGCCTCGCTCTTGGTGATCATGATGACCGGCACGTGTTCGTTGATGCGCCGGATCCCCTCGAGAGTCTCGAGCCCCCCCATCCCCGGCATCATCTCGTCCAGGAGCACGGCGTCGTAGCGGTTCTCGCGCAGCATGGCGAGCCCGTCGACGCCGTTCGTGGCGCCCTCGACCTCGTAGCCCTTCTCGCCGAGGTAGACCAGGTGCGAACGCAGTTCCTCGATGTTGTCGTCGACCCACAGGATGCGGAAGGCCACGGGGGCTCCTTTGCCGGTTGGCGGAACGGGACCGCCGTCAGGCGGCTCCGGTCGTCGGCGCCGGCGGCGCCGGCAACGTCACCAGGAAGGTGGTGCCGTGCGGACTCGTCGACTCGACGCGGATCCGCCCGCCATGGTACTGCGTCACGATGCGCTTGACGAGGGCCAGGCCCATCCCCCAGCCGCGCTTCTTGGTGGTGAAGCCCGGCTCGAAGATCTTGTTCCCCTCGCGAGGGGGGATGCCCCGCCCGGTGTCCGACACGTAGAGGCGCACGCCGCCGCCGCTCTCGTCCTCCAGGCGCACGGTGATCGTGCCCTTGCCGTCGACCAGCGCGTCGATGCCGTTCTTGATCAGGTTCTCGAGCACCCAGCCGAGCAGGTCCCGGTTGAACGCCACCGGATTGGTCACGGTTCCCTCGCGCCGCAACTGCACCCGCCCGCCCAGGTGGGGCAGCCGGCGCCGGAAGTACTCGATGGTGTCGTCGGCCACGGCGTTCAGATCGGTGTCCTCGAGCTTGGGGTGCGAGCCGATCTGGCTGAACCGCGCCGAGACCATGCTCAGCCGGTCGACGTCGCGGTTCAGCTCCGAGACGACGTCGTCCTTCTTGCCCAGCCGGTCCTCGAGCAGGGCCACCCAGCCCATGATGGAGGTCAGCGGCGTGCCCAGCTGGTGCGCCGTCTCCTTGGCCATGCCGGCGAACAGCGCCTTCTGCTGGGCCTCCTTCTTGTTCTGCAGCGCCCAGAGGATGACCAGGAAGAACAGCGCCATCACGGCCAACTCGAGATAGGGCATGATGCGCAGCCGCTGGCTCAGGGCCGAGCGCCCGTAGTGCACGGTCCCGACGCGCCGGCCCGACGGGTCGATCACGGCGAACGGCTCCTGTTCCGCGTCGTAGGCCGCAGCCAGCGACAGGATCTCCTGGATCACCGGGTTGCTGGGGGCGGTCATGTTCTCGCGCAGGAGGATCTTGTACTCGGGCAGCGGGACGCCGATGACCGCCTCGTTCCACAGGTGCGGGCGGCCGGCGTTGTCCGTCAGGATGAACGGCACCTCGTTCTGGTTGATGATCTCCAGCAGCGGCTGCAGGCCCTCCAGCGACTCCGCCGTGAACAGCCGGCTCGCGTTCGCCGCGAGCAGGCTCGTCGTCAGGTACGCCTGGCGCTCGACGCTCTGGGAGACGCGGAAGGTGAAGACCGTCGTGGCCACGACGATGCTCAGTCCGCCCAGCACGAGATAGATCGTGAACAGATGACGCCGCCGCAGCCAGGAAAACAGGGGCTGCGACGGCCGGCGCGCTCTCATCCGATGAACTCCAGGCCGCCCAGGTAGGGCCGCAGCACATCCGGCACGCGCACGCGCCCGTCGCCCGTCTGGCAGTTCTCGAGGATCGCCACGAGCACGCGCGGCAGGGCCAGGCCCGAGCCGTTCAGCGTGTGCACATAGCCCTTCGCCTCGCCCCCCTTGTAGCGGATCCCGGCCCGGCGGGCCTGGAAATCCGTGAAGTTGCTGCACGACGACACTTCCAGCCACTTGCCGACGCCGTGCGCCCAGACCTCCAGGTCGTAGCACTTGGCGGCGGCGAAGCTGAGATCGCCCGCGGCCAGCGCGACGACGCGGTACGGCAGCCCGAGCCTCTGCAGCAGTTCCTCGGCGTCGGCGGTCAGCGACTCCAGTTCGTCCCACGAAGTCTCCGGCGCGACGAACTTGACCATCTCCACCTTGTGGAACTGGTGCACGCGGAGCAGGCCGCGCGTGTCCTTGCCCGCGGCGCCCGCCTCGCGGCGGAAGCAGGGCGAGAACGCGCAGTACTTCAGCGGCAGCTGCGCGGCGTCCAGCGTCTCCTGCATGTGGACGTTGGTGACCGAGACCTCCGCGGTCGGGATCAGGTACAGGTCGTCCACCTGGCAGTGGTACATGTCGTCGGCGAGCTTCGGCAGCTGGCCGGTGCCCTGCATCGCCTCCGGGTTCACCAGGTAGGGGATGTTGAACTCGGTGTAGCCCTGCTCCAGGTGCACGTCGAGGAACCAGTTGATGAGCGCACGCTCGAGGCGGGCGCCCTGGCCGGACAGGACCGTGAAGCCGCTGCCGCTCATGCGGCCGGCGCGCTCGGGGTGGAAGATGCCCAGCTCTGCCGCCAGGTCCCAGTGGGGGACGACCGGGTGCGGCGGCGGCGTGACCTCGCCCCAGGTCCGCACGACGACGTTGCACTCCTCGCCGCCCTCCGGCACCGTCGCGTGCGGGAGGTTCGGAATGCGCAGGTACAGCTGCTCGACCTGGGCCTCCAGGCCGGCGGCGTCGTCCTTGAGCTGCTTGATGCGGTCGGAGACGGACTTCATCGCGGCGATGGCGGCCGCGGCGTCGCCGCCCGCCTTCTTGAGGTCGCTGATGGCGCGGTTGGCGCGGTTGGCCTCCGCCTGCAGGGACTCGATCTCCTGCAGGGCGGCGCGGCGGGCGGCGTCCATGTCGTAGTAGGCCTCGATGTCCACGGCCTCGCGCTTGAGCGCGACGGCGCGCACGACCTGGTCGCGGTTCTCGCGCAGGAACTTGCGGTCCAGCAAGGGTGCACCTTTCGGGGACTGCCGGTGGCGGCGGCGGGGCGACGCTGACCCGGGGCGAATCGCAGCCGGGGGCGCAGGGCAAGAAACACGCCTGCCGCAACAGGTTCCGGCGGGAATTTGCTCTGGCGTTCCGCGGCGGCGGCTGCTAAGAAGGTTAGTCACAGGATCAAGGCGGCGGCAAGCCAAATCACCGGCCGGTGCCGCCCCTCTCGCTTTACCCGTGTCGCCGGGCCTGGGCCGGCGGCCTGCCCGACCGAGGCCGCGATGCGCCGCGACGAACTCATCGCCCGCCTGCGCGCCCTGCCGCCGCAGCGGCGCCTGATCACCGCGCTGGACGTGCCCGACGCGCCGGCAGCGCTGGCGCTGGCCGGGCGCCTGGGCCCGTCGGGGGGCTTCGTCAAGGTCGGGCTGGAACTTTTCTCGGCCGCCGGGCCGGACGTCGTCGCCTCGCTGCGCGGACTGGGCCGCGACGTGTTCCTGGACCTCAAGTACCACGACATCCCCAACACCGTCGCCGCCGCGGCGCGGCAGGCCGCGCGCCTGGGCGCGGCGCTCTGCACGATCCACGCCGGAGGCGGCCGCGCCGCCCTGACGGCGGCGGCGGCGGCGCTGGCCGCGGCGGAGCCGGGACCGGACGGCCGGCGGCCGGCGCTGCTGGCGGTCACGGTGCTGACGAGCCTCTCGGAACCGGAGCTCGAGGAGGTGGCCCCCGGCGGGGGCACGCTGCCCGAACGCGTGGCCCGGCTGGCAAGGCTGGCCTGGGAGTGCGGCTGCGACGGGCTGGTCTGCTCGGCCGCCGACCTGCCCGCGCTGCGGCGGGAAATCGGGCCCGGACCGCTCGCGATCACGCCGGGCATCCGCCCGGCCGCCGGCAGCGCGGACGACCAGAAGCGCATCGCGACGCCCGCCGAGGCCGCGGCCGCGGGCGCGGATTTCCTGGTGATCGGCCGGCCGGTCACGCAGGCGCCCGACCCGGCGGCGGCGCTGGCGGCGATCGCGGCGGAGTTCGCCTGAGCCGGCGAGGCGAGGCCCGACACAGAAAGGCGGTCCCGTGGACGAAAGCAGTCTGTTGTCCCTGATGGAGGAGCTCGGCGCGCTGCACAAGGGCCACTTCCAGCTCAGCAGCGGCCGGCACAGCCACACCTACTTCCAGTGCGCGCGCCTGCTGCAGTACCCCGAACTGGCGCGCGAGCTGGGCGCCGAGCTGGCGCTGGCGTTCGGCGACCAGACGCACGACGCGGTGGTGAGCCCGGCCCTCGGCGGCATCCTGATCGGCCACGAGGTGGCCCGCGCGGTGGGGCGCCGGTTCCTGTTCACCGAGCGCAAGGACGGCGTGATGGAACTGCGGCGGGGCTTCGCCCTCGAGCCGCGCGAGAAGGTCCTGATCGTCGAGGACGTGGTGACGCGCGGGACGAGCCTGCTTGAGGTCGCCAAGGTGGTCCAGGAACACGGCGGCGTGGTCAGCGGTCTGGCGTGCATCGTCGATCGCACCGGCGGCGACGTGGACCTGCCGCTGCCGCTGCACGCGCTGGCCCGCGTGGCGGTCGAGACCTGGGAGCCGACCGACTGCCCGCTGTGCCGGCAGGGCGCGCCGGTGACCAAGCCCGGCAGCCGCGGCAACTGAGGCCGCCGCGATGACCGGCGCCAGGGCAGCCGGCCGCCGGGCCGCGGCGATCGCCGGACTGGCGGTGGCGCTGGCGCTGGGCGCGCTGTGGCCGCCGGCGCGCCCGGCGCTGCCGCTGCTGCCGACGGACGATCTCTACACGCACCTGTCGGTGGCGCGGCACCTGGCGCGGGGCGACGGCTTCCGCTGCGACGTCGCCTACCCCCTGTCCTTCGCCTGGCCGTTCGCGCGCTCCCTGCCGCAGCCCCTGGTGCACCGGCCGCCGGCCTGGCCCGTGGCGCTGACCCTGCCGTGCGCGCTCGCCGGGCCGGACCCGGCGCGCGTCGTCGCGGCGGTCAGGCTGCTGCAGGTCGCGCTGCTGGCGCTGACGGCGGGCCTGGGCGCGGCCGCCTGGATCCGCCGCGGGCGCCCCGGGGCCGCGGCCGCCTGGCTGGTGGCTCTGGTGGCCTGCCCGCTGTTGCCCTACGCGGTCGACTGGGGGCACACGGAACTGCCGGCGTCGTTGGTGCTTCTGTGCTGCTGGTTGAGGCACCGCGACGGCGCCCGCGCGCCCGGGGCGCTGGACGGCGCGGCCACGGCGGCGCTCGCGCTGCTGCGCCCGGAGCTGACCTGGCTGCCGTTGGCCTGGTGGGCGTGGCTCCGGCACCCGACTGCAGGCAACGGGCGCGAGCGCCGCGGCCTGCTCGTGGCGCTGGCGGTGGCCGTCGCGTTGACGGCGCCGTGGCTCGTGCGCAACGCGCGTTTGACCGGCGACCCGCTGTTCAGCGTGCAGGCCGCCGCCGAGCTGGCGAAGGACACCCGCGCCTGGCCGGGCTACGACGTCTACCGCCAGCTCGAACCGCAGCCGCCCTGGCGCGCGCTGCGCGAGTACCCGCAGGCGGTGGCGCGCAAGACGGCGCGCGGGCTGCGCTTCTACGCGCGGGAGTTGCCGGCCCTGCTGCCGTGGGCGGTCCCCGCATTGCTGGTGGTCGGCGCCCTGGCCCGACCGCGGGGTGCGCCGCGCCGCGCGCGCGGGCCGGCGGCGACGGCCCTCTGGTCGACGGCGGCGCTGGCCGCGCTCTACGCGCCGCTGGACCATTCGCTGCGGCACCTGCTCGTGATGGTGCCCATCCTGGCCTGGGAAGCGGCCCCGTGGTTGGGCGAGTGGCCGTGGACGCTGCTGCCTTCGCGGCTGGCCACCTGGCGCCGCGGCCGGGCGGGCTCGGTTGCGGCGGCCGTCCTGTTGGCGGCGCCGCTGGCACTGCTCACGGCGCGCGAGCCGACCGGCTGGGCCGGCTCGGCGCGCGCGGCGGCGTCGCTGCAGGCGGACACCGCGGCCGAGGCGGCCCGGCTGCGCGCGCTGCCCGCCGGCGCGCCGGCATTCACCGAATCGGCGGCCGCGGTCTGGCTGGCCGACCGGCCGGCGGTCTGGTCGCCGCTCGACGCCGAGGTCGCCCAACGCATCGCCGCCTGGCTGGAGCCGGGCGCCGACCGGGAGAGCGCGCGATGACCGCCCCGGACTGGCTGCGGACCCATGCCGTGCTGGATGCCGGCGGCTGGCGCCACGGCTGGACCACGAGCGCGGGTCCCGACTTCCGCGGCGACCCGGCGGGGGCGCCGATGGCGACAGCGATGGCGGACCTCTGCCGCGCGGCGCTGGTGCCCGCCGCCGCCTGGGTGCGCCAGGTGCACGGCGGCGCCGTGCTGCGCGCCGGCGGCCCCGGCCTGGCCGGCCCGGCCGACGCGCTGTGGACGACCGAGTCCGGCCTGGCCACAGTCGGCCGCGGCGCCGACTGCCCGCTGGTGCTGGTGGGCGGCCGGCGCGAGGACGGCGGCGCGGTGTGGGGCTTCGCCCACGCCTCCTGGCGCTCGACCGTCGCCGGGATCACGCCCGCGCTGGTGGCGGCGATGGCCGCGGGCGGCCTGCGGCCGGAATCGGCGCGGGCCCTGATCTGCCCTTCGGCGGGTCCCTGTTGCTACGAGGTGGGGCCGGAGGTGCGCGCGGCGATGCTGTCCGCCCGCGGCCCGCGCGCCGCCGGCTGGTTCCATCCCCACCAAGCGGAGGGTCGTTCGCTGAAGTGGCGCCTGGACCTGTGGGGCGCCAATGAGGCCGAGCTGTTGGCCGCGGGCCTGTCCGCGGCGCACATCGGCAATCAACGACACTGCACGATCTGCGGCGGCGCCGACTACCCGAGCCACCGCCGCGACGGCGAGCGGGCCGGGCGCCTGGCCGCCTTCATCGCCGGGCCGCGCGACTGAGCGCCGGGCCGCAGCGCCGCTACATCGAGCGCCGGTACTGCCCGCCCACCTGGTACAGCGCGGCGGAGATCTGCCCCAGCGAACAGCAGGCAGCCGCTTCGAGCAGCGCCGCGAACGTGTTGCCGCCGCTGGTGGCCGCCCGCTGCAGCGCGGCCAGGCGAGCCGGCGCCGCCGTTGCGTGGCGCGCCTGGAACGCGGCCAGCGAGGCGAGGGCGAACTCCTTCTCGGCCTCGGTCGAGCGGATCACCTCGCGCGGCACGACCGTCGGCGACCCCGCGGGGTCCAGGTAGGTGTTGACGCCGACGATGGGCAGCTCGCCGCTGTGCTTGAGCGACTCGTAGTGCAGCGACTCTTCCTGGATCTTCGTGCGCTGGTACATGCGCTCCATGGCGCCCAGCACGCCGCCGCGCTCGCTGAGCGCGCCGAACTCGGCCAGCACGGCCTGCTCCACCAGGTCGGTCAGCTCGGCGACGACAAACGAACCCTGCAGCGGGTTCTCGTTGCGGGCCAGGCCCAGCTCCCGGTTGATGATCAGCTGGATCGCCATCGCGCGCCGCACCGATTCCTCCGTGGGCGTCGTGATGGCCTCGTCGTAGGCGTTCGTGTGCAGCGAGTTGCAGTTGTCGTAGATCGCGTACAACGCCTGCAGCGTGGTGCGGATGTCGTTGAAGGCGATCTCCTGGGCGTGCAGCGAGCGACCCGAGGTCTGGATGTGGTACTTCAGCATCTGGCTGCGCTCGTTGCCGCCGTAGCGGTGGCGGATGGCGCGCGCCCAGATCCGGCGCGCCACGCGCCCGAGCACCGAGTACTCGGGATCCATGCCGTTGCTGAAGAAGAACGAAAGGTTGGGCGCGAAGCTGTCGATGGGCATGCCCCGCGAGAGGTAGTACTCGACGTACGTGAACCCATTGGCCAGCGTCAGGGCCAGCTGCGTGATCGGGTTGGCGCCCGCCTCTGCGATGTGGTAGCCGCTGATCGACACCGAGTAGAAGTTCCGCACCTTGTTGTCGATGAAGTACTGCTGGATGTCGCCCATCAGGCGCAGCGCGAATTCCGTCGAGAAGATGCAGGTGTTCTGGGCCTGGTCCTCCTTGAGGATGTCGGCCTGCAC
>CAYNPY010000038.1:0-33302 GCA_964399195.1 uncultured Fibrobacteraceae bacterium
AGAAGGTCGGCAAGGACGGCGTGATCACGGTCGAGGAGGCCAAGGGCCTCGAGACCACCCTCGAGGTGGTCGAGGGCATGCAGTTCGACCGCGGCTATCTGTCGCCCTACTTCGTCACCGACGCCGAGCGCATGGAGTCGATCCTCGAGAACGCCAAGATCCTGCTCTACGAGAAGAAGATCTCCTCGATGAAAGACCTGCTGCCGATCCTCGAGCAGGTCGCCCGCCAGGGCAAGCCCCTCTTGATCGTCGCCGAGGACGTCGAGGGCGAGGCGCTCGCCACGCTGGTGGTCAACAAGCTGCGCGGCACGCTGCAGATCGCGGCCGTCAAGGCGCCGGGCTTCGGCGACCGCCGCAAGGCCATGCTCGAGGACATCGCCATCCTGACCGGCGGCCGCCTGATGAGCGAGGAGGCCGGCCTCAAGCTGGAGAACACGACGACGGCCGACCTGGGCCAGTGCGCCAAGATCACCTGCGACAAGGACAACACGACCATCGTGGGCGGCAAGGGCAAGGCCGCGGACGTCAAGGCCCGCATCTCGCAGATCCGCGCGCAGATCGAGGACACGACCAGCGACTACGACCGCGAGAAGCTGCAGGAGCGGCTGGCCAAGCTGGCCGGCGGCGTCGCGGTGATCCGCGTCGGCGCGACGACCGAGGTCGAGATGAAGGAGAAGAAGCACCGCGTGGAGGACGCGCTCAGCGCGACCCGCGCCGCGGTGGAGGAGGGCATCGTGGTCGGCGGCGGCGTGGCGCTGCTGAAGACCGCCAAGGCGATCGCCGCCCTCGAGCTGACCGGCGAGGAGGCCGTCGGCCGCGACATCGTGGCGCGGGCCGTCGAGGAGCCGCTGCGGATGATCGTCACCAACGCGGGCATCGAGGGCTCGCTGGTGGTGGCTCGCCTGCGCGACGAGAAGAAGGCGACCCTCGGCTTCAACGCCGCGACGATGGAGTACGAGGACCTGATGGAGGCCGGCATCATCGACCCGGCGAAGGTCACCCGGAGCGCGCTGCAGAACGCCGCCTCGATCGCGGCCATGCTGCTGACGACCGAGGCCTGCGTCACCGACGAGCCGGAGAAGGACAAGCCGGGCATGCCGGGCGGCATGGGCGGCATGGGCGGCATGGACGGGATGATGTAATCCCGTCCGGACCGCGCGTCCAAGCGGCCCCCGCCGGCGGCAGCCGGCGGGGGCCTTTCCGTGTGGCGCGCCGGCGAGCGCTTTGACGGGGCCCGGGGCGGCGGTTACACTGCGCCCATGCACGTCCTGCACCTCGGCAAGTACTACGCGCCCCATCGCGGAGGCATGGAGACCATCCTGCGGGAGATGGCCGAAGGTCTGCTCGACGAGGGCTGCGACGTGACGCTGCTGACGTCCGCCGGCAGCGCGCGGTCGACCCTCGAGACGGTCCACGGCCCGCGCTCGGGCCGGCGCGGCCGGCTGTTGCGGGCCGCGCGCCTGGGTCTGGTGAATTCGCAGCCCGTCACGCCCGGGCTGCCGGCGGTCCTGCGCCGGGAGCTCGCGCGCGGCGGCGTGGATCTGGTCCATCTGCACCTGCCCAATCCGCTGGCGGCAGCCGCCTGCCTGCTCGCGCGCCGCGACCCGGCCCTGCGCCGCGTGCCGCTGGCGGTGTGGTACCATGCCGACATCACCCGTCAGCGACTGGGCGGGCGCCTGGTGGCGCCGCTGCTGCGCGCATGTCTGCGCGAAGCCGCCGGCATCTGCGTCTCGTCGGCGGCGCTGCGCGACCGCTCGCCGCTGCTGGCGCCCTTCGGCGCGAAGGTGGCGGTCGTGCCGTTCGGCATTGCGGCTGCGCCCTGGCGGCAGGTGCGGCCCCGGCGCGACGGGCCCTTCCTGTTCGTGGGCCGGCTGGTGGGCTACAAGGGCGTCGACGTGCTCCTGCAGGCGCTGGCCGGCGTTCCCCGGGCGCGGCTGGAGGTCGTGGGCGATGGTCCCCTGGGAAAGGCGCTGCGCAAACAGTCCCGGCGGCTGGGCGTGGACGATCGCGTGGTCTTCCGGGGCGAACTGGACTCCGCGGGCATCGCCGCCGGGCTGGAGCGCGCGAGGGCCCTGGTGCTGCCGAGCCTCGACCGCAGCGAGGCGTTCGGACTGGTGCAGCTGGAAGCGATGGCGGCCGGCGTGGCGGTGGTCTGCACGGACCTGCCGACGGGCGTCGCGGAGGTCGGCGTGCCCGGCGCCACCTGCCTGCGCGTGCCTCCCGGGGACGCGTCGGCGCTGGCGGCGGCCCTGGCCGCACTGGAGCGGGACGCGGAACTGGCCGCGCGCCTCGGCGCGGCCGGGCGCGCTCGCTTCGACGAGAACTTCACGCGGGAGGCGATGGTGGGCCGCCTTCTGGCCTGGTACCGCACGCTGGTGCCGAGCTGCGCCCGCCCGGAGAGCTGATGGGCTTCGCGTTCATCGAGCCCTGGCACGCGTTTCTGCCGCGGGAACCGGGCCATGTCGTGGCCGTCTGCGGCTCGGGCGGCAAGACCACGCTGCTGGCCGAGGTGGCGCGCGTCTGGGCGGCCGAAGGCCTCAGCGCGGTGGCGACGACGACCACGCGCACGGCACCGGTGCCCGGGTTCACCGGCGTCGTCCGCGAGGCCGCGTCCGGCGCGCCTCCGGCCGGGACCTCGCTGTTCCTGCACGCCGGCGCGGCGCCGGACGGCAAGTGGCAGGGGCTGAGCGCGGACCAGGTGGACGCGCTCGCGGGCCTGGTCGTGGTCGAGGTGGACGGCGCCGCCGGCCTGCCCTTCAAGTACTACCGCCCGGGCGAGCCGGTCTGGCCCGCCCGCACGTCGCTGGCGCTGGTCGTGATGGGCGTCGGGGGGATCGGGGAGACGGCGGCCCGCGTCGTGCACCGGCTCGGCAGGCCCGGCGTGAGCGACCCGGTGGGCACGGGGCCGGACGAGGTCTGGCAGTGGGACCACGCGCACGCGCTGCTGACAGGGCCGGGAGGGTATCTGGATCAGGTGCCCGCGGCGGTTCCCGTGGCGCTGGTCCTGTGCGGCCTGGAGCAGCAGCCCGACAGCGTCGGCCTGTTCGCGTTCACCGGGCGCGCGATGGAGCATCCGCGGCTGCCGCTGGTGGTGTTCTGCAGCCGCGGACAGGACGGACTGCACCTGCGCGCGGCGTGCCGCGAGGAGCCTGCCGGTGACCGGGGGGCCTGAGACGGCGGGCCCGGGCCCGGACGACGTCGCGGTGATCCTGTGCCGCGGCGCGAGCCGCCGGTTCGGGGCGCCGAAGGCGCTGGCGACGGTGGGCGACGATCCGCGGCCGCTGCTGCGGCGGGCGGCGGCGGTGTACGAGGGCACCGGACTGGGTCTGCTGCTGGTGGTGACGACCGCCGCGCTGGCGGAGGACTGCCGCGCCTGCCTCGCGGGGACCGGGACGCCGCCGGCGGCGGTGGCCGCGGGCCCCGGCGGGCGCGGTACGGCGCTGACGCTGGCGCTGGCGTGGGCGTGGCTGGACGCCCGCGGGCTTCGTCCCCCGCGCGTCTGGGTGCAGCCGGTGGACCTGCCGCGCGTGCGCCGGCGCACGCTGGAGCAGCTGGCCGTGGTCGCCGCGAGGGCGCCGGACCGCCCCGTGAGGCCGGCCTGGGCCGGGCAGCCCGGACACCCGCTGCTGCTGCCGTTCGCGCTGCTGGAGCGGCTGGCGCCGGCGGCCGGGCGCGCCGCGGGCTCGTGGCGGGACTTCTATTCCGGCGAGGTGGCGGCCGGGCGCGCTCCGGCGGCGCACGACGTGCCGGTGGCCGATCCGGGCGTGGTGCTGGACCATGACGAGCCCGGGACCCGGGACTCCGCCGGCGGAAAGGACTGAGCGATGGAGGATCCCTGGCGCACGCCGTGCGAGGGCGACGTCCTGCTGGAACTGGCGGCCATGGTGCGCGAGCAGCGCGCCGGCGTGCTGGCCACCGTCATCGGCGTCGACCGATCGGCGCCCCGGCAGCCGGGCGCGAAGATGATCGTGCACGCGGACGGTCGCCTGACCGGCAGCGTGGGCGGCGGCAGGGCCGAGGCGCACGTGCTGGAGCAGGCGGCGCTCGTCGCGGGCGACGGCCTCTGCCGCACCGTGGCGATCGACCTCGACGGCGGGCACGGCGTCTGCGGCGGGCGCATGAGCGTGTTCCTGGAGCCGGTGCTGCGCGCGGCGCCGTTCGTGGTCATCGGCGGCGGGCACGTCGGGCGCGCCCTGGCGACGGTGGGACGGACGCTGCCGTTCCGCTTCCTGCTGGTGGACGACCGCCCCGAAATGCTGGCCGGGCTGCCGGAGCCGGCGGGCGTGCGCGCGGTGGTCTGCGGGCCCGGCGAGCTGGCCGGGCACCTGGCCGCGGTCGCGGGCGGCGCCGTGCTGGTTGCCAGCCGGGGCCACGAGCTGGACGCCGACTACCTGGAGGCGGTCCTGCGGGCCGAGACCTCGCTGCCCCGACCGTTCGCGTTCATCGGCCTGCTCGGCAGCCGGGCCAAATCGGCGCGCACGCTGGGCGAACTGAAGCGGCGCGGCGTGAACGCCGACGCCCTGGCCCGCGTGCGCGCGCCGGTGGGGCTGGACCTGGGCGACGAGACTCCGGCGGAGATCGCCCTCAGCGTGCTGGCCGAGGCGCTGGCCGTTCTGCGCGGGCGCGAATTCCTGCGGGACGCGGACGGGACGGATCTCGGCGTGCGCCTGCGGCGACGGCGCCCGTGAGTCCCGGCGGCGGCATCTGGATCCAGGGCGCCGGGGAGCTGGGCTCGGCCGTGGCTGTCTGCCTGGTGCGCGCCGGATACCGCGTGCTGCTGGCCGACATCAGCCTGCCGCTGGCGGTCAGGCGGCTCGTCTGTTTCGCCGAGGCAGTCTACGCCGGGCGCGCCGAGGTGGCGGGCGTCGTCGGCACCCTGCGCGACGCCGCCGCGGCGGGCTTCGGCGACGGCACGGTCGACGTCGTCGTCGATCCGCACGCGGGGCAGCTGGCGCGGCTGCGGCCGGCGGCCGTGGTCGACGCGCGGCTGGCCAAGCGCGCCCCGGCGCCGCCGTGGCCGCGGGATGTGGCGCGGATCGGGCTGGGGCCGGGCTTCGAATGCGGCGTCGACGCCGACCTGGTCGTCGAGACGCATCGCGAGGCGGGGCCCGGGCGCGTGATCGACTGCGGCGCGGCCGCCGCGGACACCGGCGTGCCGGGCGCCGTGGGCGGTCAGACGCTGGCCAGGCTGCTTCGCGCGCCGGTGGCCGGCAGGCTGCGCCCGCTGTGCGCGATCGGCGACCTCGTGCATCGCGGGCAGGTCGTCGGCGAGGTGGGCGGGCTGCCGGTCGTGGCCGGACTCGACGGCCTGCTGCGGGGGCTCGTGCACGAGCGCGCGGAACTTTCGGCGGGCTCGAAGGTTGGAGACATTGATCCCCGCGGTGCGAGCGTCGATCCCCGCGCCGTGTCGGACAAGGGCTGGGCCGTCGGCGACGGCGTGCTGCAGGCGCTGGCCCGGCTGGGTGTCAACGCCGGTTGACGAAGGTGGACGGAAGTTTGACAGCGGAAGCGCCGGGCGGTTATGTAAGGGGGGGCCCCGGCCGCTCGACCGGGCCGTTTGTTTTGCGGGGCGCCGGGTGCGGCGCCGCAGGAGCTCCCCGTGGCTGGAGGTAAGCACGTGAGCGGATTGGGCAGGAACCACTCGGGCGCGCGGATTCTCGCGGCCGCCCTCGGTCTGGTGGCGATGGTCGGCGCGGGCTGGGCGCGGGCTGAATGTCAGCCCGGCCAGATGCAGGAAGCCAACCTGGCTTACCAGTCGGCGAAGGAGTTCCTGGACGCCCAGAACTGGGACCAGGCTCTCGCGCGCCTGCAATCGATCGTGTCCGTGTGCCCCGAGCACGTGGAGGCGACGCGCGGCATCGGCACCGCGCTGATGGGCAAGGAGCAGTTCGCCCTCGCGGTGCCCGCCTTCCAGAAGGTGATCCAGCTGCGCGGCCAGGACGTCCAGGCCGGCGACTTCGACAACCTGGCGCGCGCCTACGCCAAGCAGAAGCTCTACAAGGAAGCGCGGGCCGAGTACATGAAGGCCGAGCAGCTGGCGCCGGACGACTGCGGCCTGCTGTTCAACCTGGCCGCCATGCACGACGCCGTGGGGTTCTCGACTCAGGCCGTCGACGTCTGCCAGCACCTGCTCGACCTGGACGAGTGCGCGAAGGTGCAGGAGAAGGTGCTCGTGCTCATCACCAGGGCGGCGGGCAAGGCCAGCGAACAGCAGAAGCGCGCGGGGAACAACGAGCGCGCCCAGTACTACCTCGAGCTGTCGCAACAGTACGGCGGCCAGGCGGGCGGCTCGACGACCGCCGACTTGGCGAAGCAGAAGATGAAGGCCGGCGAGTACGCCGAGGCGGCGGCGCTGTACGAGAGCATGCTGGCCAAGAACCCGGAGCTGATCAACGCCTGGCTGAACCTGGCGCGCGCGAAGGACCAGGCCGGCGACAAGCCCGGCAGCATCACCGCCTACGGGAAGTATCTGGCGCTCAAGCCGACCGACACGACCGAGTGGGGCGCCATGCTGCAGGTGATGGTCGAGGCCGGCCGTTGCGGGGATGCCGCCGCGAAGGCCGAGGCGGCGTACGAGGAGCACCGGGCGAAGGGGCACGAGGCCGTGGCGCCGATCCTGTTCTCCTGGGGGCTGGCGCTGGAGTGCCAGAAGGATTTCGACGCGGCGAAGACGCGCTTCGTGCAGTGCGCCGAGAGCGGCAGCGCGCGGTATTCGGCCGCCGCCCGGCGCCAGGTCGAGCGGATGGAGGGCCTCAAGGCGGTGGCCGAGGCCGAACGGAAGAAGGCCGAAGGCGGCCGCTGACCGGAGTGGATGAAACGCCCCCGGTGTGCGATATTGGTCCCGCGGGTCGCGCAGGCGGCCCGCGGGATTTTTTCGCGCCGTCGAGCGACGGGGGGGTACGCGTGGGTCGCCTGGAGAAACTGCCGCCATACCTGTTCGCCGCGCTGGATGCGGCCAAGCGCAAGGCCCGCGAGTCGGGAGCCGCCGTCGTCGATCTGGGGATCGGCGACCCCGACCGGCCGACGCCCGCCGAGCTGGTGCGGGTCATGACCGAGGCCATCGGCGATCCGGCCTGCCACCGCTACCCGGCCCAGCGCGGCGACGCGGAGCTCAAGCAGGCGATCGCGTCCTGGCTGCGGCGCCGGCACGGGGTCGCGGTGGATCCGGCCACGCAGGTCCTGGTGCTGATCGGCAGCAAGGAAGGCCTGGCGCACCTGCCGATCACCTGCGTGGAGGAGGGCGACAACGCGCTGGTGCCCGACATCGGCTACCCGGTGTACGCGCAGGCCACGATCCTGGCCGGGGGCACGCCGCGTCCGTTCCGGTTGACCGCAGCCGGCGGCTTCCGCCCGGACCTCGACGAGGTGGCGGCCCTGATGGACGAGCGCACCCGGCTGCTCTTCCTGAACTACCCGAACAACCCGACGGGAGCGACGGCCGACCCGGCGTTCTGGCGGCGCGCGGCGGATCTCTGCGCCGCGCGCGGCGTGACGCTGGTCAACGACGCGGCCTACCTGGAGATGTCGCTCGACGGGCGCCCGCAGCCGTGCCTGCTGGCCACGGCCGATCCCTCGCGCGAACGCGTGATCGAGCTGCACAGCCTCTCGAAGATGTTCAACATGACGGGCTGGCGCGTGGCCTTCGCGGTCGGGCACCCGGAACTGATCGAGGCGCTCGGCCGCGTCAAGGACACGATGGACAGCGGCGTCTTCACGGCCATCCAGCGCACGGCGGCGTACGCGCTCGGCCCGGACTTCGACCGCCTGCTGGCCGGGGTGGCCGCGCCGTACGCCGCGCGTCGCGAGCGGCTGGTCGCCGCGCTGGCGGGCGCGGGCTACGAGGTGTTTCCCTCCGGGGCCACGTTCTACGTCTGGTGCCGGGTGCCCGGCCACCAGACGTCGGTCGAGTTCTGCCAGCGGGCGCTGGCCGAGGTCGGCGTCGTCGTGACCCCGGGCACGGGCTTCGGCGCCGGCGGCGAGGGCTGGTTCCGGATCAGCCTGACGGCCTCGGAAGCGGACCTCGAGGAAGGCGCGCGCCGCCTCGCGGGCTGGCGATGAGCGACCGCCTGCGTCTGGTCGGCATCGATGTCTACGCCTTTCACGGGGCGCACCCGGCGGAGCGCGAGTTGGGCCAGCGCTTCAGCGTCGACGTCGAGCTGACGGCCGACCTGGAGGCCGCCGCGGCGGGCGACGACCTGGCGGCGGGCATCGACTACGCGGCCGTGCACGCCTGCGTGGTGGCCACGGCGACCGGCAGCCGCTGCCACCTGATCGAGGCGCTCGCGGCACGGCTCTGCCGCGAGCTGCTGGGCGCCTTTCCGGCCGACGCGGTGCGGGTGACGGTCCGCAAGACGCAGCCCCCGATCGGCGGTTTCTACGGCCACGCGGAAGTGACGTTGGCGCGCGGACGCGCCTGGCTGGACGGCGGCGGAGGGCGGCCGTGAGCGGCGGGTGCGTCACGGCCTACGTGGGTCTGGGGAGCAACGTGGGCGACCGTCTGGCCGCGCTGCGGCGCGCGCTCGCCGGAATGGCCGAGCTGCCGGGCGTTGCGGTGGGCGCCGTGAGCGACGTCTGGGAGACGGAGCACGTCGCCGTGGGCGGGGCGCGCGATCGGCAGGATCCCTATCTCAACGCCTGCGTGGAGATCCGAACAGAACTGGAGCCGCTGGAGCTGCTGGACGCGCTCAAGGGACTCGAGGCGGCGGCCGGGCGCGCCGGGGATGGACACGGGCGTCCGCGCCCGATCGACCTGGATATCCTGCTCTACGGCGACGCGGTGCTGGCCGGGGCGCGCCTGCGCGTGCCGCACCCGGAGCTGCGGCGGCGGGCCTTCGTCCTGGAGCCGCTGGCGCAGATCGCGGCGGACGCGCTTTGCCCCGATTCGGGCGAGACAATCGGCGAAGCGTGTGCGAAAATAAGGCGTAAAGGCGGGCCGTGGGCACGGCTCTACGGCGGCGGGACCCTGCGGAACCCGGGCCCGGGAAGCGAACAAGGAGGACCGGGGTGCTGCCCTGGCGCTACATCGTCGTCGAAGGCGTGATCGGTGTCGGCAAGACCAGCCTGACGAAACTGCTGGCGACCCGGCTCGGCGGGCGCCTCAATCTCGAGGTGGTGGAGGAGAACCCGTTCCTCGCGAAGTTCTACCGGGACCGCGAGGCCTACGCGTTCCAGACGCAGATCTTCTTCCTGCTGAGCCGCTACCGGCAGCAGCAGGGGCTCGGGCAGCTGGACCTGTTCAACGCGACGCTGGTGTCGGACTACCTGTTCGCGAAGGACCGGATCTTCGCCAACCTGAACCTGGCCGACGACGAACTGGCGCTCTATTCGCAGTTGGCGACCATCCTCGAGCAGCGCGTGCTGAAGCCCGACCTGGTGATCTACCTGCAGGCGCGAACGGAGGTGCTCGAGCAGCGGATCCGCTGGCGCGGCCGGGCCTACGAACAGGAGATGGAGCCCGCGTACCTGGAGGCGCTCAACGGCGCCTACAGCTATTTTTTCCACCACTACAAGGAAGCCCCGCTGCTGGTGGTGAACACGGACAACCTCGACTTCGTCAACGTGCCCGGCGATTTCGAGATGCTGTTCGGGCAGTTGACGGAGAAGTTCGCCGGGACGAGGTACTACGCGCCCGACACGCGCCCGGCCTGACGGGCGCGGCACGACAGCCGGCGACGGCCGGCCGAAAGGTCTCCGATGCAGGATCCACGCCCGGCCCCGAGCCTCGATGTCTTCGCGCAACGCAAGCGCGACGGCCAGCCGCTGGTGGTGCTGACCGCCTATGACCTGGCGAGCGCCCTGATCGGCCGCGGCGGCGGGGTCGACGCGCTGCTGGTGGGGGACTCGCTCGGCATGGTCATGCTCGGGCACGAAACCACGTTGCCCGTGACCCTCGACGACATGGTGCACCACTGCCGCGCGGTGCAGCGCGCGCGCACGGGGCTGCCCGTCATCGCCGATCTGCCGTACGGCGAGTTCCACGTGGATACGGCCGCGACGGTGCGGGCCGGCCTGCGGCTGGTCAAGGAGGCGGGCGTCCACGCCGTGAAGGTCGAGGGCGGGCGGCAGCGCGCAGCGGCGATCGCCGCGCTGCTGGACGCCGAGATCCCGGTGATGGGGCACCTCGGCCTGACGCCGCAGTCGGTCAACCGCTTCGGCGGCTACCGGGTGCAGGGGCGGGGCGCGGCCGCCGAGGCGCGGCTGCTCGAGGACGCCGCGTTCCTGGCCGAGGCGGGCTGCTTCGCCATCGTGCTCGAATGCGTGCCCGCGTTGCTGGCGGCGCGGGCGACCGCGACCGTGGGCGTGCCCACGATCGGGATCGGCGCGGGACCCGGCTGCGACGGACAGGTGCTGGTCTTCCACGACCTGCTGGGCCTGCTGCCGGGCTCGCCGCCGCGGTTCGTCAAGCGTTACGCCGACCTCGGTCGGCAGGCCACCGAGGCCGTGGCGGCGTTCGCCGCGGACGTGCGGCAGCGCCGCTTCCCGGACGCCGGGCACAGCTACGGTGGCGGCGAACCGGCCGCGCCCGCGGAGGAGTCCGCGGCTCCGGCCGAAAGCGACATCACCGGCGGCCGCGCCGCGGACGGGGCGCAGGAAGCATGATCCTGGTCCGCGGCGCCGGCGAACTGGGACGGCTGGACGCGCTGCGCGGCGCGGCGCCGCTGGCGCTGGTGCCGACGATGGGCGCCCTGCACGAGGGGCACCTGAGTCTGGTGCGGCGGGCGGCCGACTTCGGACCGGTGGTCGTGTCCATCTTCGTCAACCCGACCCAGTTCGGGCCGGGCGAGGACTTCGCCGCCTATCCGCGCGACCTGGACGGGGACCTGGCGCTGCTGGCCGGCACGCCGGCGGCCGCCGTGTTCGCCCCGGCGGTGGACGACATGTACGGGCCGCCGGGCGAGGTGAGCATCCGGGCGGGACGCCGCGCCGAGGGACTGTGCGGCGCCGCGCGCCCGGGCCATTTCGACGGCGTGCTGACGGTGGTGGCCAAGCTCTTCGGGATGGTCCGGCCCGGCGTGGCGCTGTTCGGCCGCAAGGACGCGCAGCAATGCCTGGCGCTCGAGCAGATGGTGACCGACCTGCGCCTGCCGGTGCGGCTGGTCGACGTGGCGACCGTCCGGGAACCCGACGGGCTGGCGATGTCGTCGCGCAACCGCTACCTCGACGCGGACCGGCGGCGGCGGGCGCTGTGCCTGTGGCGGGCCCTTGCCGCGGGGCGGACCCGGCTGGCGGCGGGCGAGCGGTCGGCGGCCGCCGTCGAGGCCGTGATGCGCGACGCACTGGGCGCGGCCGACGCCGTGGACTACGCGGCGGTCCGGCTGCTCCCGGAACTGGAACCCGCGGCCGTGATCCCCGACGGGCGCGTGCTGCTGGCGGTGGCCGCGCGCGTGGGGCCGGCGCGGCTGATCGACAACCTCGCCCTGCGGCTCGAGCGCGGCGGCGTGACGGAAACCGGCCTCTTGGGCGGCGACGAAGCCGCCGGGGCCTGAGCGGAGCCGGCGGGAACCGCCGGCAGTCGCCGGCGCACGACACGGAGGACCATGGGACAGGACGACATCGCCATCGACAAGGAGCGGCTGGACGCGATCGTGCTGGCCGCCGGCAAGGGCACGCGCATGAAGAGCGACTTGCCGAAGGTGCTGCACCGGCTGGCGGGGCGCCCCCTGCTGGATCACGTGCTCGACACCGCGGCCGGCGCCGGCGTCGGCCATACGGTCGTCGTCGTCGGGCACGAGGCGGAACTGGTCCGGCGGACGTGCGCCCGCCCGGGGCTGGATTTCGCGCTGCAGTCGCCGCAGCTGGGCACCGGTCACGCGGCGCAGGTGGCGATGCCGCGCGTCAGGGCCGGCGGCTGGTGCGTGGTGCTGGCCGGCGACGTGCCCCTGCTGAGGGTCGCCACGCTGCGACGCCTGGTCGAGGACACCGTCCGCAGCGGCGCCGCCGCCACCGTGCTGACCTGCGTCGTCGACGACGCGGGCGCCTACGGGCGCATCGTGAAGGACGCGGCCGGGAACGTGCGGAAGATCGTCGAGGCGCGGGACGCCACCGCGGCCGAACTGGCGATCGGCGAGTACAACAGCGGCGTGTTCTGCTTCCGCACCGCGGACCTGGCCGAGGCGCTGGCGAGCCTGAAGCCCGACAACGACCAGGGCGAGTACTACCTGACGGACACGGTGGCCTACCTGGTGGGCAGGGGGCGGCCCGTGGCCGCGGTCCGGGCGGACGATCCCGGCGAGGTCGTGGGCATCAACACGGTCGACGAACTGGCGGTGGCCGAACGGCTGCTGGCCGGGCGGGCAAGCTGACCATGGAGCGGCTCTGCACCCCTTGGAGGTACGGCTACGTGAGCGGCGAGCGGCACGAGGAAGGCTGCGTCTTCTGCAACCGGCTGGCCGGCGACGACCGCGAGCACTACGTCCTGCACCGCGAGCCGCGCTGGTACCTGATCCTGAACCTGTACCCCTACAACAGCGGCCACCTGCTGCTGGTGCTGGGGCGGCACGCGCCGCGGCTGGCCGACTGTACGCCGGAGGAGCTGGCGGACATGGCCCGCCTGCTCAAGCTCATGGAGGACGCCCTCCAGGCGGTCTTCCGCCCCGACGGCATCAACTGCGGCTACAACGGCGGCACGAGCGCCGGGGCGGGCATTCCGGGCCACCTGCACGTCCACATGCTGCCGCGCTGGTCGGGGGACACGAACTTCATGAGCACCATCGGGCAGACGCGCGTCATGCCCCAGACGCTGGACCAGGTCTGGGAGCGCCTCAAGCCGGTGGTCGACCGCCTGGCGGCGGAGGCGGACGGCCGGGGCTGACGCCACTCGCGGGTTCCTTTGGCCGGGCACCGATGCTATCTTGCGCCCGCGGGTGGCGCCCGGCCATGGGGGCCGCGGGCGGACCGCCCCGGGGAAAGACGGAGGACGATGCGCAAGTCGCTGGGGACGGTGGTCCTGACCTTGCTCGTGGGCGTGCTCATCGGCGCCATCGTGAGCGAGGTCCTCGGGCTCTTCCTGAAGCAGGGCAGCGTGGCCGAACAGCTCTTCGTCCGGTACGTCACCTTCGGTCCTGAGGTCAACCGCTGGAACCTGGTGATCCTGGACATCACCTTCGGGTTCCAGATCCACTTCAACCTCATGAGCGTGATCGGCGTCTTCATCGCCTCGCAGATCCTGAGGTGGTACCGCTGAGCCACGGGAGGCCGTGATGGTTCCAGTGCCCGCTTTCCTGGGGAACATCGGCTGGCAGGAGATGCTGGTCATCCTGGTGTTCATCCTGCTCTTCTTCGGTCCGAAGCGGCTGCCCGAGGTGGCCGAGGCCTTCGGCAAGTCGATCCGGAAATTCAAGAGCGCGACGCAGGACGCCACGCGCGAGGTGCGCCGCGAGCTCGAGGATGCCGGCAACGGCAAGCCGAACGACGCGCCGCCGTCGGGGAACGGCAAGCCGCAGGGCCCGGCGCAGCCCTGACCGCCGGGAGGTCGGCTTGAACCTCGCGCAACTGCTGGACCAGCTGAAGGCCGACGAGCGATTCCTGCGCCACGTGACGCGGTGGGAGGTCATTCCGCCGCAGCCCGCCCGGACGGCTCCGTTCCCGGCGAGCCTCGAGCCGCAGCTGCGCGAGGCGCTCCGTCGGCGCGGCGTGGCGGATCTGTACACGCACCAGGCCGAGGCGGTGGCGCTGGCGGCGGCCGGCCGCTCGTTCGTGGTGCCGACGCCGACCGCCAGCGGCAAGACGCTGTGCTACAACCTGCCGGTGCTGGACGCCGTCCTGCGCGACCCGCAGGCGCGCGCGCTCTATCTGTTCCCGACGAAGGCCCTGGCCCAGGACCAGATGCACGAGGTGCACGGCCTGGTCACCGAACTGGGCGCCGACATCCGCACCTTCACCTTCGACGGCGACACGCCGGAGACCGCGCGGCGCGCGATCCGCAGTTCCGGCCACATCGTGGTGACCAACCCCGACATGCTCCACCAGGGCATCCTGCCGCACCACACGCTGTGGGTGAAGCTGTTCGAGAACCTGCGCTTCGTGGTCGTCGACGAGGTGCACCAGTACCGCGGCGTCTTCGGCAGCCACGTGGCGAACGTGCTGCGGCGGCTTCGCCGCGTGGCGCGGTTCTACGGGGCGGACCCGCAGTTCATCTGCTGCTCGGCGACGATCGCCAACCCGCGCGAGCTGGCCGAGCGCCTGACCGGCTGCGAGATGGCCGAGGTGGCCGACAACGGCGCGCCGCGCGGGCTGAAGCACTTCATCTTCTACAACCCGCCGGTGGTCAACCGCGAGTTGGGGATCCGCGCCTCGACGATCAAGACGACGCGCGCGATCGCGGAGCGCTTCCTGGGCACCGGCGCGCAGATGATCGTCTTCGCGCGCAGCCGCATGCGGGTGGAGCTCCTGCTGACGTACCTGGAGAAGGCGGGCCGCCGGGTCGGCATCCGCGGCGGCGAGGTGCGCGGCTACCGGGGCGGCTACCTGCCGGGCGAGCGGCGCGCCATCGAGCAGGGCCTGCGCGACGGGACGGTGCAGGCCGTCGTCTCGACCAACGCGCTGGAGCTGGGCATCGACATCGGGCGCCTGGACGTCTGCGTCATGGCGGGCTACGCCGGGACGGTGGCCGCGACCTGGCAGCAGGCGGGGCGGGCGGGCCGGCGGCAGAACGTGAGCGCCGTCGTGCTGGTGGCCTCGAGCAGTCCGGCCGACCAGTACATCGTCAACAATCCCGACTTCTTCTTCGGGCGCAGCCCGGAGCACGCCACTCTGGACCCGGACAACCTGATCGTGCAGATGAGCCACCTCAAGTGCGCGGCGTTCGAGCTGCCCTTCCTGGAGGACGAGGACTACGGCGGGCATCGCGTGACGGAGATCCTCGACTACCTGTGCGACAACCGCGTGCTGCACCGCGCCGAGGGACGCTACCACTGGATGGCCGACACCTACCCGGCCGAGGACGTGAGCCTGCGCAGCGCGGCCCCGGACAACGTCGTGATCATCGACGATTCGCGCCCGGGCGGGCTCGTGATCGGGGAGATGGACCTGTTCAGCGCGCAGGAGATGCTGCACGACGACGCGATCTACATCCACGGCGCCCAGCAGTATCATGTGGACCGCTTGGACTGGGACCGGCGCGAGGCGCACGTCCAGCCGGTCCAGGTGGACTACTACACCGACGCCCAGCGCAAGAGCGAGCTGAAGACGCTCACGGCCGACGAGCAGAAGGCGCACGGCGAGGGCGCGGTGGCGGTCGGCGAGATCGGGCTGGTCTCGAAGGTGACGGTGTACAAGAAGATCAAGCTGGGCACGCACGAGAACGTGGGGGCCGGGCGGGTGCACCTGCCCGAGATGGAGATGCACACGACGGGGTTCTGGTGGGAGATCCCGGAGGCGCTGGCGGCGCAGATGGCCGCGCGGGGACTGGACCTGGGCGATGCGCTGAAGGGCCTGGCCCACCTGCTGGGCTGCGTGGCGCCGGTCTTCGTGATGGCCGACAGCGCCGACCTCCACGCCACGGCGATGATCCGCTCGCCGTTCACCGGCAAGCCGACGCTCTACCTGTACGATGCCGTGCCGGGCGGCGTCGGCTTCGCGCGCCGCATCTACGAGCAGTTCGACGAGATCTGCCGCGCGGCGGCCAGCCACCTGGCCGGCTGCCCGTGCGGCCACGGCTGTCCGGCCTGCGTGGGCGCGACCGTCGACTCGGGCGACACGGCCCGGGGCGGCGCCGGCTGGCTGCTGGCGCGCATGCCCGGCCTCGGCGACGGTGCCGCGGCGCGCGCCGCCGCGGCGGACGCCTGACATGGACCTGCGGTCCCGCCTGGCCCGCCTCGATCGCGGCGGCGCGGCGCGGCGCGATCCCGTGCCCGCCGGCGGCGAGGACCGGCATCCGGCGGGCGGCGAGTGGGCCGCCGACCTGGGACTCCGCGAGGAACCGACGGCCGCCGGACCCTGCTGGTACCGCGAATGGCGCTCGACCTGCCCCGGGCCGGACCAGCTGCTGCCGGACCTTCGCGGCATCGTCACCGGCCGCGCCGACGGGGCGACGGAGCGCAGCGACCTGCTGCTGCTCGACACCGAGACCACCGGCCTGGCCGGCGGCACCGGCACGCTGGCGTTCCTGGTCGGCGTCGGCTGGTGGGAGGGTCCCGAGCTGGTCGTGCGCCAGCTCTTCCTGCCGGCGCCGGGTCGCGAGGGCGGGCTGCTGGCGGCACTGGCCGGCTGGGCGGCCGCGTTCCGCGTGGTCGTGACCTTCAACGGCGGTGCATTCGACCTGCCGCTGCTGCGCACGCGCGCCCTCATGAACCGCCGGGCCGACCCGCTGGGGCACCTCGAGTCCTGGGACCTGCTCCCGGCGGCGCGCCGGCTGTGGGCGCGGTCGCTGCCCGACTGCCGGCAGCAGACGGTGGAAGCCGGCGTCTGCGGGATCGCGCGCGGGCCCGGCGACATCGAGGGCGCCCGCATCCCGGAGGTGTGGCGCGACTGGCTGGGCGGCGGCGGCGATGACGACCTGCTCTGCGTCCTGCGGCACAACGAGCGCGACGTGCGGGGGATGGCCGCCATCCTCGGGCGCGCCTGCGCGGCGCGGGGCGAACTGGCGGGACCGGCGACGGCGGCGGCGGGCGATCCCCTGCGGTCCTGGGCGCTGGCCCGCATCGCGGACCGGAGGCGGGAGCCCGCCCTGGCCGGGGCGTGGATGGCCGTGGCGGTGGCGACGCGCGCGCGGCTCGGGGCGGAGCTCCGCCCGCGGCTGGTGGCCGAGGCCGTTGCGCTGCTCAAGCGCGCCGGGCGCTGGGCCGACCTGGAGGGGCTCCTGCAGGAAGAGATCCGCGGCGGCGCGGGGGCCTGGGCCCACCGCGAGGCGGCGATCCTGTACGAACGCCGGTTGCGGCGGCTGGACGTGGCGCTGCACCACGCGGGACGGGCCGCGGAGCCCGCGCGCGTGACGCGCCTGCAGCGCCGGCTGGCCCGGATGGCGACCGTGGGAAAGGCGGACCGGGGATGATCAGGCTTTCGCGGGGCGAGGCGCATCTGTTCGTGGCGGGCGTGCGCGTGCTGGCGCACCGGCTCGGGCGCGGCCCGACGCCGCTGGAACTGGCCGATCTGCTGGGGCAGAACGAGAGCCAGGTCCGCCTGCAGGCGGCGGCGCTGGAGGAACTGGGAGCCGTGGCGCTGGTCCACAGCGCGTTCGAGACCCACCTCGAGATCCGGGACCACCTGCGCATGGAGCACCTGGAGGAGAGCGACGGGCCCGCGATCGGCGACGCGCTGCGGGACTTCGACGAGCGCAAGCGCGAAGAGGCCGAGAAGATGGCCCGCCTGTTCGACACCGGCGAGGCGGAGCAGCAGCGCCAGGAGCAGCTCCGCCGGATGGACGAGGACCTGCGCGACTTCCGGCGCAAACGCCCGCGCAATCCCTTCGGGGACGACTGAGACGCTCGCGGCGCGCCGGCCGCGCGCGGCGTCGCCACGACGAAGGCCCGGGACGCGAGCCCCGGGCCTTCTTCCAGATGGCGCCTCGCCGCGCTCAGCCGTCGGCGCGCAGCGCCGCGCGTCGGTCCTCGATCTTGGCCGCGGTGATCTGGTCCTCGAGCCACTTCTGGACGGCCTCGTTCTGGGCCTGCATCGTCAGCGCCTGCTGGATGCCGGCGCGTCGGGCGGCGAAATCGGCCTCGTCGATCGGCTTGATCCACAGCGGCATGCCGACATAGACGCCGCGGGCGGTCTCGACCTCGGGGGTGAGGCGCCCCACCAGGCCCTCGATCACCTGCTTGTTGAAGTCGGTGCCGAAGCCGATCTCCGGGACGTTGCTGTTGTACGAGAACGTGTCGGTGACGGCGTACTTCAGGCCGTACTGACCGGCGGCCTGGCTGACGGCCGCGCCGCCGGTGATGGCGGCGATGGCGGGAGCCAGGCGCTGCTTGGCCACCTGCGCGTTGTGCTGCTTGCGCAGGGCCAGCATGACCTGGCTGCGCACCTCGTCCAGGGGCTTGATGCCGGCGGGCTCGACGCGCTCGGCCAGGACGACGTAGAAGCACTCGTCGTTCTCGAAGACCGGGCTGACCGCGCCGGGCGCCGCGCCGAAGAGCCAGTTGGCGCCCTGGAGCGAAAGCGACAGGCCCGGAATGTCCCGCCCGCGGGTGACCGCGGCGGGCGTCAGGAGGTCGTGGGCCTCGGCCTGGGCGGTCGCCACGAAGTTCCCGCCGCTGACCCGCGAACGGAACGCGGCGGCGCTCTCGGCGAGCTGGTCCAGCGTCTGCGGCCCGGGCGCGACCTTCATCAGGATGTGGCGGGCGGTGACCTGGCCGGCGGCGTCGTCGCGGGCCGTGACCTCGATGAGGTGGAACCCGAACTGGGTGCGCACCGGGTCGCTGATCTGCCCGACCGGCAGGCTGAAGGCCACGTTCGTGAACTCGGGGACCATGCGGTTGCGGTCGAAGGAGCCGAGGTCGCCCCCGCGCGCGCCGCTGCCGGTGTCGTCGCTGTACTGCTTGGCGGCGGTCGCGAAGTCCAAGTTGCCGGCGGCGATGTCGGCCTTGATCTCGGCCAGCGTGTCCAGCACGTCCTTCTCGTCGACGCTGCTGGCCGCCTTCGGGAAGCGCACGACCTTGCAGAACGCCTGCCCGTCGTGACGGTAGTCGTCGGGGTGGGCGGCGTACCAGGCCGCGATCTCCTCGTCGGTCGGGCTGTAGCCGTCGTTGATGTCGCTGAACGCCACCCCGATGTACTCGGCCATGGCCCGGCCCGACTGGCGCAGGTACTCGCGCCGGACGTCCTCTTCCGGGACCGCGGCCGAGCCCGCGATGCGGTCGGCCAGCTTCTCGGTCAGCATGATCTGCCGCACGTAAGCCTCGACCGGCTCCCAGTTGTTCTGCGGGTTCTGCAGGTCGGCGCGATAGCGGGCCATGTCGATCTGGCCGCTCTCGTTGCGATACTGCTGCAGGATCTCGGCCGGCGGTTCGTTGAGGAAGCGGTCCAGGAGCTCCTGGTCGGTGACCTTCAGCTTCGCGTCGGCGATGGCCTTGTCGATGATGACCTGCTGGATCAGCGATTCCCAGGCGCGGTCCTGCGCCGCGGCGTACTGGTTGGCGTTGAGCTCGCGGTCGGGAGCCTGCTGGCGCATGATGGCCACCTGCTGGCGCACGGCGGCGTCGTAGGCCTCGGCCGTGATCTGGCGGCCGTTGACGGTGCCGATGACGCCGGCCGCCATCTGGCCGCCGCCGCGGTTGCAGCCCGCGTCGCCGAAGCCGATGTAGACGAAGGCGAGGAACGACACGGCGATCACCCAGTAGAACAGCTTCGCCCGGGAACGCAGGAACTGGAACATCGAACGAACCCCTTGCCGGTGGTTGACGGGGCCGTGCCGGCCGCCGGCCCGGAGCGGGCCCGGTGGGGCGGAATCGGCACGACAAGGCACGGCGCGGCTGGCGCGCCGTGCGGCAGATCGACCGTACATAATGGCAGAAGGGCGGCCGCACCACAAGTTGCGCCTTGTGCCGTCGAAATTGTGCCCGCTCGGTCCCTGCCGGCAAAACCCGCTCTGCATTTGACGCGGCGATCCAGAAATTGACGAATGGCGTGACGAATCTCGCATCGGAATCGCCGGGCACAATTTCCGTGGCACAACCCGGCGGGTGCGCTAGTCTGCGTGGGCAGACCGGACGCCGGGGACCGGTCCGGCCGCCATCAGGGGGATATGACGTGGAATGGAACGCGGGCCTGGTCGCCCTGCTCAGCGGCCTGCTGGCTCAGCTGGGCAAGGTGGCGTGGGAGGCGGCGGCGCGACGCCGCTGGCGTCCGTGGCTGTTCTTCGAGAACGGCGGCATGCCCAGTTCGCACGCGGCGACCGTCACGACGCTGGCCCTGCTGGTGCGGCGCGCCGAGGGGGCCGATTCGGCGCAGTTCTCCCTGGCCCTCGTCTTCGGGGTGTTCGTGCTGTTCGAGGCGACCGGGCTCAGGCAGGAAATGGGCAAGCAGGCCCGCCTGCTGAACGACCTGCGCGAGGCGCTGCACGACGGCCGCCGGCTGGCCGGGGCGCCGCTCCGCGAACTGGTGGGGCACACGTGGGGCGAGGTCTGCGGGGGCGTGCTCTGGGGCGTCGGCGGCTACTACCTGCTGCGCGGGCTGGTCGCGGCCTGACGCGGGCCGGACTTCGCGGCGCGGATCCAGCGCGGGGAATCATTAAGTTTCCCATTGACAGCCGGATCGCCTCGGCTATGGTCGCGGCGGCGGCTTCCCCGCGCCCGGGCGCGGGCGCGCGCCGGCCATCGGTGCGCCGTCGGGACCGGAGGTCCAGCAGGCGACGCACTCGCGATCCGTGGTCGAAAGGATTCGACATGCGCGTCGTCACCATCGCCAACCAGAAGGGCGGCTGCGGAAAGACCACCACCGCCACCAACCTCGCCGCCTCGCTCGCCCGGCTCGGGCATCAGGTCCTGCTGATCGACAACGACCCGCAGGGGCACGCGACACTCTCGTTCGGGATCCATGAGCGGGACTTCACGCTGAGCACGTACGACCTGTACCTGACCTCCGACATCCTGGTCGAGGACGCGCTGCTGGAGGTGGAACCCGGTCTGCACCTGGTGCCCGCCGGGGTCGATCTGAGCGCCGTCGAGATGGCGCTGGCCGGCGAGCCGGAGCGGGAGGCGCGCCTGCGCGACACCCTGCGGCGCAGCGCGCTGCCGTACGACTACATCCTGATCGACTGCCCACCGAGCGTCGGCCTGCTCACCTTCAACGCGCTGATGGCCAGCGGGGAGGTCGTCATCCCGGTCGAGCCGAGCTGTTACAGCCTGCAGGGGGCGCGCAAGACGCGCGAGACGCTCGCGATGCTGCGGCAGAAGAAGGGCCACGACGTCGTGCCGCGCATCCTCCGGGCGAACTTCGACACGCGGCCGCTGCACGCCCGCAAGCTCATGGCGGAGCTCGCCGCGTTGTACCCGGACGAACTGCTGGAGACGGTCATCCATCACACCGTGCGCTTCCGCGAGGCGGCGGACGCGGGGCGGCCGGTGGCCAGCCTGGACGCCGACTCGCGCGGCGCGCACGATTACCGGCTGCTGGCGCTGGAAGTGGCGGGCAAGGCGTCGCCGCTGGCCGTGTCGGCCCTCGACCACTGGTCGGCCCTCCTGCACGGGCCGCAGGTCACGGGCGCCGGCGTGCGTTTCGAGGCGGATTTCCCGCGTGCCGGCTCGGTGCGCGTGACCGGGACCTTCTGCGACTGGTCGACCACGGGCGTGGCGCTGAGCCGGCGCGAGGACGGGATCTGGGAGGCGCATCTGCCGCTCGAAGCTGGACGCCACCAGTACCGCTTCATCGTGGACGGCGCCTGGCTGCCCGATCCGCACAACCCCGAGACGGTGGCCAACGAGTTCGGCGGGGCCAACAGCCTGCTCCAGGTGACCTGACGCGCGGCGATCGCGCGCTGCGCAGGCGAGATGCGAGAACGGAGTCCGAGCGATGAGAGGTTGGCCCCGCGGGGGCGGCGCGACCGGCGGCGGGCGCCGCTCGCACCACATCGACGAGGTCGCGCACCATTTCCTCTCCGGACCGCGGATGTCGGCGGCGGTCGACGGGGCGCCCGTGGTCATCGACGTCGCCGTCGCGGCGCCCGGGCCCGGACGCGCGGCCGCCTGCGCTGCGGCGGGACTGGCGGTCGCCGCGCAGGCCGCGGCGCTGGGCAGCTGCTTGATCGAGGACGCGGACGTGCCTTGGTCGGCGTTCTCGTTCCTGACCGCGGTCGCGCCGCCGCCGCCGCCGGACGTGGCCGCGGGCCTGCCGCGCGGACTCCGCGCCGGGCTGATCGGGCCGGCCGGGCCGGCCACGCCGGCCTGGCTGCGCTGGCGGCTGCTGGGGGAGGCCTCGCCGGCGAACCTGGCCGCCTGGGAAGTGCCCTGCGGCCTGCCCGCCTGCGCGCGCGCGGCGCCGCCGACCTGGGCGGCGCTGGCCTGGTGCGCGGCGCCGCACGACGCGGTGCTGCCGCAGGCGCAGGAGGCGCTGCGGCGCCTGATCGCCCTGCTGGCGCCCGGACGCCTGGAATTCCTCGTGCTGCCCGACGCCTGGGACACACGGCCGGGGGGCTGGCGACTGGTCGGGCGGAGGCGGGATCCCGGCTGGCGCAACCTGTCGCACCTGCAGGAAGTGGCGCGCGCGGCGGCGGGCGGCATCCCCGTGGCGGTGAGGGTTCTGCCGGACGCGGCGGCTGAACAGGCGGCCGCCGTGCTGGCGCTGGTCGTCGACGCGGTGGCCGGTTCGGCCACAGCGCGCGCGATCGGCTGAACCGGAGCGCCGTTTTCGGTGGACCGGGCGGTGGCCCTGTCCTACCGTGCCGGCGTCGCCGACCGCCGAGCCCCGTGCCGCGAGGTGCCCCGCGCCGATGCCCGTCCCGATCGCCGCTCCGCCGCCTGCAGCCCCGGCCGCGCCGGGCCCGCCGCCCGTCGCCTTCGGGCTGTGGTGCGCCGCCCTGTTCTGCCTGCCATGGATCGGGGTGGACCTGATCATCCTGCTGAGCGGGCGCGATGCCGGGGCGGGCCTGCAGCCGTCGTGGCTGCTTCTTCTGGGCGCCTGGCTGACCGCCGGACGGCCGCGGCACGCGCGCCGGGTGCCGGCGGCGTGGCGGCGGGCGGCTCTGCTGGCGGCGGCGGCCGTCCTTCTGTCCGGACTCGGTCTGCTGTTGGCTCCGGCCCCGGTTGATCTCGGCACCGCCTTCATCAGATATCTGAAGCAGGGCGTACAATTGGCTGTCATGGCGGCATTTGCAGCTTGGCCCGTGGCGCATCTGAGCGGTGAGGCGGCATGGCGGCGGAGCGCCGCGTGGTTGGTGGCCGGGGCTCTGCTGCAGGCGGCCTACGGCGCGCTCCAGCAGGCGTCGGGCGCCGGTCCGCTGCCGCTGCTGGCGGCCTTGGAACGGGTGTTCACCTCCAACCCGTCGATCCTCAGCGGATCGACGCACCTGTACGTCGAGGACCGTTTCGTGGCCGTGCCGCGCCTGCGCGGCACAGCCTGTGAACCACTCTACCTGGGCAATTATCTGCTGCTGGTCCTGCCGCTGGTGGCGCTGACCGGCTGGTCGCCAAGGCGGCGTTTGGCCGCGGCGACGCCGCTGCTGCTGCTGCTGCTGCTGACCTGGTCGCGCGGCGCCTGGCTGGGAGCGGCGGCGATGGCAGGCGCCGGCCTCTGGTGGCGGCGGGCGGCGGCGGCGGCCGGCCCGCCGCCAGCGGGCAGCCGTGCGCGGCGGCGACAGGGGTGGGCCCTGGCGCTTCTCGGCGCGGCCGCACTGGGCGCCCTCGCGGCCGGCGCGGGCTGGGACGCCCTCGGGTTGCCGTGGCGCCGCCTGGAGCAGACGTTCAGTCAGCACGACTGGTCCAACCTGACGCGGCTGTACTCGCTGCAGGCGGCCTGGCGCGCCTGGCTCCTGAGCCCGGTCGTGGGCATCGGCTGGGGGCAGTTCGGCTGGCATTTCCCGGCGTTGGTCGACCCGACGGGTCTGCAGGCGATGTTCACGTGGCCGGTCGTCGCGAACTTCCCCATGCTGGTATTGTGCGAGACGGGCCTGGTGGGCGTCGCCTCGCTCACGTGCGCCGTCGCCGGGCTGCTGCGGGCGGTGGCGCGTGCGCGACGCCTTGCCTGTTCGGCGCCGCGCGCGCGGGTCGGCGCCTGCGCGCTGGCGGGAACCGGAATCGCCGTGCAGACCCTGACGTTCGCGCAGTACAACCTGGCCCACGCCTGGGTGGCGCTGGGACTGCTCGCGACCGCGCTGCTGGAGGCGCGCGACGCGTCGGAGCCGCGATGAGCGCCCGGCCGGTCGTCGTGCTCGAGGCGCTGGCGGCGCGGGGGCGGCCCACCGGCGTGGCCGGCGGCGCGCACGAGCTGATCCGCGCGCTGGCGGCTCGGGACCGCGGCTTTGAATTCGTGGTCGTGGCGGGCGACCGGGAATCGTTCGCCGATGTGGACGAGCGGCCCGGCTGGCGCGTGCGGATCCTGGCGGCGGACGACGCGGCGCGTCGCGAATGGGCGCGCCAGGTGCTGCTGCCGGCGATCTGCCGCCGACACGGGGCCGCCCTCGTGCACGGGCTGCAGCCGGTCGCGCCGTGGATGGCGCCGTGCCCGGTGGTGCTGACCGTGCACGACCTGGCGTGGCGCACGCTGCCGGAAGTGATCGCACAGCCGCGCCGGACCTGGCTGCGCGCGGCGGTGCCGGCATCGCTGGCCCGCGCGCGGCTGCTGCTGGCCAACAGCGGGTCGACGGCGGCGGCGCTCGCGGGCTCCTTCCCGCAGCTGGCCGCGCGCGTGCGGGAGGTGCCGCACGGCACCCCGGGCTGGGCCCTGGCCGAGGGCCCGCAGAGGACGACACCCGCAGAGCGCCCTTACTTTCTCTTCGTGGGACGCCTGGAGCCCCGCAAGAACCTGCCGCGGCTGCTGGACGCTTACGAGCAACTGCTGGCCCGGTCCGATGGGGGCGCGCCCGACCTCTGCCTGGCCGGTCCCTCCGGCTGGGGACTCGGCCCGGTGCGCGAGCGGCTGTCGCGGCCGACGCTCGCCGGTCGCGTCCGCCTGACGGGCTGGGTCGCGCCGGCGGAGCTGCGCGCCCTGTACCGCTCGGCCCTGGCCCTGGTGTTCCCGTCCCTGGACGAGGGCTTCGGCCTGCCGATCCTCGAAGCGATGGGCTGCGGCCTGCCGGTCCTGACCTCGGATCGCGGGGCGACGGCCGAGGTGGCCGGGGATGCCGCGCTGCTGGCGGATCCGCGCGACACCGGGGCGCTGTGCGCCGCCATGGCCCGCCTGGCCGGCGACGCCCCGTTGCGCGAGCGTCTGGCCGCAGCCGGCCGGGGTCGGGCCGCCGCGTGGACCTGGGCGCGCACAGCTGACCTGACGGCAGCGGCTTACGCCGAGATCGCGGTGCCCGTCGGGGCCAGAAAATGATTGCCTGCCCGGCGGGGTTACCGTAGCTTGCAGCCAACGGTCGGCTCCGGGGGGAGCCGGGCGTTCCGGTTCGGGCGGGAGGTACCGTGGAGCTCGAAATCGTCGCTTTGCTCGGGTTCGCGGCCGCGTTCCTGATGTCGTGGCTCGTTCAGCCGCACTTCCGGAACCTTGGTTTCCTGACCGAGATCGTGGACCACCCGGGATACCGGCGCGCGCACCGCGAACCGGTTCCGCGCACCGGCGGCATGGCGATATTCATCTCCTTTTTCTGCGCGCTGTTCTTCCTCGAACACGTGATCCTGGACACGCGGCTGCCGTGGTCGTGGCTGGGCATCCTCAGCGGCGCCGGGCTGGCCATCCTGGCGCTGGGGGTCGGCGACGACCGCTTCGGGATCCATGCCGAGAAGAAGCTGTACGGGCAGCTCGTGGTCATCCTCGCGCTGATGCTCTTCGGCCAGCGGCTCGACACGGTGACGATGCCCCTGCTGGGGACTGTACCGCTGGGCGGCTGGGCGTGGCCGGTGACGCTGCTGTGGTACCTGGGCTTCATCAATTCGATGAACCTCATCGACGGCCTCGACGGGTTGGCCAGCGGCATCAGCGTGCTGGCCTCGGCCGCGCTCGTGGTCATCTCGATGGCCGTGCAGGAGATGTACTCGACGCTGTTCGCGGCCACGGTCTGCGGCGCCACGATGGCGTTCTTCTACTGGAATGTCAGCAAGCGGAAGATCTTCCTCGGCGACTCCGGCAGCATGTGGATGGGGCTGGTGCTGGCCAGCCTGATGCTGAACCTCAGCCAGAGCGCGCCCATCCAACTGCCCGTGCTGCTGGCGCCGATGATCGTGCCGATCTGGGACACGGGCACGACCATCGTCCGCCGTTACCGGCGCCGCACCTCGATCTTCCAGGCCGACGATTTCCATCTGCACCACCGCCTGCTGCGGCTGGGGTTCTCGCCGGCCGGCGCCACGGCCTGCCTGCTGCTGGTGACCACCGGGACCACTCTGTTCGCCCTGAGCGACTTCCTGGACGCGGCCTGGCTGGGCCTGCCCGCGATGGGCATGTGGATGGTCGCGGCGCAGTTGGGCGCCCAGCGCCACCTGCAGAACCGGCGGCTCGGGCTGGATCTGTTCAGCGAGGTGTCGTACGCCCTGGGTCTGGACGATCGGCTGGACAAGCTGACCGGGCGCATCGAGCAGGACGTCGCCGACATCATCGACCTGCAGGCCGAGCGGCAGCGCGTGGCCCGCGTCAGGGCTGCCCAGCGCGACGGGACCACCGGCGCCCTGGCCGTGCCGGAGGATGCGCCCGGTGCCGTTCGACCCCGTTCCGGAGACGATTACTGAGCTGTGCCGCGGCGCGCCGGCGTCCTGGCGCGCGGTGGAACTGGGCTGCGGCGACGGCGCGCTGCTGCATCGCCTGCGCACACTCGGCGCCTGGTGCGCCGGTCTGGACAGCGCGCCGCCGCAGCTGGCGGCGGCCGTCACGGTGCGCGGGGACGCGCGCCGGCCGCCGCTGCGCCGGACGTGCCTGGACCTGCTGCTTGCGCCGAATCTCGTCCGCCACCTGATGGTCGCCGATCCTCGCTGCGGCTTCCTGGAGAGCTGGCTCGAGACGCTGCGCCCGGGCGGATCGCTCTTCGTGCTCGAGGATGAGCCGACGCCGGAGGCGGCGGCGGCCAACTACCGCGACCTGCAGGCTTTTCTGGCGCGCCTGGCGCCGGACCGGCGGGGGCCGCTGGTGGCGCTGGACGCGTTCCGTCACGCGCTGCCGCGGCAGCTGGCGGCCCGCGTGGTGGACGGCGGGGCTGCCCGCAACCGCTGGCCGCTGGACGCGGAGGCGGCGCTGGCCATGCTGGAAGGCGGCCGCCCGCAGCCCGGGAGCGAGGCGGCGCGGCTGGCGGCGGCGATCCGCGGGCACGGCCTGGCCTGCGGCCGCATGTGGTGGCTGCAACTGCGCGGCGGGTGAGGCAGGACCGCGGAGACGGGAACTGGGGCGGACACGAACTTCATGGGGAAGGGCATGGCGCGAGGCTGGCGCGGCTGGGTGTGGTTCGCGGCGATCGGAGTCCTGGCGGCCGTGGCGCTGCTGACGGCAGGGGCGCCCTCGGTGGTCGACTGGCGGCGGGTGCGCGCGGTCGCGCTGGAGAGCGACGACTGGGGCCTGGCCGGCTTCGTGCCCGACCCCGGCGCCTGGAGCGGCCTGCGGCGGGAGGACCTCTCGCCGGGCCGCTTCCCGGAGGTCTACTGGAATTCCACGCTCGAGGACAGCGCCGATGTGGCCGAACTGGCGGCGGTGCTGGCCGGCTGCCGCGGGCGCGACGGGCGCCCGGCCGTGCTGCAGCCGAACTACGTGATGTCGGCGTTGGATTGGCGCGACGGGCAGTGGACGCGAAGCGACCTGCCCGACCAGCCGCGGGCCTACGAGCGGCCGGGGCTGTGGCGGGCGGTCGGCGACGCGATGGCCGCCGGCGTCTGGTACCCCGAATACCACGCCGCCTTCCACTACGACCCCGGACGGCGGCGCCAGGCGGTCGCGGCCGGCGGGCCGGCCCTGGCGGCTGCCGAGCGGGGCATCATGCTCTTCCCCGGCAGCGAAGCGGCGCGCGAACTGGGGCCGTGGCGCCCGACCGCCGAGCTGGCGGCCGAGCTCGACGCCGGGCTCGCGGTGTTCCGGCGGGCGTTCGGCCGGGCGCCGGGAGCCGTGATCGCGCCGGACTACACCTGGGACGGCCGCTGCGAGGACCTGTGGGCCGCGCGCGGCCTGCGCGTGATCCAGGCCAAGCGCGAACAGCGTCACCCGGGACTGCCTCCCGGCGCCGCCGGCCGCGTGCTCAAGGTGCTCGACCGGCAGTGGGCGCGCGCGCGCCATCCTGATCGCGTCTACCTGGACCGCAACGTCCGCCTGGAGCCGGCGCAGGCTCCCGATGCCGCGGTGACCGTCACCGACGCGATCGCGCAGACGCGGCGCGCCTGGCGCCACGGCGAGCCGGCCATCGTCGAGACGCACCGCGTCAACTTCGCGCACGGCGAGCCGGATCTGGCGGCGGCGGGGCGCCGCGCCCTGGGGGCCTACCTGGACGGGCTGGCGCCGGGAGACGGGGCGCGGCCGGTGTTCCTGGTCGCAGCCGAGATTGCCGCCCTGGCCCGCCGGGGCGCCAGCGCGCTCGAGCTGGGCGGTCAGCGGATCGTGCGCAATGGCGCGCATTCGCGGCGCCTGACGGCCGCCACCTCGGGCGGCGGCGGCCCTCCGGACCGGGTCTCCCTGTGGCTGCTGGACGGCGGTTTCCACGGCGTGGCAGGCGGTTCAGGGGGGCGCTGAGAGGGCGGCGGTCGAGAGTTCGATAACTGCCTGTCAAATTGTCAAGATTTCGCGCCAGTCCGCTGGATAGATTTGTGCCATTGACCGCTTTTGCCCTCTTTGGTATAGTCTTGAGACCATCCACGGCATGCGGACACACCATCGGCGCAGGCCGCTGCGGGGGCACCCGTGACCCGCTGCGCGGCCGCTCGGGAGGAAGCCAGGTCCTTCGGCTAACGCGCAGCAGTCCCGCGCGGAGCGCGGGCAGGATCGACGACCAGGTTCCCGAGGCCCGCGCCTCGCTTCGGCTGATGACACCATCGTCCGTCCAACCGGACGTTCGCCCCGACCGGAGGCCAGCAGATGACAGCGTTCGTCTCCCGATTCTTCGCCTGCCTTGCGATCGTCGTCGCCCTCGCGGGCCCGGCTTCTGCCGGCGCCCTGGGCGCCGGGACCGGCGTGGTGGTCCACGAGGACGGCTTCGCGGTGAGAGACCTGACGTGGGAGCGCGATCGCGACGGCGCCGCCTATCCGGCGCTGCCCGGGCTCCGCGGCCTCGATGAACCGGGCAGCCCCCGCCTGCCGCTGCGCACGCTGCTGCTGCTGGTGCCGGCGGACGCGAACATCGTCGACGCCTGGATCGAGCCGCTCCTGACGCATTCCGAGACGGTGCCCGGCGCGCTGGCGCGCGGGGAGGTCCTGTTCACCGACAGCGGCGGCAAGGTGTCCGCCAAGCGCCTGCCCGACGACGGCGGCGCGTACCCCGCCGCGTGGGGCCGCTTCGCGGGGACCCACACCTGGCGCGGCTACCGCCTGCTGGCGGTCGAGGTCTACCCGCTGCGCACCACCGGCGACGGCGGCGCCCTGGAGTTCCTGGACCGCTTCGCGGTGCGCGTGGCCTACGGCGCCGGCGCCGCGAACGACGACCTGGCCGTCCGTGAACGCCTGTCCCCGGCGGAAGCGGCTGCGAACGCCGAGGTGCTCACGCGCCTGGTGGCGAATCCGGGCGAGCTGGCCGGCTACCGGCGAGAGCACGGCGTGGCCGTGGCGGCGCCCGCCGGCGGCTTCAACCCCGACAAGACGCCGAGCCTGTCCGGCAGCGCCGTCGAGTACCTGATCATCACGAACGAGGCGATGAAGCCGGCCTTCGAGGTGCTCGCCGCGCACAAGACCGCGCAGGGCATCCCCACGGTCGTGGCCACGCGGGAATTCATCGAGGCGAACTACCGCCAGGGCGCGGACCTCCAGGAATCGCTGCGGATGTTCATCCGCGACGCCTACCAGAAGTGGGGGCTGGACTACGTGCTGCTGGGCGGGGACTCCGACGTCCTGCCGCCGCGCTACGTGATCAACAACTTCTACCCGACCAACGGCTCCACGGCGATTCCCTGCGACCTCTATTTCGCCTGCCTGGACGGCAACTGGAACGCGGACGGGGACCACCTGTACGGCGAGCCGGCCATGGCGCTGACCACCGGCGACCTCGCCGACTTCGCCGAGGAAGTCTACATCGGGCGCGCGGCGGTCAGCACGCCGGCGGCGGCGACCGTCTTCGTGAACAAGGTGATCGCCTACGAGGGCGTGCCGGCGGGCTCGGCCTGGACGAACCGCGCGCTCTTCGCCGCCGAGGTGCTGTTCCCCGAGGATTTCCACGTCCAGGGCTACATCATCCTGGACGGCGCGAAATTCGCGCACGAGCAGATCAACAACTACATCGTGCCCTGCACGGACATGCAGTACACGCGGATGTACGAGACGGACCTGCAGTATCCGCGCGACGCGGGGCTGACCCGGGCCGCCCTGGTCGACACTCTCAACACCGGGCACTACGGCATCGTCAACCAGATCGGCCACGGCTACTACTTCAACATGTCGGTCGGCGACGCGAATTTCATGACCACCGATGCCGACAACCTGACCAACGCCGGGCGTCCGTTCCTGGTCTACGCGCTGAACTGCGCCTCGGCGGCCTTCGACAACAGCTGCCTGCTCGAGCGTTTCGTGCAGAACCCGGGCGGCGGCGCCATCGCTTCGATCGGATCGGTGCGCGCGGCCTTCCCCAACAACGCGAATTCCTACCAGCAGGAGTTCTTCGAGGCGCTGTACTGCACGGCGGAGAACCGCGTCGGCCGCGTGCTGGCCCTCAGCCGGCTGCCGTTCATCGGCCTGACCGCGAACAACTACGTCGATCGCTGGACCTTCGAGAACTACACCCTGCTCGGGGACCCCACGCTGCCGATCTGGACGGGCGTCCCGCGGGCGCTGACGGTCTCGGCGCCGTCCTCGCTGGCGGTGGGCGCGCAGACGCTGCCGGTCACGGTCACCGCGGGCGGGCTGCCGGTGGCGGGCGCGCGCGTCTGCCTGAGCAAGGCCGGCGAGGAACTGGCCTGGGGCCTGACCGACGGCGCCGGCCAGGTCGCGCTGGCGGTCATGCCGACGAGCACCGGCTCGGCGACGCTGACGGTCACCGGGCGCGATCTGGCGAAGCACGTGTCGACGCGACCAGTCGTCTCCGGCGGCGCCTACCTGCGCGTGGAGTCGGCGGTGGTCCTGGACGACGGCACGGCAGGTAGCGCCGGCAACGGCGACGGGTTTGCGGATGCCGGCGAGACGGTGGCCATCTGGCCGCTGTTGCGCGAAACGGGCGGCGCTCCGGCGGCCGGCCTGACCGGCACTCTCAGCTGCGCGCAGCCGGGCGTGACGATCCTGACCGCGAACACGACCTTCGGCGCCGTGGGAGCCGGCGGCTCGACGTCGGCCCTGTCGCCGCTGCTGGTGGCGATCGATCCGGCGGTCGACGACGCGACCACCCTCGAATTCACGCTGGCGGTGGCGAGCAGCGGCGGCAACTCGCTGTCGACCTGGCCGCTGACGGTCCGGGCGCCCGAACTGGAGGTCATCCTGCTGGACTGGGAGGACCAGACCTGGGGCGACGGCGACGGCGCGCTGGAGCTGGGTGAGCGGCTGGGCGTGACGGTGGCGCTGAAGAACTACGGCACCGGCGCCAGCGGCGTCGTGACCGGGGTGCTGCGCACCGACAGCGCGTTCGTGACGCGCTACGACTCGGTGGCGACCTGGCCGTCGCTGGGGCTCCTGCAGCAGGGCGTGAGCGGACCGGTCTTCTCGATGGCGATCGATCCGAGCCGCAACAGCGCCGCGCGGATCCTGCTGACGGACGCCCACGGCCGCACGCTGCGGCACGACTTCACGCTGCTGCGGCCGGACACGCCGACGGCGATCACGACGAGCACGTCGCTCGGCGCCGACGTCATCGCCCTGTCCTGGAACCCGTCGACGGCGACCGACATCCGGGGCTACCACGTTTACCGCAGCCTGTCGCCGGACGGGCCGTGGACGCGCGCGAACCAGGACCTGATCCTCGGGACCTCCTACTTCGCGGACACGGGGCTCGATCTGTTGACCACGTACTACTACAAGGTCGGCGCGGTGGACCAGTCCGGCGTGCCGAGCATGCTGTCGGGCGCCGTCAGCCGCGCGACGGCCCCGGCCGAGATGCAGAACTTCCCGGCCGCCTTCGCCGGCGAGACGAGCAGCCCGCTCGCGGTGGGCGACGTCGACGGCGACGGCGACCTGGAGATCGTCGTCGCCAGCAACCAGGTGTACGTCTGGCACCACACCGGGGAGGAGCTGCTCGACGGGGACAGCGACTCGCAGACGCTGGGCAACTTCACGGACTTCGCGCCCGGAGCGGTCCTGCAGCCGGCCGCGGTCACGCTGGCGGACCTCGACGGGGTGCCGGGCCAGGAGATGATCATCAGCGAACGCGCGCCTTCCCTGAAGATCCACGTCTACACGAAGACCGGCGCGGAACTGCCGGGCTGGCCGCGCTCGCTGGTCCTGCCCGTGGCCAGCGGCTGGAACTGGGCCGCCCCTGCGGTGGGGGATATCGACGGTGACGGGGCGCCCGAGATCGTGGTCAACACGCTCAACGGCGTGGTCTGGGCCTGGAACGCGGACGGCACCGAGGTGCGCGACGGCGACGCCAACCCGGCGACCATCGGCGTGTTGTACAAGCGGGCGGGAGCCGAGTACGAGTGGTCGCGCAGCGGCCCGGCGCTGGTCGACCTGGACGACGACGGGGCCCTGGACATCGTCTTCGGCACGAAGAACGACAGCACGGGGCTCAAGCGGCTGATCGCGATCCGCCACGACGGCACGTTCCTGCCCGGCTTCCCGTACATCGCGAACGGCGGCATCAGCACCGACATCGTGGCCGGCGACCTGGACGGCGACGGCCAGGTCGAACTGGTGTTCTACACGAACGCGGCCACCGTCTACGCGGTGCGCGCGAACGGGACCAACTATCCGGGCTATCCCAAGGCGACGGGGTTGGCCGTGACCGCCGATTGGGTCACGGTGCCCGCCCTGGGCGACATCAACGGGGACGGCTTCCTGGAGATCATCTACGCCCCGAACCAGACCGGCCTGATCGGCAGGTTGGCCGCGCTGTCGACCAACTATCCGGCCGGCACCAGCGGCCAGTTCATCGGGGGCTGGCCCGTGACCCTGCCGGGCAGCTCGGAGGGCAGCCCGGTGATCGGCGACATCGACGGCAACGGCTCGCCCGAGATCCTGCACGGCATCGGGGGCGGCGACGCCGCGGCGCCCTACAACCTGTACGCGTTCCACGCGGACGGGACGGCGGTGGCGGGCTTCCCGATCACGCTGAACGGTCCGGTCATGAACGGCGTGACGGTCACCGACGTGGACGCCGACGGCGACGTCGACATCGCCTATGCCGGCTGGGACTTCCTCTGCCACGTGTGGGACATGCCGTTCGCCTACGACAGGCACGCGGTGCCCTGGCCGACCTTCAAGGGCAACATGAAGCGGGACGGCGTGTACTTCCCGGTGCAGCTGGTCGGCGTGGGCGACGGCCCGTCCGTGCCGGCGGCCGCCCTGCAGCTGGACCGTCCCTACCCGAACCCGTTCAACCCCTCGACGAAGTTCAGCCTGTACGTCGCCGCCCGCGGCGAGCTGCAGGTGGACATCTACGACGTGCAGGGGCGCCGCGTGCGCGCCTTGCACACCGGCCCCATCGAGGCGGGGTGGCACACCCTGGTCTGGGACGG
>CAYNPY010000039.1:0-9521 GCA_964399195.1 uncultured Fibrobacteraceae bacterium
CTGCTGCGCGCGCTGGACCGGCTGGTCGGGGGGGCGCCCACGGCCCCGGGCCCGCTGCGCGCGGCGTCCGCGCCGCGCGAGAGGCTGCTGTGGTTCAGCGGCTGCGCGGACGAAGGTCTGCTGCCGGACAGCTCCCGTCGGCTGCGCGAACTGCTGGCCCGCGCCGGCGCCGAGCTGTTGACGGGCGCGCGCACGGGCTGCTGCGGCGCGCTGGCCGGCCACGGCGGCCGCCCGGACCGCGCCGCCGCTCTGCGCGCGCGCAACCTGGCCGCCTGGGGCGACGGCCGCGGCGCGGCGGGCATCGTCACCGCGGCGGCCGGCTGCGGCGCGGCGATCCGCGGCTACGGGGAAGGGCTGCCGGCGCCGCAAGTCGACGCCATCGCCTGGCTGGCCAGCGGGCCGCTGCCGCCGCTGGGCAGCGTGCCCTTGCGCGTGGCCCTGCACGACCCCTGCCACGCGCGGCACGGCCAGGGCCTGGTCCGCCAGCCGCGCGCGCTGCTGCGGGCCGTGCCGGGCCTGGTCCTGCTCGAGCCGGCGGAACCGGAGGTGTGCTGCGGCAGCGGCGGTCTATGGTCCCTGGCGCACCCCGGGCTGTCCGCGGACGCCGGGCGGCGCAAGGCGGAGGTCCTGGCGGCAACCGGCGCCGACCTCGTGGTGACCTCCAATCCGGGCTGTCTCGGGCAGATCGCCGACGGCCTGGCCTGCTTGCCCGGCCCGGCGCCCCCGGTCCTGCCGCTGAGCGATCTGCTGTGGTTCGCGGCGCTGCGGGGGCAGCACGGCGGCGCCCGTCCGGAATTCCCACGGCAACGGTCTTGACGTCCGGTGCCGGTTGGAATATCATAAAATCACGATGCAGCAATCCAGCGACCACCTGGCCTCCGGCGATGCCCCGGGAATGGCCACGAACGACCCGGCGGCCCTGTTCCAGTCGGTCAGCGATCCGACGCGGCTGCGGCTGCTGCGGCTGCTGGCGCGCGACGAGTTGAACGTCCAGGAGCTGGTGCGGATCACCGGGCAGAGCCAGCCGGGCGTCTCGCGCCATCTGGCCGTCCTGCGCGACCAGGGCTGGCTGGCCCAGCGCCGCGAGGGGACGTGGAACTGGTACCGCACGCAGGCGCCCGCGGCGACGGCGGCCGGGCCGGAGCTCTTCGCGCTGGTCCTGGCCGCGGCTGCGCGCCTGGAGGAGGCGGCTGGCGACGACCGGGCGCTGGCCCTGGTGCAGGCGGACCGGCGGGCCCGGGCCCGCGACCGCTTCGCCGGCATCGCCGACCGCTGGGACGAACTGCGCGCCGGCTACGAGCACCCGGACCTGCGCTTCGGCGCGCTCGGCGCGCTGGTGCCGGCCGGCCGGACCGTGCTGGACATCGGCACCGGCACGGGCGCGATGCTGCCGGTCTTCGCGGCCGCGGACACCTGGGTCGTGGCCCTGGACAGCTCGCCGGTCATGCTGGCGCGCGCGCGGGCCAACGCGCTGGCGCAGGACCTGCGGCAGACGCGCTTCTGCGGCGGCGACCTGGGCCGGCTGCCGTTCCGCGACGGCGCGTTCGACCTCTGCCACGGCGGCATGGTGCTGCACCACGTGGAGGACACGGTCGCCGCGCTCCGGGAGATGGCGCGCGTCGTGCGCCCCGGCGGCAGCGTGGCGGTGACGGCGTTCGCGCCGCACGAGCAGAACTGGATGCGCGACGAGCTGGGCTACCTGCGCCTCGGCTTCGCGCGCGAGGAGATCGAGGGCGGCCTGCGCGCCGCCGGGCTCCTGCCCGGGCGCTGGCTGTGCCGGCGGGCCGCCGGGGGCGGCGCCGCCGCCGCCGCGCCGCCGCGGCTGGAATGGCCGGACCTGTTCCTGGCCACGGGATCGAGGCAACAGTAGGACGGACACGAGGAACCTGGACGCACGGTAGGAACGTCAACCGCAAGGAGAACGAACGATGGCAGAGAACTTCAGCCTCGGCGACCGCTACAAGGTCCGCCGTATCGAACAGGCCGCCGAGGGCCGCAGCAAGATCGACTGGGCCGAGTCGCGCATGCCCGTGATGATGAGCCTGCGCAAGGAACACGCCGGCAAGCAGAGCCTCAAGGGCATGCGGATCGCCGGCTGCCTGCACGTGACCAAGGAAACGGCGGTCCTCATCGAGACGCTCAAGGCCGCCGGCGCCGAGATCAGCTGGTCGGGCTGCAACCCGCTGTCGACGCAGGACGACGTGGCCGCCGCGCTGGCCGCGAACGGCATCTCGATCTACGCGTGGCACGGCATGAACACCGAGGAATTCTACTGGTGCATCGACAAGACCCTGGAGATGAAGCCGACGCTGACTCTCGACGACGGCGCCGACCTGATCTTCTCGGTCCACAACCGGCATCCCGAGCTGGCCGCGTCGATCATCGGCGGCACCGAGGAGACCACGACCGGCGTGCACCGCCTGCGCGCGATGGCGGCCGACGGCGCGCTCAAGTACCCGGTGATCGCCGTCAACGACGCCGAGACGAAGTGGGACTTCGACAACGTGTTCGGCACCGGGCAGAGCAGCCTCGACGGCATCCTGCGGGCGACCAGCGTCCTGGTGGCCGGCAAGAACTTCGTCGTGGCGGGCTACGGTCATTGCGGCGCCGGCTGCGCGATGCGGGCGGCGGGCCTGGGCGCCAGCGTCATCGCCACCGAGGTCAAGCCGACCGCGGCGCTCAAGGCGCTCCTGCACGGCCACCGCGTCATGAAGATGGACGAAGCCGCCAAGGTGGGCGACATCTTCATCACGGCGACCGGCATGAAGGACGTCATCGTGGGGCGCCACTTCGAGTCGATGAAGGACGGCGCCATCGTCTGCAACACCGGCCACTACGACTGCGAGATCAACCTGGTCGACCTCGAGGCGATGGCGAAGTCCAAGCGGACGATCCGCCCGAACTGCGAGGAATACACGCTGAAGGACGGCCGCCGCATCTACGTGCTGGCGCAGGGCCGGCTGGTCAACCTGGCCGCCGCCGAGGGCCATCCCAGCGAGGTCATGGACATGAGCTTCGCCAACCAGTTCCTCAGCATGGTGCGCCTGGCGAGCGAGGGCCGCTCGCTGGCCGTCGCGGTGCACGACATCCCCGAGGAGCAGGACCAGCGCATCGCCGGCATCAAGCTGGCGACGATGGACGCGGGCCTGGACGTCCTGACCCCCGAGCAGATCGCCTACCTGAACGACTACGCGAGCGGCACGTAGAGGCTGCTGGCGGCGGCAGGAAGAAGGGCGTCGCCCCTGCGGGCGACGCCCTTCGCATTCACCGGATCCGCTGCGCCCGCAGCCGGCTAGAACCCGTACGTCAGGCCCGCCGACAGCGCGAAGGCCAGCGTGTTGCCCCACACGTCCTCGCTGTCGCGCCAGTACTTCGTGTCGCGCGTCAGGTAGAAGCGCCAGGCCCATTCGACCTCGAGCGCGAGCTTGCGCGCCAGCGCGTACTCCGTGCCCATGCCGAACCAGCCGCCCAGGTCGGCGCCTTCGAGCGCCCGCTGCTCGATCGTCAGCGGAGCGGTGCCGCGGCCGGCGGTGGTCAGCGACCAGTCGTAGCGGCCGGCGCCGCCGGTCACGTAGGGATTGAAGCGCGAGTTCGGCATGAGCTTGGAGCCGAGGTAGGCGTTCATGCCGATCTCGATGCCGTCCAGCACGAGATAGCTGTCCGGGCCCAGGCCGTTGGCCGCGAACTTCGCGAGCTTCTCCGGCTCCTGCGTCATGGCCTGCCCGCCGCGCACGCCCCGCGCGAAGACCGTGAAGCCGTCCAGCACGTACCATTTGACGGCGCCGTCGAACGCGGGCGCCGCCGCGGTCATGTCGTTGAGGTCGTACTGCTCGACCTTGACCGAGTGCAGCGAGGCCCACCAGCCGGCCCGGCCGGTCAGGGCCAGGCGGTAGGGGTGCTTGGCGCGCACGGCGGCCTTGGCCGTGTCGGCCGGCGCCGCCGCCGCGGGCGTCGCCGCGGCGCTTGGCGCGGTGCCGGCCGCGGGCGCCGGCTCGGGCGCGCCGACGCGCCGGAACTTCAGGAAGCGGCTGGAGCCCTGCAGCGAGAACGTGCCGTTCACGCGATCGTCGCCGGCGACGTACGAACCGCTGAAGTTCACCGCGAAGGGTGCACCCTGGGGCTGGAACTTGAAGCTGACCGCGGTGGCGGTGACCTTCAGGCCGGTGACCGGCGCCGAGCCCAGCGCGGGATCCTCCAGCGAGCCGGTCCAGACCCCGTCCTTCTGCGCCAGGACCAGGTAGATCTCGGCCTTCTTGCCGCCGGGCCCGTCGACCTCGGCGGCCCACCGGCCGGCCGGGCCGCCGGCGGCCGCGGCCGCTCCGGCCGCCAGCACGGCGGCGGCCAGGACCGCGGCCCACAGGGCGTGGAAATTCCTGGGACGGGCTCCCCGCGTCATCGGCGATCTCCTCATGGAAAGGCTCCTGCAAAGGGCTTTCGGGGTGGTTGCGGGAATATACAGTTCGGCCAATTCCTTGTCCAATGCCCTTTAGCGGGGGCTGCCCGGACCCCGGCCCCGGACCGCCAGAACATGCTTGCTTTCGTTCACGCGCCGTGGGTATACTTAGCCGGAAGGCGCGGGATCGACACCACGCCGGACGTTTTTCGATGCGGGTTTCCCCGCCAAGGCTTGGCTGGCCGCGGCGGGGAGAGATCGAAGCTGGTTCGAAGGCCTCAGAGGAATGAGTCGCCCTCTGTCCGCTGGGGAACCGTGCTTCGCCCGCATCGATAATTTTTGCCTGGTCTTCGCCCGCGGCGGGGTGCCCCGGCCCGGCCCGCCGGCGCAGCAGCACGAGCCCGTCAGGGAGAGAACCCAGTGGCCAGCCGCGCCGTCGCCCGTCCCAGCCTGGATTTCCTGCACGCCCTGCCGAAGACCGACCTGCACGTCCACCTGGACGGATCGCTGCGGCCATCGACCATCCTCGAATTGGCGCGCCATCGGGATACCGGCTACGCGTTCGCCACGCTCGACGACGTGCGCGCGGTGTGCCAGGTGCCCGAGGACTGCCCGAGCCTCGTCGAGTACCTGCGCGTCTTCGACATCACGCTGAAGCTGATGCAGACGCGCGAGTCGCTCGTGCGCATCGCCTATGAGCTGGCCGAGGACGCGCACCGCGAGAACGTGCGCTACATGGAGGTTCGCTACTCGCCGCTGCTGCACCTGAACGAGGGGCTGACCTACGACGAGATCGTCGGGGCGGTGCAGGAAGGCCTTGAACTGGCGCGGCGGCAGTACGGCATCGTGTGCGGGCAGATCATCTGCGGCATCCGCCACATCTCCGCCGCCTCCAGCCTGGAACTCGCCGCGCTGGCAGTCCGCTGGAAGGGGCGTGGCGTCGTCGGTTTCGACCTGGCCGGCGCGGAGAAGGATTACCCGGCCAAGGACCATATCGAGGCCTGCCTGTACGTGCTGAACAACAACATCAACATCACGATCCACGCCGGCGAGGCCTTCGGCGCGCCCTCCATCCACCAGGCGCTGCACTATTGCCGTGCCCACCGCATCGGGCACGGCACGCACCTGATCGAGGATCCGGACCTGATGGCCTGGGTCAACGACCGCCGCATCCCGGTCGAGCTGTGCCTGGCCAGCAACGTGCAGACGAAGGCGATCCCCGACCTGCAGAGCCATCCCATCCGCCGCTTCATGGAGGAAGGGCTGCGCGTCACGCTCAACACCGACAACCGCCTCGTGTCCGGCACCACGGTGACCAACGAGTTCCGGCTGGCGGTGGAGAACTACGATTTGAGCGAGGACGAGGTGCTGGGGCTGGTGATGAACGGCTTCAAGTCGGCGTTCCTGCCGCTCAAGGAGAAGACGCAGCTCGTGGAGCAGGCCCTGGTCGAGTTCGCCTCGCAGGGCGCCGCGTTCTCCGGCGAGATCTCCCGCCGCCGGCGCAGCCAGATCTGACCGCCGACGGCCGGGCGCGTCGCTCGCGGGCGGCCGGACCTTCAGCTCCGCGGCGCCAGCCAGGCGGCCAGCAGCGCCAGGTCGACCAGCACCCACAGTCCCAGGGCCCGGTACATGCCCCGCTCGTGCCCGGCGGCGTCCAGCCCGTCCGCCCGCGCGCGCCACAGCCACAGGTGCACGAGCCACAGGAACAGCGCGCCGGCGGGCAGCCAGCGCCAGGCGCCCACGCCGGCCACGGCCAGGCCGGCCTGGAGCGCCGCCAGCGCCCCGACGCCCTGGCCGAGCGACAGGTCCAGCGCGCGCCGGGCGCCCAGGCGCGTCGCAAGCGTCCGGTCGCCGCGCAGCAGGTCCGCCTCGGCCTGGTAGATCTGGGTCAGCGGATAAAAGGACCCGAACAGCAGGCCGAAGGCCAGGGCCGCCAGGGCCGCAGGCAGGAAGGGCGCCGGGGCGCCGGGGGGCAGCGCCGCGCGCGCGGCCAGCCAGCCCGCCAGGGTCGTGCCGGCGCCGTACCCGGTCATGTTCACCAGCAGGTCCAGGCCCGGGCGCCCCTTGAGGCGCGGTCGCGGGTGCGAATAGGCCACCGACAGCGCGACGCAGGCCGCCGTCAGCGCGCCGAACTCCGGGCTGACCGCCGTCGCGCCGAGCAGCGCGCCGCCGATCATCGCCCCGAGACCGGCCCGGCCCAGCCAGCGCGGCGGCTGCGGCGGCCGGCGCAGGTACGCCACCGGCCCGGTGTCGCGATCGAAAGCGCTGTTGTAGGCCAGCGTGCCGCCGTTCAGCAGCGCCACCCAGGCCAGCCAGGCGCCGAGCAGCGGCCAGGGCGCCAGGCCGGCCGCCGCCGCGGGCAGGGCCGGCCAGGGCGGCAGCGCCAGGGCCGCGCCCACGGCCCACTGCGCGGTCAGGACCGGCCACTGGCGCGGGCGGGCCAGGCGCAGCGCGGCCGGCACCCCGCCGCCGGGGCTCACGGGCACTCGACCGTCGGGAAGGGGACGCCGGCCGGTGCGCCGGCGGGAACAGTGGCCGGGGCGTTGGCCGCGGCGATGCCGTCCCCGGCGCGCTCGGCCGCGCCGGCGCGCCCGGCGGCCACCGCCGCCACCTGCCGCTCCAGCCAGGGCAGGTCCAACGTGGCGTTGACGCACATGCGCTCCATGCCCGCCAGCGGGGCCAGCAGCGCCGGCACGTCCGGCACGCTGCGCCAGGCCTTGACCATCCGGTCGTGGCAAGCCGAGGCGATGATCACGTCGGGCCGGTGCGCGCGCGCCATCTCGAAGGCGATGTGGCTGCGGAAGGCCACCAGCGCCTGGACTTCGTGCCGCCGGCAGATCAGGGCCACGTCGCCCAAGGGGCACTGCAGGCAGGACAGGCATTCGTCCAGACCGCGCTGCACGTCCGCCCGGCAGCCGGTCTTCTTCACGCAGCGCGGCATGATCAGCAGAATGCGCCGCGCAGGGGAGCCCGCGAGGTGGCGCGCGACCCGCCCGTTCTGGCGCTCGGCGAGCCAGGCGATCAGGACCTGCTCCGCGCGGCCGAACGGACGCAGCAGCCGGCGCGCCGCGGCCACCAGCCCGACGTACCAGCGCCGCCGCCAGGGCGAGACGAAGCTCATGGCCTTCCGCCTTCCCGGCCGCGGCGCCGCCACTGGCGGCGGGCTTCGTAGGCCAGCAGCCCGAAACTGACCGCGACGTTCAGCGAATGCTTGGCGCCGAACATCGGGATCTCGACGACCAGGTCGGCCTGCGCCAGGACCTCAGGGCAGACGCCGCGCACCTCGTGCCCGACGACGAAGCAGTGCGGGAACGGGAGCTCGGCCGCCTCCCAGTCGACGGCGCCCGGCGCCTGCTCGAGCACGACCAGCGGCACCCCGCCGGCGCGCACGGCGCGCGCGCAGGCGGCCGCGTCCGGCCAGTAGTCCCAAGGCACGGTCTCGGTCGCGCCCAGCGCGGTCTTCTCCATGTCCGGGCGCGGCGGCGTGGGCGTGAACCCGCCCAGATAGAGTCCGGCCAGACCGGCCGCGTCGGCCGTGCGGAACATGGAGCCCACGTTCCAGGCGCTGCGGACGTTGTCCAGCAGGCCCCAGGCGGGCAGCTGATCCGCCAGCGGCGCGGCGGCTGCCGGTGAGTGCCGGGCGGCGATCGCGGGGGTGACGTCGGGCTCGCTCATGGCCTCATACTGGCCCAGATCGCGGCGTTTGGCAACCGCGCCGCGGGTCGCGCGGCGCGCCCCGGGAATCGCCTAAACCCCATGCGCCCGACGCCGATACCCCGACCGGACACTCACAGCGCCTGCAACCGGAACGGGGCCGGAAGCCACCATGAAGCGACAGACCGTCAGCTTGTGCATCATCGCGCGCGACGAGGAAGCCTCGATCGGCATGGCCATCAAGTCCGTGCTGGCCCTCGTCCACGAGATCGTGGTCGTCGACACCGGTTCGCGGGACAACACGCGCATCATCGCCGAAGGCTACGGCGCGCGGGTGGTCGACGCGGCGTGGGAGGACGACTTCTCGGCGGCGCGCAACGTCGCGCTGGCCGAGGCGCACGGGGACTGGATCCTGTTCCTGGACGCCGACGAGATCCTGCAGCCGATCCGCCCGGTGGAGTTCCAGCGCCTCTTGGGCGATCCCGGCGCGGCCGCCTACCGTCTGCGCATGATCAGCGCGCAGGCCGGCGACGCCGACCAGGTCGAGGGGCGCGTGCGCCTGTTCCGCCGCCTGCCCGGCGTGCTGTACCGCTACCCGATCTTCGAGCGCGTGACGCCGGACCTGGCCGACTGGTGCGCGCGCACCGGCCAGGCGATCCTCGAGTGCGACCTGGCGGTGATGCACGACGGCTGCGACGCCGACCGCCGCGCCCGCGCGCGCGAGCGCAACCTGCGGATCCTGCGGAAGGCGATCGCCGCGCACCCCGACGAGCCCTACTTCCACTACCGGCTGGGCTGCGAGTCGCTGAGCCGTCTCGATGACGAGATCCTGCCGCAGGCCGGGCTGGAGGCGGCCATCGGACATCTGGGCACCGCCTGGCAGAAGGCGCTGCGGCTGGAGCTCGAATACCGCCGCTCGCTGCCTTGGCTGGCCGACCTGTGCGCGCGGTCGGCGGCGGGGCTGCTGGCCCTGGACCGCGTGGAGGCGGCGCGCGCCGTGGTCGCGGAGACGCGGCGCACGTTTCCCGACCATCCGCTGGTGCTGCTCAATTCCGTGGCGGTCTCCTGCCGCCTGCTGCAGGACGCCTCCGAGCAGTGGGCCGGCGCCTCGGCGGCGGCGCTCGTGGCGGGCATCCGCGCCGACCTGGCGGCGATCCGCGAGGGGCGCACGTGCACCTACGGCGCCGCGCTGGACAGCCGCGTGCGCGACCTGTATCCTCTGCGCTACCAGGGGGAACTGGCGCTGCTGGAGGGGCGCGTCAGCGAGGCGGTCGGCCTGTTCGAACAGGCGCTGAGCCTGGACCCGTCGTATTCCTTCGGCTGGCTGGGCATGGCCGAGTGCTCCCGCTTCGCCGGGGACCGCAAGCGGGCCCTCAAGCTCTATCTGCGGACCGTCACCGAGAACCCCGGCAACCACCGCGCCTGGCTGCGCGGCTGCGACCTGATGCGCGAGATGGACTTCCACGACAACGCC
>CAYNPY010000039.1:9531-32753 GCA_964399195.1 uncultured Fibrobacteraceae bacterium
TGGTGGCGCGAGGTCGAGGAGCGTTTCCCCGAGCATCCGGCCGTGCGCGCCGCCCGGACGCAGACGCAACTGCAGCCGCAGCCGGTCTGACCGGGCGCCGGCCCGGAGCGGAACCGCGACGCGCCGGCAGCCGGGGGGAGTCGCCGCGACATGAACACGCCCGACCCGGCGCGCGCCGGCGACGCGGCTCTCGTGATCCCCGGTCCCGGGGAGCTGGAGCCGCGCCGACGGATCTTCACCAACCGCAACCTGCGCATGGAGTCCATCGCGGCCATCGGCTTCGACATGGACCACACGCTGGCCATCTACAACGTCGACAGCTTCAGCCGCCTGTGCTTCGACATGGCGCTCGAGCGCCTGGTTTCCGACCGCGGTTACCCGGAAGCCGTGCGCGAACTGCCGTGGTTGCCGGACGCGGCGGTCCGCGGCCTGGTCGTGGACAAGAAGCTGGGCAACCTCCTGAAGCTCGACGGTCACGGCCACATCACGCGCGCCCGGCACGGGACGCAGTTCCTCGAGCGCGACCAGCGCCGGAGCGCCTATCCGCGCGGGCGCACGCGCATCGGCACTCCGCGGTACCGCGTGTTCGACACCCTCTTCGACCTGCCCGAGGGCAGCCTCTACACGGCGCTCGTCGACCGCATGGCGCGCGGCGAACTGTCGCTGCGGGTGTCCCTGCGCCGGCTCTACGACGACATCCGCGAGACCGTCGACACGCTGCACGCCGACGGCACGCTCAAAGCGCGCATCATCGCCGACCTGGGCGCTTACTTCGTGCGCGACGACGGACTGGTGCCGACGCTCGAGCGCTTCCGCGCCGCCGGCAAGCGGCTGTTCCTGCTGACCAACTCCGAGGTGGAGTACACCGGCGCCGTGATGCAGCACCTGGTCGGCGGCGCCCCCGGCGAGTGGGAGCGGCTGTTCGACCTGATCGTCTGCGCGGCGGGCAAGCCGGCGTTCTTCCTCGAACGGGGTCCGGGCGCGCCGATCGAACCGGGCCGTCACGCCCTGCTGCCCGCGCGCGCCCGCAACGCGTACAGCGGCGGCGACTGCTTCTTCCTGGAAAACCTGCTCGCGGCCAGCGGCGACGGCATCCTCTACTTCGGCGATCACACCTACGGCGACATTCTCCGCAGCAAGAAGAGCGTGGGCTGGCGCACGGCCATGATCGTGCCCGAGATCGAGGCCGAGGTGGCCGGGCTGGAGCCCATGCGCGGGGCGTGGCAGCAGCTCAACGCGCTGGAGGATCACCTCGACGACCTGGTCTCGGCGCGCGATCTGGCGCGAGCCGGCGGCCCCGCGCACGTTGCCGCCCTGGCCGAGCTGGAGCGCCGGCTGGGCGAGGCGCTGGGCCGGCGCGCCCGGCTGCAGAGGCAGCTCCGCGCGGCGTTCAACCCGCACTGGGAGTCGCTCTTCCGCGAGGGGCGCGCCGCCAGCCGCTTCGGTCGGCAGGTCATGGTATTCGCTTGTATCTACACCAGCCGGGTGTCTAATTTCCTGGGCTACCCCGCCGACAAGTTCTTCTCCCGGCCCCTCGAGGTGCTGCCGCACGAGCGGTGGGCCCTGCCGGAGAGCTGACCGGGCGGCCTCCCGCCCGCCGCCGCAAGGAGTCCCTCATGTTCGGTCCCAAGAGCGTCCTGGTGGTCGGCACCGGCACCATCGGCGAGCCGCTGCTCGGCCTGCTCTGCAACTTCAAGGCCCAGCTCGGCATCGACGAGGTCCTCTTCCACAAGCGCACACCCCTGCTGTCGGACCGCAGCAAGGTGCAGGACCTCCAGCGGCGCGGCGCGCGCCTGGTGACCGACAAGGATCGCGTCGACGGCTTCACCAAGATGGGCCTGCCGGTCGAGATCACGACCGAGGAAGCGCTGGAGGCCGTGCGCGTGGTCGTCGACTGCACGCCCAGCGGCAATGCGATGAAGGAGCGGTGGTACCAGCAATACGAGCAGTCGACCGACGTCTTCATCGCCCAGGGCAGCGAATTCGGCTTCGGCAAGCCCTACGCGCGTGGCATCAACGACGACACGCTCCGGGTGGGTCGCGACAAGTACCTGCAGGTCGTCAGCTGCAACACGCACAACATGTCGGTGTTGATCAAGACGTTCGGGTTGCACGACCAGGGCCCGGAGAACCTGGTCGAGGGCCGCTTCGTCTGCATGCGGCGCGCCAACGACATCAGCCAGGACGCCGGCTTCGTCGCCAGCCCGCAGGTGGGCGCGCACAAGGACCAGCGCTTCGGCACGCACCACGCCCGCGACGCCTGGTACCTCTACCAGACCAAGGGCGCGGCCTGGGATCTGAACCTGTTCAGCAGCGCCATGAAGGTCAACAGCCAGCTGATGCACGTGATCCAGTACAGCCTGAAGGTGAAGACGCCGGTCACCCGCGACGAACTGATCGCGCGCTGCGATGCGGACGACCGCATCGCGCTGACCTACAAGACCACGGCCAACAGCGTGTTCTCGTTCGGGCGCGACCACGGCTTCTGCGGCCGCATCCTCAACCAGTCGGTGATTCCCGTCGACACGCTGCATGTCTCGAGCGACGGCACGCAGATCACCGGCTACAGCTTCACGCCGCAGGACGGCAACAGCCTGCTCAGCTCGGTGGCGGCCGTCATCTGGGGGCTGTACCCGGAGACCTACGACAAGATCGTGCAGTGCCTCAAGCCGTACTTCTTCCAGGAAGTCTGAGCCGCGCCCGCACCGGTGACGCGCGCGACGACGACGGCCGGCCCCGCCGGGGCCGGCCGTCCGCATTCACCGTCGCCGCGTTCCGGCCGAACGGCGCCTAGGTCACGGGCGCGCCGCCGCCCAGCCGGGCGCGCGCCGCCGCCGCTTCCCGCAGGATCGGCAGGTCCGGGTCGGCCATCGCCAGCGCCCGTTCCAGCTGGCCGAGCGTGGCGCGGGCTGCGTCGGTCTCGCCGAGGTCGAGATGGCATTTCGCCTTGAGCAGCAGCACCTCGGGCAGCCGCGGATTCGTGGCCAACACCGGGTCGATCCGGGCGAGGGCCTCGCGCGGGCGCCCGTCCGCGTGCAAGGCGGCGCCCAGCCGGTAGTCGAGATAGAAGAGCTCGTGCCGGGGCGTGCCCGCCTGGAGCGTGCGCAGCGCGGCCTGCCACGCCTCGGCGGCGCGCGCGCTGTCGCCGGCCAGGTCGGCGACGATGCCCTCGTACTGGCGGGCCGTGCTCTCGACGCCCTGCCGCGCCTTCTCGTACTGGCTGTAGCCGGGCTCGGCCCTCCAGACGGCGAGGCTGGAATCCATGACCGCCCGACCCTCGGCCGCGCGGCCGGCGTAGGCCAGGCGCACCGCGCGGTAGACCGCCGCGGCGTCCTCTTTCGGGTAGCGGGTCACGAAGCGGGCCGTGGCCTGCGCGAGCTCGGGCAGGAGACCGGCCCGCAGGTAGGTCGAGATGATCTCGCGGTCGACGCGCATCTCCAGGTCCGAACCCGCGACCTGCCCGCGCAGCGCCTCGAGGATCTCGACGCCGCGCTTCAGCTGGCCGCGGGCGAGGTACACCTTGCCGAGGTTGATCAGCGAGTGGTAGAAATCCGGCTGCATCTTCACCGACGTCTGGAACTCGGCCTCGGCCTCCTCGTAGCGCCCGATGGCCAGGTACACCTCGCCCAGCGAATCGTGCGGATTGGCCAGGTCCGGCGACAGGAACGCGTACTTCTGCATGTACTCGATCGCCAGGTCGTAGTTGCCGCGGTTCAGCTCCAGGTAGCCGAGCATGTTGTAGCTGTTGGCGTAGCTCGGGTTCTTCTCGATGATGCGGCGCCAGGCCTGCTCGATGAGTTCGGGATCCTGCTGCAGCTCGGCGCGCGCGGCCCCGGCCTCCAGCACGTAGATGTCGTCGGGCGCCTGCGTCTGCAGCACCTTGTAGACCGAGTCCCTCATCGTCACGAATCGCGAACCGGGCAGGGCGCTCAGTCGCAGCTGGGCGATCAGCCGCCGCCGCTCGCTCTTCAGCGCGGCGGTCAGGCTGTCGGCGCGCGCCAGCTCGCGCTTGAGGTTCTGCCGCTCGCCCAGCCGCAGGAAGGCGATGGTCCGCGAGATGGAGGCCTCGGCCAGCGCCGGGTCCCTCTGCAGCGACCGGCCCAGCTTCTCCACCGCGGCGCGCAGCCGGAACGCGTGCAGATCCGCCGTTCCCTCCTCACAGAGTGCCGCCGCCTCCGGATCGCGCGACAGGCGCGCGTCCCCGTGCGAGCCCGTCGCCACGAGCCCGATCCCGATGAGCGCCGCCGCCGCCGCCAGCGCGATGATGAGCCACTTCACGTCGCCGCCTCCACCCGTGTCTTGTCCCGCGCCTAGGCCGACTGCCCGCCGGCCATGGCCATCCGCTCGATCGTCGTCACCTTCAGGCCGATCATCGTGATGTCGTCGTCCGTGTCCTCGCGCCCGCTGAAGCGGTGCAGGTCCTGCGTGATCGCCGCGAAAAGCTCGGGCAGCGCCCGGTCGCGCCCGCTGCGCAGCAGCTCGCCCAGCCGCGTCTCGCCGAAATCCTCGTCGCCGTCCGGGCCCTTCGTCTCGGTCAGGCCGTCCGTGTACATGAACAGCAGGTCGCCCGGCTCCAGCTCGAGGCGGCCCTCGTCGTAGCTGCCGAAATCGAACGCGCCCAGCGGCAGCCCGCCCTCGCACAGCAGCAGCCGGCTTCCGTCGGCCCGCACCAGCACCGGCGGGTTGTGGCCGCCGCTGCTGTAGACGAGCTGCCTGGTGACGGGGTCGAACATCGCCAGGAACAGCGTGGCGAAGTGCTGCGGGTCGGTGCTGGCGTGGACCTGCCGGTTGATTCGCTCCAGCAGCAGGCCCGGCGAATCGCACATGTCGCACTGCGCGCGCAGCGCCGCCTGCAGATTCGAGGCGAGGATGGAGGCGGGCACGCCCTTGCCGCTGACGTCGGCGATGACGACGGCCAGGCGCCCGTCCTGGCGTTCGATGACGTCGTAGTAGTCGCCGGAGACCTGCTTGCTCGAGATGTTGACGGCGTCGATCTCGAGTCCGGCCGCCGCCGGCAGGCGCCGCGGCAGCAGGCGGGACTGGATCTGGCGCGCCATCGCCATCTCCTCCTCGAGCCGGAGCTTGGCCGCCTCCTCGGCGTACAGGCGCGTGTTCTCGAGCTGCAGCGCGACCTGCCCCGCGACGATGCTCAGCAGGCGCAGCTCGTGCAACTGGTACTCCCCGTCGCCGGGCCGACGCGGCAGCGCGAACAGGCCCACGAGCCGCCCCTGCAGCACCATGGGGATCAGCAGTTCCACGCCGACCTCGGCCAGGGCGCGCTGCTCCTGCAGGCGCGCGAGGAGCTCGACCTGCTCCCTCGTGATGGCCTGCCGGCCGAGCGCCTGGCCGGCGTCCGGCGCCTCGGTCCACAGAGGCTCGCCGTGACGGACGAGGTAGCGGGCCAGCCCCGGCAGCGACAGGTGCTCCGGGTAGCGGGCCCGGGGCGCGGTTGCGCCGCCGGCGGCCGCAGTCGGCGACTCGCCCCGCGACGAGCCGGGACGCGTCAGCGAGCCCAACGCATAGCCGGCGCCGTCGCCGCCCGGCACGGCGACGTAGACGGCCAGGCTGGGCAGGTCGAGCACGGCCTGCAGGCGCGACCCGACCCAGCGCAGCATGATCTCGCGTTGGAACAGGCGCGGGATCTCCTTGCTGAACTCCTCGATCAGGAGCGCCAGGTTGTCGCGGGAGTGGTAGAAGCGCGAGTCCAGGGAGCGCTGCGCCTGCCGCCGCAGGGGCCACAGCCCGGCGGCCACGGCCAGCGCCGTGCCGGCCGCCGTCAGCGGACCGGCTCCCGGCAGCAGCGTCAACGCCCGGCTGCCCAGCCACCAGGCGCCGCCGAGGAAGCCGCTCCAGACCGCGAAGGTCAGCAGGGCGTAGGACAGGTTGCGCTTCAGCAGGACGTCGATCTGGAGGACCTGGTACCGGGCGACGCAGTAGCCGAACGAGATCGGGATCGCCGCCAGCGGCAGCGCGCCCAGACGCGTCAGACCCGTGCGGAAGGACAGCTCTTCCATCCCGATCTTGAACACCAGGAACGGCACCACCGCCACCAGCGTGCCGACCGTCAGGATCCGCACCCGTCGGCGCAGCAACGGGTCCCTGTAGCTGAAGTAGGCGTGCAGCAGCGCCGCCAGCCCGCACATGTAGTACATGCCCAGGACGATCCAGCTGGCGGCGTGGATCCGCGCGCCCTGCTCGCCCAGGAACTGGTCGAGCGTGAAGCGCAGGTAGAGGGCCCACGGCGCCAGGTACAGCAGCGGCACCAGGAACGGGTGCCGCAGCAGGACGAGCTTCTTGGTGGGGAACACGAGGAAGAAGTTCAGGAACACGGCCGGCAGCATGAACCGCGCGAACGCGCCGAGATTCTGCGTGATGATGGCGCCCAGGAAGTAGCTGGCCGCCTGCAGATTGGTCATGAAGTAGAGTCCGAACAGCAGGCACAGGACGTAGAACAGCGCGGCGGGCCGGTCGTCCTGGCTGCGCAGGTAGACGATGAAGCCGATCACCAGGTAGATCATCGCCAGGACCACGTTCACCGCGTAGTCCTGCAGGTCGACGCGCGTCGAGGTGAGCGGGACGGCCACCGTCAATTGCCGTCCGTCCCGCTTGATGAGATAGTTGATCCGTTCGCCCGGGTCGTGCTTGCGCAGCTCGGCGGCGGCGCGCTGCGGGGAATCGACGATGGAGCCGCCGAGGCCGACGATGATGTCACCCGCCTGCAACGGCGTGGCCGGGCCCTGCGGACGCGGCAGGACGTCCAGCACCTCGAGCTGGGGGCGGCCCAGCAGCCAGACGGTGCCGTCGCTCGGCCGCGTGCGGGTGGCGTCGTAGCCGCTGAACAGGACGGCCGCCAGGGTCAGCACGCCGAGCGCCAGGTGCGCCTGGCGCGACTGGAGCCGCCGGGCCAGGCCTGACAACGCGTGCGTCTGCTGCCGGAACGGCGGCATGGATCTCCGTGGTCCCGCGGCCGCCGCATCCCCCGCCGGGCGGCGCGCGCTGCAAGTGGGCCCGCGGCGGCGGGCGACGGCGGGCGGCCCCGCGCGTGGGGGCAATATACCGCCGCCGGCGCGGCCCGCACCAGACGGGCGCGCCGCCTGCCCGCCGCGGCAACCGGGTCTCCAGGCGCGGCGGGCGGCACCGGGATATGACGGCCGAGGCGCCGGGAGGGTTGCATGGAGCAGCGAAAGATGCGGACGCGGGCCGTCCGCTGGAGTCCGGCGGCCCTGCCGGCGCCATTTACCGTCGGCCGCGGGCGCCGGGCCGTGCGGCTGGAAGCGGCGCCCCTGGGGCGAGACCTGCTGGTGACCGTGACCGGCGGCCAGGCCCATGCGGGCGCGGTGGCGCTGGCCGGACCTGCGGGCGCGCTCGACGGCGGGGGCCTGCTCGTCCTGCCGCCCCACAAGGAGGGGCCGCTGGCCCGCGAGTGCGCCGAGGCCGTGGCCGCGGCCGCCGGCGGCGCCGGCGTGGCGGCGGCGGGCATCCACCAGGACGGGGCCACGCCGGCGGAGATCGCCGCCATCGTGGCCAATGCGCGCGCGGGCATCGCGCGCCTGGCGGCGGCCCTGCGCGCGATCCCCGCCGATCAGAGGTACTGCAGGGACAGACTGCCGAAGCCCAGCACGCCGTAGGAGAGCCAGGCCGGATGCTCGGCCCCGAGCTCGCGCCGGCATTCGGCGGCGGCCTGCCAGGCGGCGGCCCCCGCGCACCAGCCGCGGCCGAGGCTCCGGTAGAGATGACCGGCGTAAACGCGGGCCGGGCGGGAGAAGAGCGGCACCAGCGGGCCGACGAAGGTGGAGGTGCCGGCGCGCACGAAGCGCGCCCCCAGTTCGGGCACCGCGCACCAGCTGTTGGAGACCACCAGCGGCGGCAGTTGACCGCGGCAGGCCAGCGACTCGGGCGCGACCGGACCGTCGTCCAGCAGCCACGACGGCGATCCGGCCGCGACGTCGCGGACGCCTCCGGCGGGCACTCCCGCGGCGACGCGGGCGGAGCGGCGCGCGTGGTTGGCGCAGACGTCGTCCAGCAGCGAGGTGACCGGGTCGACGCCCAGGACTTCGCCCTCGCAGCCCAGCGCCGCGGCCAGCGCGTCGTCGTCCGGGTACGAGGTTTCCTCGAGCAGCCGGTTCATCCAGTACTCGCCGAGCGTGTCGTCATGGCGCGCGGGCGCGCTGGTCGGCCCCGCGAAGTGGAGGATCTGGAACGCGACGTTCTGTTCGCAGAGCCGGCCCGGCGTGACGGCCTCGGCCGGCACCTCCAGGTGGGCCAGGGGCCGGCCGCCGGGACCGGCGCCGAGGGCGTCGGCGATCGCCTCGGCCTCGCGGAAGATCAGACGGCGCGTCTGCGGGTCACTGTGGCCCGGGATGAACAACAACTCGGGCGCGCGCGAGCCGGGCTCGCGCAGCTGGTCGCGCACCGCGCGCAGGTCCTGCGCGCCGCCCTCGCCGACCAGGTAGCCGGCGCGCACCTGACGCTGCATCCACGGCCGCCCGGCGCCGGCGGCCGGCGGCGCCGCCGGCGGCGCCGCGGCGCACAGCGGGTGCTGTTCCAGGACGAAGCTCAGGCCGTTGTGCAGCCAGGTCCACGGCAGCCCCAGCCAGGCGGGGTCCACCACCAGGTGGAATCCGGTCAGGGCGTCGTGCGCGCGCTCGCCCACGGCCGGCGATTCCAGCGCGGCGGCCCGGCGCGTGCGGTCGAACGCCCCCGGCGCCGCCCGGGTCACCGCGGCCAGGAGCTGCCGACCCGCCGCCTCGGCGACCGGGATCAGGCCGGCGGCGTCCAGGCCGTCACGGCGCTGGAGCTCCCGGTAGGCCAGAGTCGCGGCGGCGACGTCCGCCAGGTCGCGGTCGAGCCGCGGATCGGCGCCCGCTTCGGGCAGGATGATATCGAACCACCGCATGGCCGCCTCCGGCCGGGATGCCCCGCAGCGGGCGGGCTCCCGGTTTGCAATTGCTTGTCGGTCGGGAGGTTGCCCTGCCCGACGGCCGCGCCGCCGTCACCGGCGCGGCGGGCGAGGCCCGGCAGTGCAGAATCCATGCCGCGGCCGGCCGCACAGGAGGCGGAGCGGCGGCCCGCCGCTGCCGGGCAACAAAAATCCCCTGCCGGGGCAGGGGATATTGTCCGGAGGGCGGCACCCGCCGGGAATCATGGCTCAGCCGAAAAACCTATGGTGCCCAGGAAGAGACTCGAACTCCCACGGGGAAACCCCACTACGACCTGAACGTAGCGCGTCTACCAATTCCGCCACCTGGGCACTATTGAGTTTTCCGCAGCCGGCCCGTCCGGGCGGGCAGGCGGCGCCAATCTAGCGGGCGCCCGGAAGGCTGTCAACCCGGCCGGCGATTTTCATGTGGCGGCTGGACTTGCGGCCATCGCCGATTGGCAGCGCCCCGCGCAGCAGGTATATTCTGCAACCTGTGTTCAACGATGTGTCCCGGCCGGCCCGGGATCAGGGCAGCGGGGGCGGGAGCCGAAGATGGCGCGCAAGGTCGACCCGGCGGGCATCAAGATCGTCGCCACGAACCGGCGCGGCCGGCACGAGTACGAGATCCTCGAGACCTGGGAGGCCGGCCTGGTCCTGCAGGGCACCGAGGTCAAGGCCCTGCGCGAGGGCCGCGTCAACCTGGGCGATGCCTACGGCGAGATCCGCGACGGCGAGGGCTGGGTCGTCAAGATGCACATCGGTCCCTACGAGCAGGGCAACCGCGAGAACCACGAACCGTTCCGACGGCGCAAGCTGCTGTTGCATCGGCGCGAGATCCGCAAGATCCTGCCCAAGCTCGAGGAGAAGGGGCTGACCCTGGTGCCGCTGCGCCTGTACTTCCGCGACGGGCGCGCCAAGCTCGAGATCGGGCTCGGGCGCGGCAAGAAGTTGCACGACAAGCGCGAGGCGAAGGCGAAGCAGGATGTCCAGCGGCGGATCGCCCAGCACGTGGGCCGCCGCGAGCCGTGAGGATGCGCGCGCGATGAGCGTTTCCCGAAGCACCGCGCGGCGGGTTGCCGCGGCGGTGGCCCTGTGGCTGGCCGTGGCCGTCGGCGGCGCGCCCGCGCCGTCGCGCGCGGGCGACAGCTATCAGGAGCCGCGGGCGTGGACGCGGGTCGATGCCGGCGCCGGCCCCCAGAACCTCGTCGTCGAACGGCGGGACACGCGCCAGCCCCTGCCGGTGGTCGCGCGGCGCCTGCTGCAGGATTCGCGCGAACTCTACCTGCGCTCGGCCGATCTGGCGACGCTGCTGCGCGCGACGCGCAGCTGGCAGGATGCGCTGCGCCGCCTGGAGCTGGGCGTCGCCGGCCGCACGTTCACGGTGACCGGCGGCAGCCGCGTCGTCGTGACCGGCGCGACCGAGGCCCTCCTGCCGGTGCCGGTCCTGGACCACGACGGCGAGCTGTGGCTCCCGCTGGCGGCGCTGCTGCAGGTCATCGGACCGGCCGCGGATCTGGACGTCGCCTGGGATCCCGCCGCCGGCAGGCTCGTGCTGGGCGCGGCCGACGACAACGTCGACGCCCTGACGGTCGAGGCGCTGGGCGGCGGCACCGCCGTGCACGTCCGCTGCCGCGAAGCCCTGTCCTGGGCGGTCGACCGTCCGGCCGCCGACCGGATCGAACTGGCGATCCGCGGCGCGCGGGCCGACGCGGCGGCGCTGGCGCGCGTCGCGCCGTCGGGCCTGGTCGCCGGCGTCGAGGCCAGGCAGGACGGGGATCGCCTGCTGGTTGACCTGCGCCTGGGCGCCGACGCGGGCGAGCATCGCGCCTATGCCGTCGACGGCGGCCGCGACGTCGTCGTCTTCGTGGCGCCGGCGGCCGCCGCGAGCGCCGATGCCTTCGGGCAGGCCGCGCCCGACCCGCTGGCCGGCGTGTTGCCCGAGCCGGCCCCGGCGCGCCCGCTGCGCACGGTGGTGATCGACCCCGGCCACGGCGGCGGCGACACCGGCGCGGTCGGGCCGCAGGGGCTCATGGAGAAGGACGTGAACCTGGCGGTGGCGCGCGAACTGCGCCGGTACCTCGAGCAGGAGAGCGACCTGCGCGTGGTGCTCACGCGAGACCGCGACGAATCGCTCGATCTCGACGCGCGCGCCGAGTCGGCCAACGCCGCCGGCGGCGACCTCTTCATCTCCCTGCACTGCAACAGCTGGTTCGACGACCAGGCGAACGGCTTCGAGACGTGGTTCCTGTCGCCGGCGGGCAGCGACTGGGCCCGCAGCGTGGAGGCGGTCGAGAACGGCGCCACGGCCGGGGGCCGCGAGCCGGGCGACGTCGAGTTCATCGTCTGGGAACTGGTGCAGAACCGCTACATCTCCGAGAGCAGCCGCTTCGCGGAGTTCCTGCAGGCGCGCGCCAGCCGGGCCCTGGGCACGCCCGATCGCGGCGTGCGCCAGGCGGGCTTCCGCGTGCTGGTCGGCGCCTTCATGCCGGCCGTGCTGGTCGAACTCGGCTTCCTGAGCCACGCGCAGGAGGAGCGGCTGCTCGGCGATCGCGGCTACCAGCGTCTGCTCGCGCGCGCGATCGGCGACGCGGTGCTCGCCTACGCGAGCGGCGGCGCCGGCGCCGGCGAGGCCGGCGTCGGGGGCCGGCGATGAGCGCGCTGTTCGCCAGCGGCGACGACGGCCCGCCGGCCGCTGCCGGGCGCAGGTGGCTGTCCGCGCGCGGCGTCGTCATCGGCCTCGCCCTGGTGCTGGTCGTGGCGGGCGCCGGCGGGATCGCCTGGCGGCTCCTGGGACCGGCGGGACCCGGCGACGACTTGTCCGCGTTGGCGGAGCGCGAGACGGCGGCGCCCGCCCTGCCGGTGGCGGCCGACCGCGCCGTGGCGCTGGAGTTCCCGCGGCGCGACGGCGGCGGCTGGTACGTCGAGGAGCGGCGACTGCCCGCCGGCGGCCGGCCGGACCGCGACCTGCTGGCGGTGATGACCGCCTTGTGCGAGGGGCCGCGGAGCGGCCGCGCCGTCAGCGGGCTGCCGGGCGGAACGCGGGCTCTGGCCGCGTTCCTGGATCCCGCGCGCGGCGTCGCCGTGATCGATTTTTCCGGCGAACTCACGCTCCGCCACCCGGGCGGCAGCGCCGCGGAGGCGGCGACGCTCGGCACCATCCTGCGCACGCTGGCGGCCAACTTCCCGCAGGTCGTTTCCTGCACGATCCTGGTCGAGGGCCGCCAGCCGGCGACGCTGGGCGGCCATCTCGACCTGTCGCGCCCGCTCGCGCCGCGCCGGTGGCGCTGAGATGACGGCCGCGGGCGCGAGGCATCCCGGCCGCGAAGCCCCGATCGGGGTCTTCGACTCGGGCCTCGGCGGCCTGACGGTGCTGCGCGCGCTGCACGAACGGCTGCCGGGCGAGGACCTGCTCTACTTCGGCGATACCGCGCGCGTGCCGTACGGCACGAAGGGCGAGAAGACCGTGCGCGCGTTCGCGCGTCAGGACGCCGGGCTGCTCGTGGCCCGCGGCGTCAAGCTGGTGGTCGTGGCCTGCAACACGGCCAGCGCGTTCGCGCTCGATCACCTGCGCGAGGTGCTGCCGGTGCCGGTGCTCGGCGTCATCGAACCGGGGGTGAACGCGGCGCTCGCCGCCACGCGGGGCGGCGCCGTCGGGGTCATCGGCACCTCGGGGACCATCCGCTCGGGCCGCTACCAGCAGGGACTGGCGGCGGCGGGCCTGCCGGCCGGGCGCATCAGGGCGGCCGAGTGCCCGCTGTTCGTGCCGCTGGTCGAGGAGGGCCTCGCCGGACACGTGCTGGCGCGGCTGGCCGTGGCCGAGTACCTGCGTCCGCTGCGCGAGGCGAACCTGGACACCCTGATCCTCGGTTGCACGCATTACCCGCTGCTGGCCGACGACATCGGCGCGTTCCTGGGGCCCGCGGTGCGGCTGGTGGATTCCGCCGAGTCGCTGGCGTCGGCGGCGTGCGACGCGCTGACCGACTCCGCGCTGCTGCGTGGCGGCGCGCGCGAGGGCCGGCTCGCGTTCGTCCTCAGCGATATCCCCTGGAAGTTCGCCGAGATCGGCGCGCGCTTCCTGGGACAGCCGATCGACGACGTCGAGTCCGTCGGACTCGACGAGATGGAGGAGGCCGGGCACGCGCTCGGCCACGGAGGCGCCGCCGAGGCGCGAACCCGAAAGGACCCGTCGTGAGCGAACGCGCCGAAGGCCGGGAGCCGAATCAACTGCGCCCGGTGCGCATCACGCGCGACTACCTGCCGCACGCCGAGGGCTCGTGCCTGATCGAGATGGGCAGCACGCACGTCGTCTGCACGGCGACGATCACCAACGGCACGCCCAAGTGGCTCAAGGGGTCCGGGCAGGGGTGGGTGACGGCCGAGTACGGCATGCTGCCCCGCTCGACCGGCGAGCGCATGCGGCGGGAGGCGACCGGCGGCGGCCAGGGCGGCCGCACGATGGAGATCCAGCGCCTGATCGGCCGCTCGCTGCGCGCGGTGACCGACCTGAACGCGCTGGGCGACCTGACGATCACCATCGACTGCGACGTCCTGCGCGCCGACGGCGGCACGCGCTGCGCCTCGATCAACGGCGCCGCCGTGGCCCTCCACGACGCGCTGTCGCGCCTGAAGCTGCGCAAGCACCCGATGCGCGCGCTGGTGGGCGCCATCAGCCTCGGCGTCGTGCAGGGCAAGGTGCTGGTGGACCTGGACTACCGCGAGGACTCGGGCGCCGACACCGACCTGAACCTGGTGATGGCCGAGGGCGGGGGCCTGATCGAGGTGCAGGGCACGGCGGAGAACCGGCCCTTCACGCGCGTGCAGCTGGACGAGATGACGGACCTGGGCGCCGCCGCGATCGCCCGCATCAACGAGCTGCAGCGCAAGGTGCTGAACCTGGCCTGAGCAACCCGGCGCGACGGCCGCCGACGGAGGCGCATGACGATGGATGCCCGACGCAAGGTGGTGCTGGCCAGCCGCAACCGCGACAAGCTGCGCGAGCTGGCCGAGTTGATGGAGGGATTGCCCTTCGACGTCGTCTCGGCGCTGGACTATCCCGGTCTGCCGGAGGTCGTGGAAGACGGCGTGACGATCCGCGGCAACGCCGCGCGCAAGGCGCTGGTGGCGGCCGCCTGGACCGGCGAGATCGCGCTGGCCGACGACACCTCGCTGCAGGTGCGCGAGCTGAACGGCTGGCCGGACATCTTCGCGGCCCGCTTCTCCGGCCCCGGGGCCACCTACGCGAGCAACGTCGCCCTGCTGCTGGAGCTGATGCGCGACGTCCCGGACGGCTCGCGGCAGGCCCGTTTCGCCACCGCGTGCGCCTGGGTCGACCCGCGTCCGGGAGCGCGCGACTACCGCGTCGAGGCGCCCGCCGTCCACCGCTGGCTGCACAACCCGTGGGCGCGGGCGGTGGAGCTCCGCGATCCGACCGAGGCCCCGGCCTTCTGGGCGGAGCTCGGGGCCGACCGCGGCGAATGGAACAGCTACGCCGCCGAGCGCGGCGCCGACCTGGCGAACTGGGGGCACGACGCCGCGCGCCTGCGCGAGATCGCGGGCGCGTTCCTGGCCGCCGGGCCGGACGGGGCGGCCGCGGCGGCGCCGCCCGGGGCGGTGCGCCTGCCGGATCCCGCGCTGTGGGCGGCGCCGTCGCGGGCCGAGCCGGGACGCCCGCCGACGGTGGTGGCGCCGTCGGGCCTGTCGCGCGAGGCGCCCGGGCGCGACCTCTGGGAGCCGCTGTGGCTGGAGATCGCGACGGAGGGCCGCCTGGCCGGGACGATCACGCGCCAGCCGCTGGGCGGCGGCGGCTTCGGCTACGATCCCGTGTTCCTGCCCGAGGGCTCGGATCTCACGCTGGCGGAACTGGCGCCCGGCGCCAAGCACCTGGTCAGCCACCGCGGCCGGGCGCTGGCGCGCCTGCGCCGCGCGGTGCGCGCGGCCTACGGCGTGTAGGCGGCGGATCGCGCCGCGGCGACAAGGGCGCCGCCGCCGTCCCCGCGCGGCGACGGGCCGGCGATTGACAAGGGCGGCGGGCGCCGTTACCCATTGGTCCACAGGCGCCCCGCGGGGCCGTGGCCGGGGCGATTGCGGCCGCGGGAGCGCCCCAGGTACACGACGTGCATTCGGTCGGGGCGTGGCGCAGTCCGGTAGCGCACCTGCTTTGGGAGCAGGGTGTCGCAGGTTCAAATCCTGTCGCCCCGACCAGCGGATCGACGGTCTTGACACCGGTGGGCCACATCGCCATTATTCGCGTCCGCCCAAGGGAAACGAGCCCGTCCCGAGCGCGGGTGCCGACGATGTCGCCGCTTCGACGATGTCACTCCGGCGCGCCCGTAGCTCAGCCGGATAGAGCAGCGGATTTCTAATCCGCAGGTCGCAGGTTCGAGTCCTGCCGGGCGTGCCAGAAAACCGCGAATAGTGGTGGTGGATGTAGCTCAATGGCGGAGCCCCTGGTTGTGGTCCAGGTGGTTGTGGGTTCGAGTCCCATCATCCACCCCATTTTTTTCCCGCTTTCCCGGCTTGACCTGTCATAGTCCGGCCTCCCGCTGATCAGCCAGGAAAACCAACCGATGACCGGGACGGCGCACCCTGATCCGGGGCGCGGTCCCGCCAAGGCAAGGAGAACGCGATGGCTGGCGTCAACAAGGTGATCATCATCGGCAACCTGGGCCGCGATCCGGAGATCAAGTACACCCAGAGCAACGTGCCGGTGGCGAACTTCTCGGTCGCGACCACCGAGAGCTGGAAGGACAAGAACAGCGGGGAGTGGCAGGAAAAGACGGAGTGGCACCGCGTCGTCGCCTGGCGCCACCTCGCCGAGCGCGCCGAGCGCTACCTCCGCAAGGGCAAGCAGGTGTACGTCGAAGGCCGCCTCGAGACGCGCAAGTGGCAGGGCCAGGACGGCCAGGAGCGCTACACCACGGAGATCATCGCCAACCAGCTGATGCTGCTCGGCCGCCGCGACGAGGGCGAGGGCCAGGGCGGCGGTGGCGGCGGCGGTGGCGGCGGCAGCTTCAGCGAGGGCCCTGCGCGCGGCGGCCGCGGCGGAGCGGGCGGCTTCAGCCCCGACCCGATGGGCGATCCCGGCCCCTCGGACGACGACGACCTGCCGTTCTGAGCGTCGCCCACCATTGCGCGCGACGAGGAGAAGGCCCCATCCGGGGCCTTCTCCGTCGTTGAGCCGTTGCGTTCAGCCTCAGGAAACCGTCAGGCCGAGCCGGCGCCGGATCTGTTCCTGCACCTGCATGGGCGCGAGCGTGCCGTCGACGTCCACCACTAGGCCGTGCGCGCGGAAGAAGTCCAGCACCGGCGACGTCTGCGCGTGGAAATCGGCCAGGCGGGCCGCGATGGCCGCCGGATTGTCGTCCTCGCGCGCCCGGATGGCGCCGCCGCAGTCGTCGCACACGCCGGCCTGCCGCGGCGGCGGGCCCTGCAGGTTCCAGTCGCGGCCGCAGTCGGCGCAGACCCGGCGCGCCAGCATCCGCGCCGTCACCACGCGGTCCGGGACCACGACGTTGATGACCGCGTCCAGCGGCACCAGCTCCAGCAGGTACACGGCCTGCGCCAGGTCGCGCGGGTAGCCGTCCAGGACGAATCCGGACTGGCAGTCGCGTTCCCCGAGCCGCGTGCGCAGCACCTGGTTGACGATGCTGTCGGGCACCAGGTGCCCGTCGGCGACAAGGTCGCGGATCGTCCGGCCCAGGCGCGTGCCCGCGCGGATATGGCCGCGGAACACTTCGCCCATCGAGATGTGCACCAGGCCGTAGTCGGCAGCCAACAGCTTGGCCTGCGTGCCCTTGCCGCTGCCCTGGATGCCCATGATCACGTACTTGGCCATGCGCGGACGCTCCCGGCTGAAGGGACCCCACCGGTCGGGTTATCGGCTGGATTCGCGCGGCCTGTAGGCCCGATCGCAACTCAGGACCGGGCCAGGCACCAGCGGTACACGCAGCAATCGTCGCACCTGGGCGACCTGGCCTGGCAGGTCTTGCGCCCATGGTCGATGAGCAGGTGCCCGAAGTCGCGCCAATCGTCCTGCGGCACGCACTCGTTGAGCTGGCGCTCGGCCTTGACCGGGTCGTCCTGGTCGGTCAGGCCCAGCTTGCGCCCGATGCGCCCGACGTGCGTGTCGACGACCACGCCGGCCGGCTTGCCGTACACCTCGCCGAGGACCACGTTGGCCGTCTTGCGGCCGCAGCCGGGGACCTGGACCAGTTCGTCGATGTCCGTCGGCAGGCGGCCGCCGTGGCGCTCCAGCAAATGGCGCGCTGCGCCCTGCAGGGATTTCGCCTTGTTGCGGTAGAAGCCGGTCGAGCGGATCGCCTCCTCGATCTCCTCGATCGGGGCCGCGGCGAAGTCGGCGGTCGTCGGAAACCGCCGGAACAGGCCCGGGGTGACCTGGTTGACCCGGGCGTCGGTGCACTGGGCCGAGAGGATGGTCGCCACCAGCAACTGCCAGCCGTCCCCGTGGTCGAGGCTGCATTGCGTGGCGGGGAATTCCGCCCGCAGCGCGGCGATGACGGCCAGAGCCTTGGCCTGGCGCTCGCGCAGCGGCGCGAGGTCTGAGGCGGCGGCGGACTCTCTCGCGGCGACCGCTTTCGCCGCGGCCTTCGGCGCCACCTTCGTCGCGCCCCGCTTCGCGCCGCTCGCCGTCGCGGGCTTCTTCGCCGTGGCCTTCTTCGCCGCAGTTCTCTTCCCGGTGGCCTTGGCGCCGGCGGGCGTCTTGCGCGGGGAGCGGGGAGCGGGTGCCATCGCGGTCCTTTCCCGGCCGGCGACGCAGAGCGTCGCCGGCGCGCGGCCTTGACAGGGACAACGGCGGCTGCTATTTATTGCGGCCTGCCGGGACGGATCGGGTCTCCGCGCCGCGACCTACGCTACACGCGGTCCCCCGCCACGGCCACACCGGAATCCGGTGCGCCGCTAGCTCAACTGGTAGAGCAACTGACTCTTAATCAGTAGGTTCGGGGTTCAAGTCCCTGGCGGCGTACCAACCATGAAGCAAGGACCCGCGGCCATGCCGCGGGTCCTTTGCATTCAGTGCCCGGGCGCGGGGATCGGATCCCCGTGTTCCGGCGCGCAGGCCTACTGCAGTCCGCGCCGCTCCAGCAGCGGCCCGATCTCCGGGTCCCGCCCGCGGAACGCGCGGTACAGGTCCATCGGCAGCGCTGAGCCGCCGCGCTCGAGCACATGGCGGCGGAACGAGGCGGCCGTCGCCGCGTCGAAGACGTCGCCGGTCTCGCGGAAGGCGGCAAAGGCGTCGGCGTCCAGGACTTCGGCCCAGACGTACGCGTAGTAGCCGGCGGCGTAGCCGCCGCCGAACACATGGCGGAAGTAGGGGCTGCGGTAGCGCGTGGCGATCGCGTCGATCAATCCGATGCGGCCCAGCGACGCCGCCTCGAACGCGTCCGGGTCGGCGGCCGCCACGGCCTGCGGGTCGGCGAGCGTGTGCCAGTCCATGTCCAGGTAGCTCGCCGCCAGGTACTCGACGGTCTCGAAGCCCTGGTTGAAGTGGCGCGCGCGCTGCAGGCGCTCGACCAGTTCCGCCGGCATCGGCTCGCCCGTGCGCCAGTGCTTCGCGTGGCGCGCCAGCACCGCCGGCTCCAGCGCCCAGTTCTCGAGGATCTGGCTGGGCAGCTCCACGAAGTCGCGGGCGACGGCCGTCCCGCTGAGCTTCTCGTAGCGGCACTGCGAGAGCATGCCGTGCAGCGCGTGGCCGAACTCGTGGTACAGCGTCCGCACCTCGTCCAGGCTCAGCAGCGCGGGGGTGTCCGCGGTCGGGCGCGTGAAGTTGCCGACGTTGTAGACCAGCGGCAGGACGCGCTGGTCGCCGTCGCGGCGCGTCTTGCGCAGCGAGCTCATCCAGGCGCCGCCCCGTTTGCTGTCGCGCGGGAAGTAGTCGCTGTACCAGACGGCCAGCGGGTTGCCGTCGGCGTCGAGCACGTCGTAGACCTTGACCTCGGGGTGCCAGACCTGCACGTCCTGGCGTTCGCGGAAGGTCAGCCCCCACAGGCGGCCGACGACGTCGAAGAGGCCCGCCCGCACCGCCTCCAGTTCGAAGTAGGGGCGAACTTGCGACTCGTCCAGATCGTAGCGCTTCTGCTTCACCTTCTCCGCGTAGTGCCACCAGTCCCAGGCGGCCAGCGCGAAGCCGCCGCCCTCGGCGTCGATCAGCTCCTGCATGTCGGCCTGCTCGACCTTCGCGCGCGCCAGGGCCGGCGCCCAGAGGCGGTCCAGCAGCGCGTAGACGGCCCCGGGCTCGGCGGCCATGTTGTCGGCCAGCACGTAGTGCGCGTGGGACTCGTATCCGAGCAGTCGCGCGCGCTCGAGGCGCAGTTCGACCGTGCGCCGCAGGATGGCCCGGTTGTCCAGTTCGTCGCCGTTGCTGCCGACGGCCAGGTACGCCCGGTAGATCCGTTCGCGCAGGTCGCGCCGCGCGCTGGCCTGCAGGAACGGGATCAGGCTCGGGCGGTGCAGCGTGAACACCCAGCGGCCGGCCTTGCCGCGCTGCGCGGCGGCCTCGGCCGCCGCCTGCACCAGCGCCGGCGGCAGGCCGGCCAGGCCGGTCTCGTCGTCGACGACCAGTTCGAAGCGATTGGTCTCCTTCAGCACGTTCTCCCCGAAGCGCAGGCTGAGCAGGGCCAACTCCTCGTTGATCGCCTGCAGGCGGGCCCGGCCCTGGGCGTCGAGCGCCGCGCCGCCGCGCGTGAACTCGCGCCAGGTCTCCTCCAGCAGGCGCGCCTGTTCGCCGTCGAGTTGCAGCTCGGCCCGCGCGCGGTACACCGCGTCGACCCTCGCGAACAGACCCTGGTCCAGCAGGATCGCGTCGCTGTGCCGCGACCGCAGCGGCGACAGGCGCCGGGCCACGGCCTGCAGCGAATCGCTGGTGGCGGCGCCGTTCAGCAGGGAGAACACGGCGCCCACGCGGGTCAGCAGCGCGCCCGCGCGGTCCAGCGCCTCGATCGTGTTGGCGAACGTCGGCGGCTCGCGGTTGTCGCGGATCGCCGCGATCTCCTGCTCATGGGCGGCCATCGCCGCCACCATGGCGGGCTCGATGTCCGCGAGCTCTATGCGCGCGAACGGCGGCGTCCCGTCCGGCGTGTCCCAATCGGCCAGCAGGGGATTGGCGCGGTCCGGGCCGGCGGCGGCGCCGGCGGCGACCGCCAGGTTCACGATCGTCATGGCTGCCAGGAGTCCCTTCATGTCAGTTGCCTCGCCAGTTCTTCTCGCCCTGCGGGCGGTTGTCCAGTACGTCCTCGATGCGCTCGAGGAACTCCGGCGTCAATCGCTCGGCGACCGCCAGGGCCCCGAGGTTCTCGGCGATCTGCTCCGGCCGCGAGGCGCCCAGGATCACCGTGCTGACGTCGTCGTTGGCCAGGCACCAGGCGATCGCCAGCTGGGCGAGCGAAGCGTCGAGCTCCTTCGCCAGCGGGGCCAGCCGGCGCACCTTGTCCAGCTTCGCCGGGCCGTCGGGACCCTCGACGATCCCGCGCAGCCAGGCGTAGTCCGGCAGCGCCAGCCGCGAGCCGGCCGGGATGCCGTCGTTGTACTTGCCGGTGAGCAGGCCGGAGGCCAGCGGGCTCCAGACCGTGGTGCCCAGCCCGATCTCCTCGTACAGCGGCGCGAACTCGACCTCGACCTTCTCGCGGTGGAACATGTTGTACTGCGGCTGTTCCATCGTCGGCGGCACCAGGTGCTCGCGCCGAGAGATGTCCCACGCCTGGCGGATCTGGGCCGCAGACCACTCGCTGGTGCCCCAGTAGAGGGCCTTGCCCTGGTTCACCAGGAAGTCCATCGCGCGGACGGTCTCCTCCAGCGGCGTGTCGAGGTCCGGGCGGTGGCAGAACAGCAGGTCCACGTAGTCCAGCTGCAGGCGCGCCAGCGCGGCGTTGGTGCCTTCGACCAGGTGCTTGCGCGACAGGCCGCGGTCGTTCACCCCGTAGCGGTACGGCTTGCCGGGGCCCTGGTACTCGCCGCCCCAGAAGATCTTCGTCGAGACCACCAGGTCGGCGCGGCGCCAGCCGGCGCGCTTGAGAACCTGGCCCATGATGATCTCCGCCTGGCCGCCGCCGTAGACCTCGGCGTTGTCGAAGAAGTTCACGCCCGCGTCGAACGCGGCGCTCATGCAGCGGTACGCCAGGTCGGCGTCGACTTGCTCGCCGAAGGTCACCCAGGCGCCGTAGGACAGCGCCGACACCTTCAAGCCCGACTTGCCCAGGAACCGGTACTCCATGCCTTCACTCCCGTGGTCTGAGGGTGTGCGGCCAATGTAGGACACAATTACGACGGCACAACTCTTTACGCGCGGGCCGGATCTCCGTAGCTTCAGGCGACCCCAACGTGGCCGGCGCTCACATGACCGGACGGGCTTCCTGCGCAGCGGCATCCAGATCATGGCGGGCCGGTCGGAACCGGGAGGTTCCGCATGTTCCGCTGCCCATCGATCGGCCGCGCCCTGGTCCGCGGCCTGGCCGCCCTGGCGCTGCCGCTGGCCTGCCTGCTGCCGCCGGCGTCGACCGCCCGCGAGGAGATCTCCAGCGACGACGGGCACGACATCGCGTCCGGCGATCCCTTGGACACCAACGACTTCGGCAGCGGCGGCGGCGTCGGCGACCGTGACCTGAACGACCCCCGCTGGCCCGGAGTGCAGTCGGCGACGCTGCCGGTGCCGGTGGGCGAAGGCCGCCGCATCCTGCTGATCCCGATCAACCAGGGCGGCCTGCTGACGTTCCGGCTCATCGTCATCGACGAGCGTGCGCCGTCGCCGGAGGCGGCCGATGCGCGCTGAGATCCTTCGCCTGGAGCCGGCGGGCGCGGCGGCGCCCCCGCTCGGCGACCGCTGCCTGGACCAGGCGCACTGGGACGCCGCGTGGCGGTGCTTTCTGGACGAGGACTACGAGCGGGCGCTGGAATTGGCGCGCCGGTGCCTGGACTGCCTGGCCGGCGAGCCGGGACCCCACTGCGCTTCCGGCCCGACCGTGCGCGACGCCGTCGTGCTGGCCGCGCGCTGCCTGTTCCAACTCGAGCGCCGGGACGACCTGGAGGTGCTGCTGGCCTCGGCCGGGCGCTGGGGCCTGGTCCCCGGCGACCTTGCGGAGCTCGAAGCCGTGCAGCTGGCGTTCGGCTGCAAGGCGGGCGAGTACGCGCAGGTGGAGGCCGCCTGCACGGCGTGGCTCGCGGCCCGCTCGCGCGAACTGGCGCCCGGAGCGGCGGATTTCCTCTACCTGCGCGGCCTGGCGCGTTCCCACCTGGGCGAGGCCGCCGGGGCCCGCGAGGACGCCGAGGCGGCCCACGCGCTGTTCCGGCTGCTGGACCGCCGCTACGAGTGCGCGCGCGCCGCGAATCTCCTGGGCATCGTCGCCTTCCGCGAATCCCGGTATGACGACGCCGAGCAGTGGTGGCGGCGCGCGCACGAACTGCACGCTGCGCTCGGCATGCTCAAGAACATGGGCGGCAACCGCCTGAATCTCGGCATCGCCGCCTACAAGCGGGGCCGCTTCCAGCGGGCCGAATCCGAGCTGCAGGCCGCCGTGCGGCTGCTGGCCCAGGTCGGCGCCCGGGTGAGCCTCTGCCGCGCGAGTCTGGCGCTCGGGCAGGTGCTGCGGCTGCGCGGGCGGCTGTCGGCGGCGCGCGTCCAGTTGTTGGACGCCTTCCGGCAGGCCGGTTCCCTGGGCCTGCCCCGCGAGGAGGCCCTGGCGCTGGAATACCTGGGCGACGTCCAGCGCGATGAGGGACGCCTGGACCACGCGCTGCGCTACTACGGGCGGGCCCAGGCGCTGGCGGCGAGCATCGCGCCAGACGGGGACATCGCCCTGGAGGTGGCGCACCGGCAGGGCGACTGCCTGGGCCGGCTGGGCCGCTCCGCCGAAGCGGTCGTCGCGCTGCGGCAGGCGCTCGCGCGGGCGCGGCGCCTGGGCGACCGTTTCGAGGAGGGCGCGATCCGCCGCTCGTTGGCGACCTGCCTGCTGGCCCAGGCGGACCTGGACTCCGCGGTGGCGGCGATCGGCGAATCCGTGCGCCTGCTGCGCGAAGTCGGCGCCGATCACGAGCTGGCCGAGTCGCTCCTGGTCGCCGCCGCGATCGGCCTGGCGCGCGTCGAGTCGGGCCTGCTCGCCGAGCCGGACTCGGTGCTCGAGGACGCGTGGCAGGACGCCCTGTCGGCCCTGCACCTGCGCCTGCGCCTGGGCGACGAGGACCCGATCCGCCGCGCCCGCGAGGTGGTCGCGCGCATCGTGGACCGCCGGCAGCGTCAGGCCGCGGCGCCGGCGCCGGCCGCGGCCGCGCGGGCGGACGCGCGCGGGCCCGTCGC
>CAYNPY010000040.1:0-1862 GCA_964399195.1 uncultured Fibrobacteraceae bacterium
AACATGAGCCAATTCGGCCTGGCAGCGCAGATCGCCATGGTTCTTGTGAGCTTTCCGGCTGCCGCGTGGCTCGGAGCTGTGCTGACTCGCCCCGGCCGCAAAATGGCGGCAACCGTTGAGCGCCATTTCCGCGCGCTTGTCATCGGCCTGATCCTGCTCAAGCTGGCCGGAAGTCTGGTCAGCGGGACCAGTCTGAAATCAGCTGGCCTTGTGATCGAACTCGCGGCGATCTACCTGCTGGCAATGCTGTTCGTGCCGATGCTGCGACGGCTCCAGGCCAGGACTGAGCGTTAGCTGCGCACGGCTCCCCGGCAGCCCCTGCCTCCGGAGCTTGTTGTTGACGGGCGGAGACACGCGATGGCCAGTGACTGGATCAAGCGAGCGCGCGGTCGGAAGGGAGCGAACCCTTCCCGGATTCCCGAACTCAGATGGATCGAGGCTGCCGACAATCCCTGGGGCGTCCGGGTTCTCGATGTGCGTCCGGTGACGCTTGGCATGATCTCCATGTCAGCCGACCCGCAGTGTGCGTCAAACGCCATCTCGTTCGCGCGGGACGACGGGATCGGCTTCATCGGCGAAGAACCGCCTGTGCCTCGCGTCGCCGACACATCTCTGCGCTTTCCGATCGATCGCATGCTGGCCGATGGCGCGCTCTTCCTGCCTCGCGAGATGGAGCAAAAGTGGGCGCTCTTCTACCATCGCCGGGAAGTCATCTGCGTCCGGAGCTGGCTCCGCAAGGTCCAGGTGGTTGCTCACGTCGAGCAGCGTGACGGCCACGTGGAAATCACGCGGATTCGCGGTACGTTCGGCGACGAGGACGAAGAGTCGGAGTTCACGGCCCGGATACTCGATTTCCTGCTGAGAAGCCACGCGCTCGAAATGGTGTACCCGGCGCCGTTGCCGACGGGCCTGGAGTCAGACCCCCAAGCCGCCGCCATGTGGTGCATGTCGATGTTCGGCAACCGCGCTTTGGTCGCCACGCCGCACAGCTTTGAACGCAAAGATCCCGACCGCCCGCTGCGAACTCACTCGCTGCTCCATATCGCCGTGGCGCGCGGAGACCTATCTGCCGTCGATGAATGCCTGGCTGCCGGCGTTCCCATCGACCTGCTCGCCGGTGACGGGCTCGCGCCGCTTCATTGGGCTCTTGCGCCCGAGGACCCGGCAATGCTGAGCCTGCTCATCGAACGGGGCTCGCCGGTCGACGTGCGATCCGCGGAGGGCGCCACGCCCCTGATGAACGCCGTGCAGGATGAGTGCATCGAGAAGGTGCGCTACTTGCTCGACCATGGGGCGAACGTGAACGCGCGGGATCTGCGCGGCTTCACGGCGCTGCACCGGGCGGCCGAGATGGGGTTCCTGGACGTCACGCAGTTGCTGCTCGATCGCGGCGCCGCGCCGAATCCTGATGCCGGCGGACACACGCCGCGATCACTTGCGGAAGGGCGCCACAGGGAGGACATCGTTGCCGTTCTCAACAAGTACAATTCGGCGGCCGGCTGACAGCCGAATGCAGCAGACCGCGCTGAGCGCCGCCGCGGATGCTCAGCGATGTGTGCGCGGTGAAGGTCCGAGTGCCCGCAGGAGGCAATCATGGATTCGGAACCTGAGATCCCCCGAGTCGTTGCTGTTGTCGTCCGCTGGCATCCGCGACTCGGCGGAGGGGACGTTGAGATTTGCCTGATCGACGCTGAATGCCATGAGCGAAACGTCGGCAGATATCAGCTCCCGCGGCCATCGGAGCGGCCGCTTGACGTCGTGTGGGCGACGATGCGGACATGCCGCGACGCCGGCATCGCAAACGTCATCTTTGATTTCGTCAATGTCGGGTGGATCAACAGCAATGGCCTCGGCAATCTCAT
>CAYNPY010000040.1:1962-4553 GCA_964399195.1 uncultured Fibrobacteraceae bacterium
CGACTTCGATCGACTCGTCGACGAAGCACGGCGGCAGGCGAAACGCGCCGGCATGACGCGTACGGCGGTCCGCAAGGCCGTCAAGTCCGTCAAAGACAGGAAATGAAGACAGCAGTATCTTCAGGGAACGCTCGGACACTGCCCGGCTCACCGCGGAGGCACTGATGCACTGGCTCATTCTCATCGTGGCGGGCCTGTTCGAGGTCGGCTGGGCGATCGGCCTCAAGTACACGCAGGGCTTCACGCGCCCGTGGCCGACGGTCGGCACCGCGGTCTCCATGGTGATCAGCCTCGGGCTGCTGGGCATCGCCATGAAATCGCTTCCGGTGGGCACCGCCTACGCCGTGTGGGTCGGCGTGGGCGCCGTCGGGACGGCGATCCTGGGCATCGTCCTGTTCGGCGAATCGGCGAATCTCATGCGACTGTTGAGTCTTGGCCTCATCGTCGCGGGCATCGTCGGCCTGAAGCTGACCGCGCCGGCCTGATTGCTGCCGAGTGCGGAAGCGCGGGGCCGGGACCGGTCGAGCGGAGCGGTTGTGGCGACTCTGGCGAACCTGAACCTTGTCCTGGCCTTCGCCCTCGAGCTGGCGATGCTGGCCGCCCTCGCCGTGTTCGGCTTCCGGATCACCGGCGATTCCCCGCTGCGCTGGCTCTTGGCGTTGGCTCTGCCCCTGGCGGCGGCGGGGGTCTGGGGACTGCTGCTGGCGCCCAAAGCATCGCGGCGGCTCTCGATGCTGCCCGGGATCGCGCTGTCGCTTGTCTTGTTCCTGCTCGCGGCGATCGCCCTTTGGCATGTCGACCGGCCCGCATTGGCCGCGCTGATGGCGGCGGCCGCCGTTCTGCATGCGGTGCTGGCGCTTGTGTGGCGGCAGTGGTGAGACGCGGATCAACAACGTGAAGCACGGGCCGCCCGCCACGGACGCGCGGCCGCAAGAAGGGGAACACGATGAAAAGCTCCAAGCCCATCCTGATCTGGGACCTGCCCACGCGACTGTTCCACTGGCTGCTCGCCTCGGGGTTCGTCGCGGCGGCCGCCATCGCCCTGGTGGCGGGTGACGACAGCCCGCTCTTTCCGTACCACGCCCTGATCGGGCTGGCCATCACGCTCATGGTCGTCATGCGCGTGGCCTGGGGCTTCACGGGATCGCGCTATGCGCGCTTCGCGTCGTTCGTGTTCGGCCCGCGCGCCGTGGCGGCGTACATGAACGCAGCGTTCCGCGGGGGCGGCGCCCGCCACATCGGGCACAACCCCGGTTCGGCCTGGGCGATCTTCGCGATGCTCGCCCTGGTCCTGGCGCTGGGGGCCACGGGCATGGCCCTGGGCCGAGGCGTCGAGAGCGTGAAGGAGCCCCACGAATTCCTGGCCTACTTCATGGTGGGCGCTGCCGTATTGCATATCCTGGGCGTGGCGATGCATACGGTGCGCCATGGTGAGAACATCACCGCCGGCATGATTCACGGCCGCAAGGAGGCTGACGCCGCAGCCGGGATTGCGACCCCGCATTACATTGTCGCGGTCGTCTTCGTGGTGCTGTCCGGCCTGTGGGCGTGGAGGCTGGTCGCCAACTACGACGCGGCCACGCGGGCGACGAGCCTCCCGATCGTAGGCACATCGATCCAGATCGGCGAAGCGGAGGATGACGAGCATTCGGAGCGGCGGGCGCCGCACGACGACGATGACTGATCGGGCCTTGGTTCGAGCAGCGAGACAGGGGTGACCGGCGCGGCGCTCGCGCGACACGATTCAACAGCCACGCGGGGGGCCGCTGGACCCGCGGCAGGGAGGAGCCATGAACGGTTCGCGCCGAGCCCTGTTCCTGTCCCACGGCGGCGGCCCGCTGCCGCTGCTCGGCGACGGCGCCCATGCCGAGATGGTCGCCTGCCTGAAGTCGATCGCCGCGACGATCGCCAGGCCTTCGGCGATCATCGTCGTCAGCGCCCACTGGGAGGCCTCGCGCCCGACCGTCACCGCGGGCGCGAGCCCCGCCCTGATCTACGATTACGGCGGTTTTCCCCCCGAGTCCTACGAGATCGCCTATCCCTGCGCCGGCAACCCGGCCCTCGCGCGGTCCATCTTGAAGCGGCTCGAAGCGGCGGGCATCGGCGCCGGCGCCGATGAGGCCCGGGGATTCGATCACGGGCTGTTCGTGCCCCTGAAGATCATGTATCCGGAAGCGGACATTCCGTGCGTTCAGCTGTCGCTCATCAAGGGCCTGGACCCGCTCGCGCACCTCGCCCTGGGCCGGGCCCTGCAGGGGTTGGCCGATCCTTCGCTTCTGCTGATCGGCTCGGGATTCTCCTTCCACAACATGAGGGCGTTCTTCGCCCCGGACACCGAGAGCTCCCGGTCCGCCAATCTGGCGTTCGAGAGCTGGCTGCTGGATGTCTGCAACGACCGGAGCATCTCCGAAGAGGAGAGGGCCGAGAGACTGGCGAACTGGGCGTCGGCGCCTTCGGCCCGCTACTGCCATCCGCGCGAGGAGCACCTGCTGCCGCTGCACGTCTGCTGCGGGTATGCGGCGGCCGCCTGCACGAAGTCATACGAGCTGGAGATCCTCAACAAGGCTTCGAGCATGTACCTGTGGGAGGAA
>CAYNPY010000040.1:4653-30331 GCA_964399195.1 uncultured Fibrobacteraceae bacterium
TGTGCGCCCTGGCCCCCGGCTGCGCCGACGACGACCGCGACGGCATCGTCGGCCCCGGCCCCGGCCACTGGGCCCGCCTCTACGACTGGACGGAGCCGGAGACGTGGACCGACCCCGCGCGCTGGCCGGACGACAAGCTGCGCTCGTTCGCCTACTCGACCAGCGCGGGTCATCCGGACTTCTACCGCGAGGACCCCGACCGCGGCAGCCCGTACTACGAGAACACGATCAGCACGCGAAGGGAGGCGGACAAGTGGATCGAGCTCGCCACGGACAACCGCGACTCGGCGCTGGCCTGGTCCGAGCGGTCCGCGCGGACGGGGGCTTATTACCGTGACCTCGTCGCGGAGACCGAGACCGAGAAGTACTATGAGTTCAGGCGCGTCTATGCCGCCAACCCCAGGGACGTCATCCTCAGCCGGGTGCACAAGAGCGGCTACCTGGACCGGTCGATGTTCGACCGCCTGCACCCGTCGCCGGTTCTCGGCGTGTACGGGCCGCGGCCGATCGACGCGGCCAGGGCGCGCGAGCTGATCGAGTACATGTGGGTCAACAGCCGCATCGTCGACTTCGGGCGGCCGCTGTCGCGCGAGCTGACGGAATCCGCCACCGGCTTCGCGGAGGAGATCTACTACAGCTACACGATCGGCGGCGACTGGGGCCTGTGCGACACGATCGTGCTGGGGCGCGCGGTCGTGAGCGTCGACAGGACCGGCGGAGAGATCACCGCCGAAGTGGAGGAGTTGCGCGAAGTGACCGGCGTGTGCTACGAGTAGTGACGCCGGCCCGTTGCGCGGCTGGTGGTCGGCTGCGGACAGACCCGGAAGGCGCAGGACGATGAAGAGACTGGCAGGCAAGATCGCGCTCGTGACCGGGGCGGCCAGGGGCATCGGCGCGGCCATCGCCGGAGCTTTCGTGGCCGAGGGCGCCTTCGTCTACCTGTCCGACATCGACGACGAGCTGGGCGCCCGGACGGCGGAGGGACTCGGCCCCGCCGCGAAGTACCTCCACCTCGACGTCCGGGAAGAGCCGGAATGGGTCCAGGCGACCGCGCGGCTGCTCGACGCGCACGGCGGCGTCGACATCGTCGTGAACAACGCCGGCATCACCGGCTTCGAGGAAGGGAACTTCCAGCACGATCCCGAGCACGCCAGCCTCGAGGCGTGGCGGGCGGTGCACCGGACCAACCTCGACGGCGTGTTCCTGGGCTGCAAGTACGCGATCCGGTTGATGCGGCCGCGGGGGCGGGGCTCGATCATCAACGTTTCCTCCCGCTCGGGGCTGGTCGGCATTCCCGGCGCGGCCGCCTACGCCTCCTCGAAGGCGGCCGTCAGGAACCACACGAAGTCGGTCGCTCTCCATTGCGCGGAGCAGGGTCTGGCGATCCGCTGCAACTCGATCCATCCTGCGGCCATCCTCACCCCGCTGTGGGAGCCGCTGCTGGGAAACGGCCCCGATCGCGAGGCGCGCATGGCGCAGTTCGTCGCCGACACGCCACTGCGCCGGTTCGGGCTGCCGGAAGAGGTGGCCGCCGTGGCCGTGCTGCTGGCCGCGGACGAAGCGACGTACATGACGGGCGCTGAGTTGAACATCGACGGCGGCATCCTGGCCGGTGGCGTGACCGGCCGGCCTCCGGAGGACGTCTGATCGTTCGCGGCCGGTCCTCGGGCGCCGCCAGACGCAAGGAGCCTCGACATGGACGCGCCCGAGGACAGAGCCGGCATCTTGGCGCGCTATCGCGAGGGGCCGGCGCTGCTGGAAGCCGTGGTGGCGGGACTGTCCGACGACGTTCTGGACTTCACGCCTGCCGCCGGCGGCTGGACCATCCGCGAGATCGTGCATCATGTCGCCGACGGCGACGACCTCTGGAAGCTGGGCGTCAAGATGGCGCTGGGCGCGAACGAGCCTGATTTCGCGCTCGGCTGGTACCGGGAAGAGCCGCAGCGGACCTGGGGCGAACGATGGGGCTACGGCTCACGGCCCCTCGACGCTTCGCTGGCGCTGTTGAGGGCCATCCGCGCGCACGTCCTGCAACTGGTGGAGCCCGAGCCGAAGGCCTGGGACCGCGCCGTGCAGTTCCGCGATGCGGAGGGGCGGGTCGAACGGGTCGCGGTCGGATTCGTCATCGCGATGCAGGCCGATCACCTGCACCACCATCTCCAGAGGATCAAGGACATACTGGAGGAGCGCAGCGGCGCCTGAAGAGTCGCGGCGGCGGAGGGTCTCCCATGGAACTGCTCATCGTCATCGCGCTCTACGCGATCGGCCTCTCGATCGGCCTGGGGCGGCGGGGACTCCGCCCCGGCACCCCCGCCGCCACCGCGGCGCCCCCCGCGCAACCCCGGCGGCTCCTGATCGTCGGGGCCACGGGCGGCACCGGCCGCCAACTGGTCGCGCAGGCCCTGGAAAGAGGTTTCGCGGTCACAGCGCTGGCCCGGAACCCGGCCAGGCTCGCGGTCGAACACGAACGCCTGACGGTGCTGCGGGGCGACGTGCTGGACGCCGCGTCGGTCGAGGCGGCCATGCGGGGCCAGGACGCGGTGCTGTGCGCGCTCGGCCACCGGCCGCAACCCTATCCGACGCGCATCCTGTCGCGGGGAACGGCCAACATCGTGCGGGCGATGGACGCCTGCGGGGTGCGCCGCCTGGTCTGCGAGACGTCGCTCGGCATCGGCGACAGCGCCGGGCGCCTGGGCCTCTACTACACGTTCCTGGCCATTCCGCTGATCCTGCCGTTCTATTTCTGGGACAAGACGCGCCAGGAGAGGATCGTCGCCGGCAGCGACCTGGATTGGGTCATCGTCAGGCCCGGCGCGCTCACGAATGGACCCGGACGCGGGCGCGTGCGCCACGGACGCAACCTGGGCAGCTTCCTCTGGACCGTCAGCGTGTCCCGCGCCGACGTGGCGGCGTTCATGCTGGACCAGGTTTCGTCGAACGCGTACCTGCGCGCGGCGCCGGGCGTGGCCCGCGGTTGAAGCCCCTGGCGTGAGCGACACCGTCGCAGCACCAGGCGCAAACGCGCGACAGCGCTGACCACAGGTGTTGACTCGGCGATGCCAGTTGTCGAACTCTCCGCCTTCGATCCCGGACGTGATGCGCCGCTGCTCGCCGCGTGGGTGCAGCGCCCTCACGTCGCCGAGTGGTGGGGCGACCCGGAGCGGGTCCTCGCCGACCTGGCGCGGCATCCTGTCGCCGAGGCGGCGCTGATCACCGCCGACGGCCGGCCGGTCGGGTTCGTCTGCTGGCAGCAGCCGCCGCCGGCAGAACTGGCGGCCGCGGACCTGGACGATCTGCCCGCTGGGCTGGTTGACATCGACATCATGATCGGGGAACCTGAGGCCCTGGGCGTGGGCTGCGGTCCGGAAGCGCTGCGCCTGCTCCTGGTCCGGTTGCGCGACGAGGGAGTCCGCAACGTCGGGATGGCCGTGGACGCGGCGAATCACCGCGCCGCGAGGGCCTACGAGAAATCCGGCTTCCGCCCCGTCCGCGAGTTCCAGGCGGAAGGGCGCCGTATGCGGTACCTGATGCAGGCGCTCGCGGCGCCTCCGCCGCGTTGAAGGTGCATCCCGCTCTTGCCACGAGAGGTCGTCCCCATGCCCAGGAAGCGCGCGCGCGACATCGAGAAGACCTGTTCCACCCGGGAGTTCACGGCGAAGCTGCGGCGGCTGGCCGACGCGCTGGAGGAGGGCCGGGCCTTCAAGATCCAGGTTGCCGGCGAGCGCCTGTCTGTCCCGGCCGGCGCGCACATCAGCATCGAGCACGAGCGCGATGACCAGATCGAAGAGATCGAATTCCAGGTGCGCTGGCGGCGCGACCAGGCGACCCGGCCGCGCCCGCGCGCCGGGCGATGAGGTGACAGGCGACATGGAACCGCGCCGCTTCCGGTCCAAGGTCGACACGTGGCTGCTCGTGACGCTGATCGTTGCCGTGCTGGTGAGCGCGGGATCGGCGTTCAGCCTGCTCGGCGCCCGTTCAGCCGACCTGTGGTTCGCCGTTCCGGCGCTGCTGGTCGGCGCCGTCCTGCCGGTCTGGCTGCTGCTGAGCACGCATTACACGATCACGGACACGGACCTGCGCGTCCGGTCGGGCCCGTTCACGTGGCGCGTGCCGCTGGCGGAGATCACGTCGGTCACCCCGACACGCAACCCGCTCTCGAGCCCGGCCTTGTCGCTCGACCGCCTGCGGATCGAGTACGGACGAGGCCGGACGCTGCTGATCTCGCCGCAGGACAGGGAAGGATTCCTGGCCTGTCTGGACTGAGGTAAGCGGCCGGCGCTCAGGCCGCCGGGCCCGCCGCGGCGCGCCGCCGCCGCCGCGTTCGCGCGATCAGCACCGCCAGCAGGATGCCCAGCGCCACGCCGGCCAGGGGCACCAGCACGGCGACGATCGCCAGCACGAACGCGCCGGCCGTCTCGATCGCGGCGAAGAACGGATTGCCGAACCCGGCCGTGGTCGCGGTGGAGCCGAGCCGCAGCACCGCGTTGAGCCCGTGGAAGAGGCCGGCCGTGCCGCCGCCCGCGATCAGGGCCAGCGACCAGCGCAGCAGCGGCGAGGCCTCGCCGAGGGCGCCCGCCATGGTCAGGGCGCCGGCCATCACGGCCAGCGGCGCGGCGATCACGTCCAGCGCGTGGTCCACCCAGGGGACGTGGGCGGCGGCCAGTTCCAGCAGCGTGGCCGCCCCGAACGCCACCAGGGCGGGCGTGGCGGCCAGCCAGGCGAATCCCGGCGAGGGGTCGAACCAGCCCAGGCGGGCGGCGGCGCCCATGACCAGCAGGGGCACGAAGACCCGGAAGCCGCAGGCGGCCGCCAAGCCGATGCCGATCAGGATGCCCAGCGCGTTGTCCAGATCCACGGCGCCCTCCAGCGGTCCCGCTCCCGGATGACAATGGTCCTCAACTCCGGCCCATCCTACAGCGTCCGGACCGGCGCCGGAACGGATTTGCTACCCCGCCGCCCCCCCACCATATTCGATGTGACCCCTTGCTGCCGCACATGTTGGACCCCTGCCGGGCGGTGCGCTCGATGTTCAACCAGATGATCGTCTCCCTGCTGCCGGTGGTGCCCAAGGGCATCATCCGCAAGGTCTCCATGCGCTACATCGCCGGCGACAAGCTGGCCGACGCCATCGACACGGCGGCGCGCCTCGAGCAGCAGGAGAAGGCCTGGTCGACGATCGACGTGCTGGGCGAGTTCGTGCAGGAGCGCAGCGTGGCCCTGCGCAGCAAGGCCGAGAGCCTGCAGGTGCTGGAGGCGATCGACGCGCGCAAGCTGCAGGCGGCGGCCGGACTCTCGCTGAAGCCGACCAGCCTGGGCCTGGGCATCGACGCGGACTTCGGCCTGGACAACATCCGCGAGGTTGTCGCGCGCGGCCGCGACCTGGGCATCTTCGTCAACATCGACATGGAGAACAGCCCCTACACCGACGCCACCCTGCGCGCGTACCGGAAACTTCGCGACGAGGGCTACACCAACGTCGGCGTCGTGATCCAGGCCATGCTGCACCGCAGCGAGCAGGACGTCCGGTCGCTGCTGGACTACCAGCCGGTGGTGCGCCTGTGCAAGGGCATCTACCGCGAGTCGCGTACGATCGCCTTCACCGACCGCGAGGACGTGCGCGCCAACTACCGCAAGCTGCTGCGCATGATGCTGGACGGCGGCTTCTATCCCGCCATCGCCACCCACGACGACCCGCTCCTCGACGACGCGCGCGCCCTGATCCGCGAGCGCGGCCTCAGGCCCGACCAGTACGAGTTCCAGATGCTGCTGGGCGTGCGCGAGGGTGTGCGCCGGCGCCTGCTGGCCGAGGGCCACCACCTGCGGGTGTACGTGCCGTTCGGCGAGGACTGGTACGGCTACGCCACCCGGCGGCTCAAGGAGAACCCGGAGATGGCCGGCATGATCGCCAAGGCCGTCGTCCTGGGGCGCTGAGGCAGGGCCCTGAAGAGCGAAGCCGGCCGCGCCTGGCGATGGCGCGGCCGGCTCTTTTTGCGCCACGTCACCGCAGGTCAGCGGTATGAGCCCTTCAGCGAGCCCCACGACTGCGTCTCGACCGGCACGGCGTCCGGGCAGCAGCACCCGAACGCGAACGACTCGGCCAGGTAGGCGCCCACGTAGCCCGCGAGGCAGGCGCCGTTCGGCAGCGCGGTCGTGTCGTACATCACGCTGCCCGGGTCGATCGAGTAGCCCTCGAAGCACTGCGACTGGAGCTGCGCGAGCATGGCCGCCTCGGCGAACGCCGCGGCCTGCAGCGGCGAGGTGCCGCAGATGGCCAGCGGCGGCGTGCCGGCGTAGGGGTTGGACGTGGTCATGCCGGCGCTCACCAGGTTGCAGCCCGACAGGCACTCGGGCGCGGCGCGGATGGTGAAGATCGCCGAGTTGGTCGTGGGCGGGAACAGCAGGTTGAAGCCGATCGACAGGTAGTAGTTGCCCGGGGGCAGGTTCGCCGGGATGTTCCAGGTGGTGCTGGTGGTGTTCGGGAACATCGAGCCGATCGGGTAGAAGGCGTTGGTGTTGGCGTCGTAGGCGCCGAGGCCGAACACCTGCGCCGTGCCGCCGACCCACATCAGGGTGTGCGACGAGCCGGCGGTCCACACCTCGCCGCCGGCCGGGACCTGCCAGGTCGGGAGTTGCGCGGCGGCCAGGGACGGGAGCAGCAGCAGTAGCGCCAGGCCGGCGCTGCGGGCAGAGATCTTCAACGACATGGGCGCGCACCTCGCTCGGGTTTTGGGGTGTAAGACGCTGATCATAACCCGAACGGACCGGTTGCCACCACACAAAAAGCACAAAATTCATCCCGCTTCGCAGCCCGGGGGCCGTCGGCGGTGACAGGCCGCCCCGTCGCGCCTACACTGGTGCGGTTGCGTTCGGCGGTCACCGGCCAAGGGAGAACGGGCATATGGGCGTGGCGGAGGGGTGGAAGAGGCGCCGGGGCCGCATCGCGGTCATTGCGGTGGTGGCGCTGGCGGGGCTCGCCCTGGGGGCGCGCTCGCTGGTCCCGCCGTCGGTCGCGGTCATCCGGGCCGGGACCGGGCCCCTGGTGCAGAAGGTCGTGGCCAACGGGCGCGTGAACGTGCCGGTGCGGGCGCAGGCCGGGCCGCAGGCGGGCGGCGTCCTGGCGCGCCTGCACGTCGACCAGGGCGACACCGTGCGGACCGGGCAGCTGCTGGCCGAGCTGGCGGCCGACGAGGCGGCCGCCGGCGTGGCGCGCGCCGCGGCACGGCTGCAGCAGGTGCGCGAGCTTGACCTGCCTGCCGCGCGCGAAGAGTTGAAGCAGGCCGAGGTCGCGCTGCGCCAGGCCGAGCGGCGCCTGCGGCGCGCGACCGAACTGGCCGCCGGCGACGGCGTCGCGGCGCAGGAGCTGGAGGACGCGCAGGACGAGCGCGACCTGGCCCTGAGCCGGCGCGACGCCGCCGCCGCGCGCGTGCGCGGCGACAGCCCCGGCGGCGGCAACGAGCGGCTGGCGGCGGCAGACCTGGAGGCCGCGCGGGCCCGCCTGGAGCAGACGCGGATCACGGCGCTGGGCGACGGCATCGTGCTGCGGCGCCTGGCGCAGCCGGGCGATGTGGTGGCCGCCGGGGCCGGCGTGCTGGACATCGCGCCCCTGGGGCCGACGTGGCTGGTCGTGCAGCCGGAGGAGAAGAACCTGGCGTTCCTGCGGCCGGGCCAGCTGGCGCAGGCCTCGGCCGACGCCTTTCCCGACAGCGTGTTCGCCGCGCGCGTGGTGCGCGTGGCGCCCGCGGTCGATCCCGCGCGCGGCACCATCGACGTCGACCTGGTCGTCGACCGCCCGCCGGCGTTCCTGCGCCCGGACATGACGGTCTCGATCGCGGTGGAGACGGCGCGCCGCGAGTCGGCGCTGACGGTGCCGGCCGAGGCGGTGCGCGACGCCGAGGGCTCTCCGTGGGTGCTGGTGGTGCGCGAAGGGCGCGCGTTGCGCCAGGACGTGACGCTCGGCCTGCGCGGCGAGGGCATGGTGGAGATCGTCGGCGGCCTGCGCGACGGCGAGGCGGTGGTGCCGGGCGGCGCCGCGCGCGTCAAGCCCGGGATGCGCGCGCGCGCGGCGGGCGGCTCCTGATGCCGTTCGAGTGGCTCGTCGCCCTCCGCTTCCTGCGCGAGGGGCGCATCCAGACGGTGCTCATCCTGCTGGGCGTCTCGACGGGCGTCGGCGTCATCATCTTCCTGTCGGCGCTGATCACGGGGCTGCAGGCGAGCCTGATCGAGAAGACGCTGGGCTCGCAGCCGCACCTGGTGGTCCGGCCGCAGGAGGAGACGGCGCGCATCCTGCACCAGGGGCGCGTGGCCGGCTCCGATCCCGCCGCCGTCGCGGCCGAACGGCAAGACGGCGACGACGCCCTGGCCGTGCGGCTGGAAAAACCCGCGCAGCGCCTGCGCTCGATCAACCAGTGGCCCCAGGTGATCCGCGACATCGAGCGCGTGCCCGGCGTGACGGCCGTCTCGCCGCTGGTGGCCGGCTCGGCCTTCGTCACGCGCGGGGTGGCGCAGCGCGCGATCGTGCTGCGCGGCATCGACCCCGAGCGCTTCACGCGCATCATCGACGTGCCCGACCGCATGGTCGCGGGCGCGTTCCGCGTGGCCGGCGCCGACGCCGTGATCGGCACGGGCCTGGCGGCCGATATCGGCGCGCGGCCGGGCGACCGCATCCGCGTGCTGAGCGCCGACGGCCGCCATGACGTCTTCACGGTGGCGGGCATCTTCGACCTGGAGAACCAGGGCGTCAACGACAGCTGGGTCCTGGTCTCGCTCAAGAGCGCGCAGAACCTGTTGGACCTGACAGGCGGCATCTCGGCCGTCGAGGCGCGCGTCGACCGCATCTTCGCCGCCGAGACGGTGGCGCAGGAAGTGGCGCGGCGCACGGGGCTGGTCGCCGAGAGCTGGATGAAGCTGAACCGGCAGCTCCTGGTCGGGCTGCGCTCGCAGAGCAGCAGCAGCTACATGATCCAGGTCTTCGTGGTCGTGGCGGTGGTGCTGGGCATCGCCAGCGTGCTGGTGGTGTGGGTGGTGCAGAAGAACCGCGAGATCGGCATCATGCGCGCGTTCGGCGCCACGCGGCGGCAGGTGCTGCGCATCTTCCTGCTGCAGGGGCTGCTGCTGGGCCTGGCCGGCTGGGTGGTGGGCGCGGGGGTGGGCGTCACGCTGTCGCTGGCGTTCGCGGGCCTGGCCACCAATCCCGACGGCTCGGCCACCTTCCCGGTCGCCCTCTCCTCGCAGCTGTTCCTGGGCACGCTGGCGATGGCGCTGGGCGTGGGGCTGCTGGCCGCGGCGGCGCCGGCGCGCCGCGCCGCGGGCCTGGATCCGGCGGAGGCGATCCACCATGTCTGAGCCCGTCGTCCTGCTGGAAGGCGTGACCCGCGACTACGGCCGCGACGTGGTGACGCGCGTGCTGCGCGGCGTGGACCTGCGCCTGGAGGCCGGTTCGTTCACGGCGCTGGTGGGCCCGTCGGGCTCGGGCAAGAGCACGCTGCTGAACCTGATCGGGCTGCTGGACCGCGCCACCAGCGGCCGCGTGCGCCTGGACGGTCGCGACACGTCGGACCTGGACGACACGGCGCTGACGCGCCTGCGCGGCGACGCGATCGGCTTCGTCTTCCAGTTCCACCACCTGCTGCCGGCGTTCACGGCGCTGGAGAACGTGATGCTGCCGGGCGTGGCGCGGCAGGGCCGCCCCGACGCCGCGCTGCGGCGGCGGGCCGAGGCGATGCTCGACCGCGTCGGGCTGACCGACCGGATGCGCTACCGACCCGGACAGCTGTCGGGCGGCCAGCAGCAGCGCGTGGCCATCGCGCGCGCGCTGTGCGGCGGACCGCGGCTGGTGCTGGCGGACGAGCCGACGGGCAACCTCGACACCGCCTCCAGCGACCAGATCTTCGAGCTCATGCGCGCCATCAACCGCCAGGACGGCGCCGCCTTCCTGGTGGTGACGCACGATGCGCGCATCGCCGCGCGCTGCGACCGGGTGGTGGAGCTGGTGGACGGGCGCATCACGGGCGACCACGCCGGCGGCGGCGCGCCCTGAACCGACTTGCCGTTGTCGACAGGAGCATCGCCCCACGCCGCTTGACCGCCCGCACCGCGCCCGCCTACAATCGGCCACGGTCCGCTCGCCGACCTGATTCCTGCACAGAGAACGATGGAGGCCGCGCCGTGAGCAGTACCCGCTATGCCGCGCTGCTCGCCGGCGCCTATGTCGCGATCGCCGGCGCCTACATCGTCATCTCCGGCCGCCTGGCGGCCGACGCCTCCGGCAGCATCGAGGAGATGCGCCGCATCGAGACCATTAAGGGCGTCCTTTACGTCGTGGTGACCGCGCTGCTGGTCTTCGCCGGCGCGCGCTGGGCGATGCGCCGCATGGAGCGCGACGCGGCGGAGCTGCGCCGGCGCGAGCAGGCGCTGGTCGCGAACGAGGGGCGCGTGTTCGCCGGCCTGACCGCCGCTTCCATCGCGCACGACGCCAACAACGTGCTGACCGTGGTGCTGGCCGACCTGGACGCCCTGGAGCAGGACGGCGCCGGCGGCGCGGAGCTGGCGCGGCTCCGCCAGGCGATCGGCCGCGTCGTGGCGCTCAACCGGCGGCTGGCCAGTTCGGCGCAGGCGTACGCCACGCGCGAAGGAACGCTCCTGGATGCGCTCGAGTCGGTGCGCGAAGTCGTCGCGGTGCTCGGCTCCCAGGTCGATGTGCGCCGGTGCAGCGTGTCGGCGTCCGGTGAGGCGGGCGTCACCATCGCCGCCAGTTCCGCGCTGATGCACCAGCTGGTCGGGAACCTCGTGATCAATGCCGCCCAGTCGGCGGGCGTCGGCGGGCAGGTCGAGGTGCGCGTGCTCGACGCCGGCGGGCAGGCGGTCATCGAGGTCCACGACAACGGTCCCGGCGTCCCGCCGGAGCGCCGGGCGGACCTGTTCACGGCCCTGGTCACGACCAAGCCCGAAGGCAACGGCCTGGGCCTGTTCTCGGTGAAGGCCTGCGCGGACGGCCTCGGCGGCAGCGTCGAGGTGGGCGAATCGCCGCTTGGCGGCGCCCTGTTCCGCATCCGCCTGCCGCAGGCGCCGGCGCCCGCCGCCGCGGTCGTGTCCTGATCCGCGCGACCCCGCCGGTCAACCGCCCGCCGCGGCCCCCGCGAAGACCTGCGCGATGACCCGCCGGCGGTGGGCGAAGATGGCGCGCAGCTGGCGGCGGATGACCAGACGCTCGAGCACGCGCCCCAACGCGCCGAAGGGCACGACGTACAGCACGCGGTCGCGGATGAGCGTGCCGCCGTCGACCTCCTCGAAGGTGTGCGTGTGGTGCCAGAAGCTGTAGGGTCCCTGCAGCTGCTCGTCGACGAACGCGCGCGGCGGGTCGTGCCGCGTGATCAGGGTGCGCCAGCGCATCGGCAGCGGCCCCAGCCTGATCACGTAGTCGACCAGGGCGCCGCGCTCCATCGGCACCGGCGACGGCGTCAGGATGCGGAAGCCGAGCCAGGGCGGGGTGATCCGGCCCAGGTTCTCCGGCCGGGCGAAGAAGGCGAAGACCTCGTCGCGGGGGCGGGGCACCAGCTGTTCGCTCTCCAGGACATGGGGCGTCATCGGCGTCTCCACGGCGCAGGGTGGTTACAGCCGCCGGGCGGCTGCCGGCGTCAAAATCGAGAATTTTGATGGACAAAACATATACAGAACATTATCATCATGCCAGCAGGAATCGAAAACAAATTGTCCGCAACCGTCGGGAAAGTCCCGGGAGCCAGGTCATGAACACAGCCCTCCAGCCCGATCAGCGGCCCCGCCACAGCATCGCCGTGGTCTCCCGGCGCACGGGACTCAGCCAGCTGGTGCTGCGGGCCTGGGAGCGCCGCTACGGCGTGGTGGACCCCGGACGCACGGACAGCGGCCGGCGGCGGTATTCGGACCTGGACGTCGAGCGCCTGACCCTGCTGGGGCGCCTGACGGCGGCGGACCACCGCATCGGCGACATCGCGAACCTGCCGCTGGCGGAGCTCAGGCAGCTGGTGTCCGAACTGCCGGGGCCGGCCGTGACCGCGCCGGCGCCGGCCCCCCAGGCGGCCGACGCGTCGGCTCTGCTCGAGCAGGCGATGCGCGCCGTGGCGGCGCTCGACGCGGCGGCCCTCGAAGGCGTGCTCGCCCGCGCGTCGATGGTCCTGGGCCGCGCGGCGCTGCGCCAGGAGCTGATCCAGCCGCTGCTGGAAGGCATCGGGCAGCGCTGGCGCGAAGGCAGCCTGCGCATCGCCCACGAGCACATGGCGACGACGGTCGTGCACGCCTTCCTGGCCGCGAGCAATGCCGCGCAGGTGCCCGAGCCGGGCGCCCCCTTGCTGGTCGTCGCCGCGCCGGCGCGCAACCGCCACGAACTGGGCGCGCTCATGGCCGCCTCGCAAGGGCGGGATCTGGGCTGGGAAGTGCTCTACCTGGGCGTGGACCTGCCCGCCGAGGAGATCGCCGCCGCCGCTCACCAGCGCGGCGCGCGCGCCGTGTTCCTCAGCCTGATCTACCCGCCGGCCGACCCGGTGGTGGCGGCCCAGATCGAGCAGCTGCGCCGGCTGCTGGGGCCGGGCGTGAGCCTGCTGGCCGGGGGCGGCGCCGCCCAGACCTACGCCGCCACGCTGGCCCCCGCCGGGGCCGCGATCATCGCCACCCCCGCTGAATTCGGAGCCGCGCTGGCCGCGCTCCGAAGCTAACCGACTGTTTTTCAAAGGCTTGATCTCCGCGTTCGTGTGCCCGCACATTCGTAGAATATTTGTACATCTTTATGCTTGACAAATTCTGTACGCATATCTACCATGGCTGCGGGTCAACTGGAGACCGCAGAAGAAAACAAGGCACGTACCCGAACCGGAGGACGGATAGACATGAAGAAGCACACGAGCATCCTGGCGGCGGCCGCGGTGGCCGCGCTGACTCTCGGCAACGGCAACGCGATCGCCGGCAACTGCAGCAGCAGCAGCGTCGCCTACAAGGACGGCGCCAAGGCGCAGAACGCCGCCGCCGTGCCGACGGCCCCGCAGGCCATCTTCCCCCTGGCCGAGGCCGCCGGCTTCAAGACGCTGACCGCCGCCGTGAAGGCCGCCGGCCTGCAGGAGACGCTGACGGTGAAGGGTCCCTTCACCGTGTTCGCGCCCACGGACGAGGCGTTCGCCAAGCTGCCCGCCGGCACGGTCGAGGGCCTGCTGGCCAATCCCGAGAAGCTGAAGAAGGTGCTGCTGTTCCACGTCGTGGCCGGCGACGTGCGCGCGGCCGACGTCGTGAAGCTGAAGAGCGCCGACACCCTGGGCGGCGGCAAGCTCGCGATCGACGCGACCGACGGCGTGAAGGTGTCCGGCGCGAAGGTGATCAAGGCCGACGTCGTGGCGAGCAACGGCGTCGTGCACGTGATCGACACCGTCCTCATCCCCGGCGACCTGTAGGAGGCGACGACATGTTCAACCGCAAGCTGAGAATCCTGGGCCTGGCTTCGCTGCTGGCCATGTCCGCGGTCCTGACGGGCTGCTCGGACGACGACGAGAACCCCATGCTGCCGCCGCTGGGCGAAGGCGCCGAGCTGCGCGTGGTCCACGCGTCGCCGGACGCCGGCAACGTGGACATCTATGCCGAGGGCGTGGCCGCGCCCCTGCTGAGCAACGTGCCGTACACCGCAACGAGCGCCTACCTTGCGTTGGCGCCCGGGGAGTACAACCTCCAGTTGCGCCCGGCAGGGGCGTCGGCCTCCTCGGCTCCCGTCTTCCAGACGGGGCCGGTCACGGTTCCCGAAGGAGCGAAGATCACCGCGATCGCGGCCGGCCTGGCCGGCTCGAGCAATGATGCCGACAAGCTGCGCGTGCTGCTGATGGCCGAGTCGTTCACGGCCCCCGGCGCCGGCAACGCCGTCGTGCGCGTGGTGCATGCGTCGGCCGACGCGCCGACCGTGGCGGTGGACGTGGGCAACGACGGCTCGCCCGAGATCGCCGCGTTGGCGCGCTTCGCCGACACCGGCGCCGCGGGCGTGGCGCTGCCGGCGGGCTCGCCGCTGGCGATCGGCATCTGGGCCGGCTCGCCGCTGGCCCGCGTGACGGCCTTCACCACCCCGGCCCTGCCGAGCGGCGGCGAGATCTTCGTTATCGCCACCGGCCTGGTCGGCGAGCTGCCGCGCGACGCGGACGGCTTCGGGCTGCTCGCGGTGGGGCCGGGCGGCACCATCGGCCTGGTGCGGCAGAACCCGACGGTCTTCGTGCTGCACGCCTCGCCGGACGCGCCGGCGGTGAACCTCAACCTGGCGGGCACGGCGACGAAGCTGGTCGAGAACCTGGGCTTCGGCGCGCTGTCGGCGCCGCTGCAGGTCGCGCCCGGCGCGGTGTCGCTGGACGTCCTGGTCGCGGCCGGCGGGGCCTTCGTGGCCAACTATACGACGCCCGCGCTGCAGGCCGGCGAGCGCTACCTGGCCATCGCCTCGGGCTACGCGGCGAATCCGGGCCAGGCGTTCACGGTGCTGCCCCTGCGGGACGAGTTCGCCCCGGCGGCCGGCGCGCGCGTGCGGGTCATGCACGCGTCGCCGGACGCGCCGGCCGTGGACGTCGGCACGGTTGCCGGCATGTCGTTCACGCCGGTGGCGGCGCTGAGCGGGCTGGCGTTCGGCAACGCCTCGGCGGGCGCGGGCCTGGAGCTGGGCGCCGGCGCGGTGACCATCGGCGTGGCGGCGGCCGGCGGCACCACCCCGGTGGCGACGTTTGATCTGGCGCTGGCGGCGGGTCAGCGCGCGTTCGCGGTGGCGGGCGGTTCGCTGGGATCCGCCGGCCAGTCGTTCCGCCTGCTGGTCGTGGATGTGACCACGTTCCCGTGGCAGACGGTGACGGTGCTGCCGAACTGACCACAGGAGTCCCGACGAGCGGGCAAAGGCGGGCCGGTCGTGCTAGATTTGGGCGCGACCGGCCCCGCTGATTCAAGGCGCCGGTTGTAACGGCCGCCGCGCGGCCAAGACTGGAGAGTGCCCATGAACTGCCCCGTCTGCCCGACGACCAAGCTGGTGATGGCCGACCGCCAGGGGATCGAGATCGACTACTGCCCGCAGTGCCGCGGCGTGTGGCTGGACCGCGGAGAACTGGACAAGATCATCGAACGCTCGCAGGCGGCGGCCCCGCGGCCGTACCGCGACGACGATGACGACGATGACGACCGGCGTCGGCGCGACATGTACCCGCAGGGCGGGCAGCCGCAGGGCGGCGCCCCGTACGGAGCGCCGCATCCGGGCGGACATCCGCACGGCCAGCCCTACAAGAAGAAGAAGTCGCTGCTGTCGGAGATCTTCGACTTCGACTAGGGAGCACAGCGCGGTGAGGATCCTCTGTTCCTATTGCAGCGCGGCCAAGCGCCGCGACGCGGACCCGCTGCCGGCGGTCGAGCGCTACCGGAGCGACCGCCTGCGCGGGCTGTGGGCGGCCGGCCGCGCGTCCGGCCGGCCGCTGCACATCCTCTCGGGACAGTTCGGCCTGCTGCCGGCCGAGGCGCCGATCCCCTGGTACGACCACCTGCTGGCCGAGCGCGAAGTGGCGGCGATGTCCGCGCGCGTGGCTGATACCCTGCGCGAGCTGGGCGTGACGGGCGTGGAGTACCACACGGCCTCGCCCGTGATCGCCCCGGACATCGCCCCGTACCTGGCCGTGATGCGCGCCGCCTGCGCGGCGGCGGGCGCGGAGCTGACGGTGGTCGAACTGGAGGGGGACCCCGAATGAGCGCCGCGGGGACGTCCGGCAGCCGGCGGCGCGAGCCGATGCCGGCCTGGTTCTACGCGCTGGTCGTGGTGCGCCGCGGCGAGGAGTTCCTGCTGGTCGAGGAGCGGGACCACGGCGGCGGCTGGTACGTGCCGGCCGGGCGCGTGGAGCCGGGCGAATCGCTGCACGAGGCTGCGCTGCGCGAGGTGCGGGAGGAAGCCGGCCTGGACGTCGTGCTTGACGGCGTCTACCGCGTGGAGCACGTCGTGCTGGAGAGCGGCGGCGCCCGCGTGCGCGTGCTGTTCTCGGCGCACCCGGCGGACGACCGCGCGCCGAAGAACGAGCCGGACGAACACACGCTGCGCGCCGGCTGGTTCACGGCGCCGGCGGCCGCCGCGCTGCCCCTGCGCTCGGAGGAAGTGACGGGCCTGCTGGCGCTGGCGCTGGCCCAGCCGCCGGCGCCGCTGGCGCTGCTGCGGTCGCTGGTGCGTTGAGGCGCGCCGGGACGCGCCGCGGCGGAAAGGATGGTGGCCGATGCGAACGTGCGTGTCGTCGGGATCGCCTTGGGAGCCGCGGATCGGCTTCTCGCGGGCGGTGCGCGTGGGGCCGTGGCTGGCGGTCTCGGGCACGGCGCCCGTGGCGCCGGACGGCGGCGTGGCCGCGCCGGGCGACGTCTACGGGCAGACGGTGCGTTGCCTGGAGATCATCCGGCAGGCCATCGTGGAAGCCGGCCTGGGCACCGCCGACGTGATCCGCACGCGGATCATGCTGGTCGACATCACGCGCTGGCCCGAGGCGGCGCGGGCCCACGGCGAAGTCTTCGGGGAAGTGCGGCCCGCCTGCACGTTCGTCGAGGTGAAGGGGTTCATCGAGCCCGGCTGGCTGGTCGAGGTGGAGGCCGACTGCGTGGCGCCCGGGGAGGCGCGATGAGCGCCGACTGGACCATCGAGGCGGCGCGCGCCGCCGACCGCGCGGCGCTGATCGACCTGCTGACGCGGCAGCTGGTCGAGCACGACCTGCCCGCGGACCCGACCGCCATCTCGCGCGCGGTGGACGGCGTCCTGGACGACGAAAGGCTGGGCTTCCTGCTGGTCGCGCGCGCGGAGGATGAGGCGGCAGCCGGCGTCGCCTACGTGGCGCGCCACTGGTCGCTGGAGCACGGCGGGCCCTCGTGCTGGCTGGAGGAGCTGTACGTGCTGCCGCCCTGGCGGTGCCGCGGCCTCGGCGCCGCGCTGGTGCGCGCCGCGTGCGACAGGGCGCGCGAGTTGGGCTGCGTGGCGATCGACCTGGAAGTCACGGCCGACCACGCCCGCGCGGAGCACCTGTACGAGCGCGAAGGGTTCAGGGAGCTGGGGCGGCGGCGGTGGGGGCGGGGGTTGTAGGGCGCGCCATCTGGGCGGGAGCGTTGACCGAAGCCAGCGCGCGCCTGGCTACGTCGAGTTGAGCCTGCAGGCGGGCTATCTCGCCGCGCGCGATGCGCGAGTCCGGACGCGCTGTTGCCAGCGCCGCCTCGATGGCTGCGACCGCCTGCCGATAGGCAGCGGTGGCTGCAGCGGGATCGCCCAGCAGGTCGTCGGCGTAGCCGAGGGCGAGCCAGGCGCGGTGATCGAGGCGGTCGCGGGCGACCAGGTCGGCAAACGCCTCGCGTGCAGCGGCGGGATCGCCGGCGCGCAGATGTGCGTACGCGCGCAGGTAGGCGACTTGCTTCCGCACCGCCGCCGGCGGCGCGCAGCGTTCGACGAGATCCAGCCAGTCCGCCGCGCGCTTGGGCTGCTGCCCGTCGAGATCGATCTCGGCCAGGGCGAGCGGCGCCTCGAAGGACGGGCGGTCGCGCAGGCTGGCCTCGAGCATCGTGGTCGCCTCCGGCAGGCGTCCGGTCGCGGCGAGCGCCAGCCCCAGCTCCAGCCGCGCCGGCCCCGGCCAGGGGACTCTGGCGACACCCGCTTCCAGATCCTGGATGCAGGACGCGAACGCGCCGGCCGTGAACGCCCGCGAGCCGCGCTCCAGGAGCAGGTCGCCGTGGAACACGCGCGCGCCGGCGACGGCCAGGAGCGCGCCGGCGACCAGCAGGGGCGCCGCGCACCAGCGTGGAAAGCGCCTGCCTGGCGGCGCCATGGCGGCCGCGGGACGGGACAGGCCGACCAGCAGCGCCAACGAGAGTCCCGAAGCCGGCAGGTGCGCCGGAAACGCCGCCAGCGCCATGACCGCGACCGCGATCACGCCGGCCGCGGTGAACAGCAGCGAGCGACGCTCCGCGCGGTTCGCCGCCGCGCGCCAGGCGCGCGACCAAGCGAGGAACCCCGCGACGACCACCGCCGCCAGCCAGACCACGCCCGCCCAGCCGGTCTCCGCGGTCCACTGCAGGTATTCGTTGTGCGCGCGCGTGGCGACGGGCGCGCCGCCGGCAGGGGCGGGGAAATCACCCGCAACCGCCAGGTCCGCGCGGGTCCGCAGCCAGTTCACGCCGTAGTTTCCGGCGCCGCAGCCGGTCAGCGGAGCGCGCCGCCACAACTCGCTCGCGACCAGCCAATCGGCGCGACGCTCGGCGCCGTGGTTCGCCGCCAGCACGCGCGCGGAGAGCAGGTCTTGGTTTGAGGCGAGCGGACCGCCGCGCTGGACCTGCGACACGAGGACGCCGGCCGCCAGGGCGCCCGCGCTCACCAGCGCGCCCAGCAGGAGGGGAACCCGGTCGGGTCGTCGCGAACGCAGCATCGCCTCTCCGGCCAGCGCGAACGCCACGGCCGCCGCCGCGCCGACGCGGGCGGCCGCGGCGTCCGAGGCCGCCAGCATCGCGGCCATCACGAGCGCCGGCAGGAGGCCGACGGCTCGCCAGGCGCGGCGCCGCATCGACAGCGGCAGCAGCAGGGACGGCAGCAACCACGCGGCGGCCAGCTCGGACACGGAATTTTCGTTGCCGAGCGTGCCGATGCCGACGGGCACGTACGGATTCGCGGGAGCGGGCGCCACGCCGGCCAACTGCAGGAGCGCCACGCCGCAGGTCGTGGCTGCGCCGGCGGTGGCGCACGCGAGCAATCGCTGCCGGTGCCGCGTCTCGCGCGCGGTTGCGGCGACCACCGTCGCGGTCAGCCACCACACCGCGGACCAGAGCAGCGCGCGCCCGGCCAGGTGGGGCGAGTCGGCCAGCGCCAGCGCCGGCGCCTGGACCGCGATCATGGCCAAGCCGGCCACGACCAGGCCGCGCACCGGGGCCGGGCCGACGCGTCCGCGGGCGGCCGCCAGCGCCGCGATCACCAGCCAGGCGGCCGCCGCCCACGCCCAGAGCAGAAGCTTGGCGGATTCGTAAGCGGTGCTGCCCGGCCACAGGGCGACGGGCAGCACCAGGGACAGCAGACACAGAACGGCGCGAGCCGCCGTCACCGCACCAGGCTCATGCGAACGACCTGCCCGTGCGGGCGGCCGTCGACATGCAGGCGGCCGAAGTAGGCGCCGCTCGGCACGTCACGCCCGGCGCGGTCGCGGCCGCGCCACACCTCGCGGTGCAGGCCGGCCTCGTAGTCGCCCCCGCCGAGGATGTCGACGAGCTCGCCGCGGACCGAGTAGATGCGCACCTCGGCGCGTCCCCGCTGGGGCAGGTTGAACGACACGGTCGTCGCCGGATTGAAGGGATTCGGTTGCGCAGTGAGCGAGTAGTCGCCGGCCTGCGGCGTGTCGTCGACGCCGGAGGTCATGTCCGGCGTGCGAACGACCACCGTCAGCGGCTGCGGTCCGACTTCGATCTCCAGGCTGGTCCGCGCCCGCATCGACATCAGGACCACGCGGTTCTCGTGCGGGAAGTAGAGCTGGTAGTCCGTGCCCTCGGGCCAGTCCGCGGGGTTCCAACTGAGCGTCGCCGTTCCGGGCGTGGGCGAGGAGACGGCCACCGTCCAGCGCACCGGTTCGTCGCCGGGACCCACCAGGTCGCGCGTGAAGGAGGCGCCCGCGGCCAGCTCCCACTCCGGGTGCTGGAACGACAGCGACGGGCCGCCGCCGGGGGCCGCCGGCGGCTGGGGCCGATCGAACATCGCATCGAAACCGGCGGAGGCCGCGGCGTCGACGCCGAAGGTGATGAACTGCGTCCGTTCCTGGGCGTCCGTGAGTTTGATGTCCGACTGCCAGGAAGCGGTCCCCGCTTTGGCCGCCGGAGGCGGCGCGGCCAGCCGGGCTGGGATCTGCATGAAGTTCTGCCACTGGAAACGCAGCGTGACGTCATCGGTCAGGGCGTTGATCCAGTAGGCTTGCCAGGGCTGCAGGTCCACCGCGACGTAGTACGCGGCCAACGTGGGATTCCAGCCCTGCACGTCCGCCGACACGAGGCCGTCAGCGACCGCGGACAGCCAGTCATAGGTGGTGCCCGCGTGGATGACGCGCAGGCCCTCGAAGGGAGCGGGGAACCAGTTGGCGTTGCCCACGAGATTCCAGCCGTTGCTGAGGCTCACGTTGACGCCGTCGAGCGGCCGCGTGCCGTTCAGCGTCCAGTTGAACCCGGCCGACGTGCCCAGCCAGTAGCCGGTGCCGGGGCGGGCGGTCGCAGTGGCCGGAACCGACTGGTAGCCCAGATAGCGATGGAACGTGAACGCATAGGCGTAGCCCGGCGACGGGTCGAGCAGCACCTCGCCCATGGTGTCGTCGCCCGCGGGCGGCGCCAACGGCAGGCCGACCATCGACCAGCCCGCCGGCAGGTAACGGAACGTCGGCACCAGTTCCGGCGGTGCCGACGCGCCGACGATCAGTTCGAAATGCCTTGCCGATGGGGAGCCGAAGTTCTGGTACACATAGGTCAACGACGGGAACAGGTCGTAGGTCTGCCCGGTGAACAGGTCGCGCAGCTGCAGGCCGATCCCGTCCAGGGCCCCGAAGTTCGGCGCGAACGAAAGGACCACGGAGCCCGAGCGATCGGTCTCGACGAGGAGCGGCCAGACGCGCGACGACGAGTCGGGGTCGAAGAGGGCGCGCACGTCCGAGCTGAACCGGGGCCCCAGCGGCCAGCCGCTCTGCTCGATCGACGCCGACACGTAGTTGCCGGGCGGCGGCGAAGGTTCGGGGAAGTCGAAGCCGAGATCGAAGCCGTCCGTCGCATTGGCATCGGTCGCCGCGCGCGTCAGGGGATCCGAGTAGACGCCGCAGGCGACCGCAATGTCGATCACCAGTGTCGGCAGGGGCGGGGTCGCCGAGCCGATGGTCAGGTCGAACATGCGGGAGCCGGCGCCCGTGTAGCTGTAGTAGAGGCTCGACTGCCGCAGGTCGATCGTGTTCCCGGTGACATGGTCCCGCAGCAGGAGCGGGATTCCGGACTCGGCGCCGAACGTGGGCGAGAACTCCAGGTCGACCTGGTTGTCATCCGAGGCCGAGGCGGCCGGCGACGCCAGGAAGGTCCAGGTCTTGAAGGCCTGCGTCGGGTCGTAGGCGCCGCGGATGTCGCGCTGGAAGTTCCCGCCCCAGGCCGGGCGCGGGAAGGTCAGCAGCGGCGTCGCGTCAGGGAGGTCCACACCGGCGTCGAAATTGTCGGTGGCGTTGGCGGCCGCGCCGGCGACGATCTGTTCGCCTTCGCCGGTGATGGTCACCGTGAAATCAGGCACGACCGAGCTCTGGCAGTGAATCAGGGGCGTCTCCGGCCACAGGCGCGCGGCCGGGTCGGTGTAGTCGCCGGCGACGGAGTACATGCGCTGCAGCTGTGGATTGCCCTGATCGGTGTAGTTGTAGGCGGCGTGGCCGGGGATCGAGGGGATGGCGACCGGTCGCAGGTAGATATCAAACTGACCGGAGTTGCTATGAGCCATCAGGCTCCAGGTCGCGAGCGTGATCCGCCCGTTCAGCGGGGGCAGGGGCGTCGGGAAGCCCACGATGTAGTTCCAGAAGTCGGCGCCGCTGGGATCCCCGACATTGATGAAACCGGGTGGCAGAGTTTCGCTGAGTTTGAACAGACGATTCGCAAATCCCGGCAGCCACACCTGAACCTCGAAGGCATCGGCGCCAGGCAGACTGGGATTCAGCAGCACCAAGTGCATGTTAAACGGGGTGTACAGCGATGGTGTGAGGTTGACATCGCCGTTGTCGAAGACCAACGCCACGAGATCGGGCGACGAGCAGGAGAGCTGGGCCTGGACCGGCTGGCTGACTCCCAGCACGGCCAGGATGGCAAGCGCGAACCACATCGACGAGCGGCGCATCACGGCCTCCTCGTTGCAATGTCCCTATGGAGCCCCAAGGGGGCTTGGTGCGAACGTGGGCGAGATCCGAGACTAGCGGAACAGACTCTTGACGCCTCCCCAGGTGGTGGGTGTCGTGGCGACGCTCTCGTCCAGGCGCAACTCGAAGAACTGCGTCATGGCCGGCGCGGTGATGGGGAATGAGACGGAGGCGGGCGCCTGCAGCGGCGTGTAGTACAGGCCCGGTCCGAAGAAATACAACTCGTACGGGATACCGATCGGATCGCGCGCGCGCACGTCGATGCGGCAGGTACTGCCGACGGCTGCGGACTCGATCGTCAACTGCCAGAGTTCGACGCGGTCGAGCGTGATGCTGTTGACGGGGCGGAAGTCGTGCAGCCAGCGGTTGGGCAGCCCCGCCAGGGGTTCGAACATGGACAGGTACGAACGGAAGGTGGCGCCGGGCGGCGCCGGCGGCTCGGGCAGGTCCCAGGCGTCGATGCCCTGCAGGGCGTCCTCGCGCAGCCCGAACGCGTGCCAATCGGAGCCCGTTCCCCCGATCGTGACCTGGATCTCGAACGTCAACTCCTGCGCCCGCGCCGTCGTCGCCACGCAGGGCAGAGTCGGAACGAGGAGAGCCATGAGCAGTATCCCGAATGCGATGCGCATGATCGTGTCGTTCCCGGAGTCCAAGAATGTCGGACCAGCGATGCGCGGAAGAGTAAACCACACTCGCGGGCGGGAGTCAATCGAGCCGCCCGGCCGCTCTGCGGGAGCGACCGGGCGGCAGGTGGACGCCGGCCCGTTTACCGGACCAGGCTCATCCGGGTTACGGCGCCTTGTGGGCGCCCATCCATGTACAGGCGGGCGAAATAGGTGCCGCTCGGCACGTCGCGCCCGCGACGGTCGGTGCCGGACCAGGTTTCACGGTGGTGCCCGGCCTCGTAATGGCGGTCGCCGAGGACCGACACGAGCTCTCCCCGCACCGAGTAGATGCGCACTTCGGCGCTGCCGGCGACCGGCAGGTCGAAGGACACCGTGGTCTGCGGGTTGAACGGGTTCGGCGACACCGCCAGCCGGTAATCGCCGAGCGCCGGCGCGTCGGTCCCGGACGTGAGGTCCGGCGTGCGGATCACCAGTTCGACGTCTTTCGTTCCCAACATCAGCGGGTAGGACGTCGCCTGACGCATCGACATGACGACCACGCGGTTCTCGCCGGGCAGGTAGAGCTGGAAGTCGACGCCGTCGGGCCAGTCGGCGGGATCCCAGAGCAGGAACGCGCGACCCGGATTGGGCGAGCGCGCGACGATGCGCCACGACGTCACCTCGTCCCGCAGATTGACGATGTCGCGCGCCATGGCGCGGCCGGCGGCCAGCTCCCACTCGGGACGGTCGAACAGCAGGCGCGGACCACCTGCCGGCGACGGCGGCGGCAGCGGACTGTCGTACACGGCGTCGAAGCCAGCCGTGGCCTCGGGATGCATGCCGATCGTGATCGAGCGCCGCTGCCCGGCGGCGTCCTCCAGCACGAGTTCCGACTGCCAGGAATCGTCGTCGGGGTCCAGGCGGACCTTCTCGCCGGCGGCCGTCGGCAGCGGCACGAAGTGGCCCCAGTAGAACTGGACCGAGACGCCCTCGACCAGCGCATTGATCCAGTAGCCGTGCCAGGGCCGCAGATCAGCCGTGTCCTGGTAGGCCCCGGTGGTCGGGTCATAGCCCTGCACCGAGGCCGAGACCAGGCCCATCTGTGCCGCCACCGTCCAGGTGTAGGTGTTCCCGCCGTGGATCACCCGCAGGCCGTTCCGCGGTCCCGTGAACCAGATCGCGTTGCCGACCAGGTTCCAGCCGGCCCGCAGGGGCACCGTCACGCCGTCCAGATTGCGCGTGCCGGTCATCGTCCAACTGAACGCAGCGTCTGTCGCCAGCCAGTAGCCGGTGCCCTGGGCGACGGGCGCGGCGTCTTCGAGCAGGCGGTAGCTGCCGCCCGGGTAGTCGTAGGCGTAGGCGTTGCCGGGCGACGGCCCGGTCAGCAGACCGTCCACCGTGGCGCCCGAGCCGGGCACCAGCGGCAGGCCGACCAGCGACCACCCCGGCGTGAGGGCGCGGCTGGCCGGGTCCAGCGGCGGGGGAATCGGCGCGGCGCCGACGATCAGCTCGAAACGCCGCGTGTTGGGCTGACCATCGTTCGTGAACACGTGCGTGAGCGACGGGAACAGGTTGTGGTAGAGACCCGTCGTGACGTCGCGAAGGTAGAAATGCATCACCTCGGAAGCGTCGAAGTCGGGCGCGAACGCCAGCGTCACGTTCCCGCTGCGGTCGGTCTCGACCATGAACTCCCACGTCTTGTACTCGAGCAGGGGATCGAAGCGGCCGCGCACGTCGGTGGCGAAGCGCGGCCCGAGCGGCCAGCCCGGATGCGTGAAGCTGGCCTGCACGTAGCCGGCCGGGGGCGGCGTCGGCTTGGGGATGTCGATGCCGCCGTCGTAGCCGTCGGTGGCGTCCACGGCAGTGGCCGCGCGGATCGCGGTGTCCTGCAACGTGGACGTGCCGGCGGTGATGTCGATGCTGTAGTCGTAGCGTGCGGGCGGATCGCACGCCGTTGTCGGCACGGGGCCGTTGATGCGGGCCACGGGCAGGGTGACGTCGCAGGTGTAGACAGGGCATTGGCGCAGGATGCCGTCGCCGGTGACGATCGGCAGGCCGCCTGGCATCGAAGGAATCGAGGCCTGCGTGATGTAGAATTCGAGCTGGCCCGGCGCCTGGAGCATGATACTCCAGGTCACCAGCACGCACGCGCCGCTCACCACGGGGTAGTTGGCCGCGGCTCCGACGGCGAAGCCATTGGCAGAAGCATCCACGTCCAGGGCGCCGGTGCCGCCCAAGGTCGTCGAGAGGATGAAGTGCGGGGTGCCTACCGGGGTGACCGTGCATTCGAAGCCGTTGGTTGCCGAGCTGGGGTTCATCAGCAGCAGGTAGGCAGGTGTCGGCACGAACGGACCAACGCTCACGCAGTTGGTGTTCCCCGCCGTGTCGAAGTAGACACCGAAGCTGTCGGTCTTGTTGTCGAGGCCCGCCGTCGCCATGCTCGCCAGCAGCACCAGGGCCAGAAGAGTGGGAAGAAAGATGGGAGGTCGTCTCATGGGCATCTCCTTGCGATGGTGGACCGGCCATGCTCGCGTATGTCGACACGGTGCCCGTCCACGATGATGGCGAGGATTCAATCACAGGCGCGCGCGGCGGTCAATCCGCCGCGGCTCGTTCAGCGCCGCAGCATGGAGAGCCGACAACTCCGGATTGGGCATGCAACCACACGAAGCAGGGCGGCCCTCCCATGAGGGCCGCCCCATCAGCGAAACCGCGAGGCGTCCGCGCCGCGCCTAGAGCTTGTTCAACTCCGTGCGGCGGTTCTGCGCGCGGCCTTCCTCGGTGTCGTTCGTCGCGATCGGCTTGTCCGGGCCGTAACCCTTGGCCACCATGCGGTCGGCGGCGATGCCCTTGCCGACCAGGTAGTCGCGCACGGCCTCGGCGCGCTTCTGCGACAGGCGCACGTTGTAGGCGCGGGAGCCCTTGCTGTCGGTGTGGCCGGCCACCTCGACGCGGATCTCCGGGTAGGCGGCCAGACTGACCGCGACGCGGTCGAGCACCTCGATGGCGCCCGGCGTCAGGTCGGCCTTCGCCGTGTCGAAGTTCACGCCCTCGAGCACCAGCGACGTCTTGGTCTCCTCGAACAACTGCGGGCAGCCGTTGCGGTCGACCTTGGTGCCGGCCGGCGTGCCGGGGCACTTGTCCAGGCTGTCGATGACGCCGTCGCCGTCGCTGTCCTTGGGCAGCGGGCAGCCG
>CAYNPY010000040.1:30431-32221 GCA_964399195.1 uncultured Fibrobacteraceae bacterium
TGACGCCGTCGCCGTCGCTGTCCTTGGGCAGCGGGCAGCCGTGGGCGTCGACCTTCTCGCCCTTCGGCGTGCCGGGGCACTTGTCCAGGTCGTCGGTGACCCCGTCCTTGTCGCTGTCGCCGGGGCCGCCGCCCCACAGGCCGCTGAAGCCGAACTGCACGCCGTAGTCGACGTGGTCTTCCTTCGTCGTGAAGTCCGTGTCGGCGTACCAGTCGGCCGTGGCCTCGAACCGGAACGACAGCTTCTCGGACGTCTTGTAGCGGAAGCCGAGCAGCAGGCCGGCGCCGTCGCCGGACGCATTGGCTTCATCGCCGTATTCGGTGTGCACGTAGCCCGCGCCGACCATCAGGTGCGTGTTCTCGCCGTAGGGGCGGTGCCAGTTCAGGCGGGCGTGGAACGGCATGACGCTCACGTCCTGGCGCAGGCCGTCGGTGATGATGCCGTCGGTGCTGGTGTAGGACAGATCGGCCTCGAGAGCCAGATTGTCCATCAGGAAATAGCCGGCGCGGGCGCCGAAGCCGCTCCAGTCTTGGATGTTCAGCGCCGGATCGAAGAACGAGACGCGGCCGAACAGACCCAGTTCGCCCGTTCCCTTCTCGATGGCCAGCGCGGGCGCGCTCACCGACGCCAGGCAGGCGCACAGCGCCAGGCACATGACCACGAACCTCTTCATCACGGTCCCCTTTCGATGTGTGTTGATTCCGGTGGCGAGTCCGGATTCGCACTGTCGCGAATATGACCCCTTTCGGGCCGGCGCCGCAAGGAAGATTCCGGGATCGTCCGTTATGGCCGGATGCGGCCTATCCTGGGGCCTTTGCGGCCGGCGACGCCGGCGATCCATGGACAAGGACGCCGCCCGGGCGGACGGCGTCCTCGTCGTCGGGACGGCAGGGTGCCGGCTCGGCCCCGCGATCAGGTCCGCGCCGACGCGCCGCCGCCAAGCTCGGCCCGCGCCGCCGAGCGCGCCCCGCCGCGCTCGAGGCTCCAGCCGAACTTCAGCCCCGCCATGAACCAGACGAAGCTGCCGACGCCGACCAGGAACACCGTGTCGCCCACGATGCGCAGCCAGCGCAGCGTCTCGATCCACGGCTGCTGCAGGAACTCGGCGCTGCGGGCGTACCACAGGCCCTTGTCCACGCTGGCCACCGCCTGCGCCAGGCCGATGGGCAGCAGGCTCAGCGCGATCATCAGCGCCAGGCCGACGTTCAGGCACCAGAACGCGATCGCCAGCGGACGCTCCTTCCAGGCCAGCTCGCCGGTCAGCCGGCGCGCCACCAGCAGCACCAGCCCGATCGACAGCAGCCCGTAGACCCCGAACAGGGCGGAGTGCGCGTGCACGGGCGTCGTGTTCAGGCCCTGCATGTAGTAGAGGGCGATGGGCGGGTTGATCATGAACCCGAAGACGCCGGCGCCCACCAGGTTCCAGAACGCGACGCCGACGAAGAACGTGATCGGCCAGCGCAGCTTCCGCACCCAGGGCGCGGCGTGCTGCAGGCGCCAGGTCTGGAACGCCTCCAGGCCCACCAGCACCAGCGGCACCACCTCGAGGGCGCTGAACGTGGCGCCGATGGCCATGATGGAGACCGGGGTGCCGCTGAAGTACAGGTGGTGGAACGTGCCGGGGATGCCGGCGAACAGGAACAGCGCGCTCGAGGCGATGACCGCGCCGCCGGCGTGGCTCTCCTTGATGAGCCCCAGCCGCGCGAAGACGAAGGCGATGGCCGCGGTGGCGAAGACCTCGAAGAAGCCCTCCACCCACAGGTGGACCACCCACCAGCGCCAGTACTCCA
>CAYNPY010000041.1:0-31171 GCA_964399195.1 uncultured Fibrobacteraceae bacterium
CACCCCCGCCGCCCGCCGGCGCCCCGCCCCCCCCGGCGAGGACGTGTTCTTCATGGCGGTCCAGTCCCGCCACCCCGTGTTCCGCGCCATGTTCGAGACGGCGCGCCGCCCCCGCGCCCGCGCGCAGCGCGACGTGATGCGGTTCGTGCTGGAGCACTCGGAGTTCCTGAACCGCGAAGAGAACAAGTGGATGAAGACGATCGTCGAGATCGTCCGCAACACTTCGCTCTACTTCCAGCCGCAGATCCGCACCAAGATCATGAACGAGGGCTGGGCCAGCTACTGGCACGAGACGCTGTTCATGCGCGACGACCGCATCGCCGGCCACGAGGTGGACTTCGCCCGCGTCAACGCCGCCGTCACCGCCATGCCGCGCGTGGGCCTGAACCCCTACGCCCTGGGGATGCGCCTGTTCTACTTCATCGAGGAGGCGGCCGCCAAGGGCCGCTACAGCCGCGCGTTCCTTCACCTGCTGGACGCGGACCAGCGGCGTCGGTTCGACAGCGGCGCCGGCGGCGGCCGCGAGTTCATCTTCAGCGTGCGGGAGAACCTGAACGACTTCCTGTTCGTCAACACGTTCGTCGAGCAGGACTTCACGGACCGCCACGACCTGTTCGTGGCCGACCGCGTCCTGGACGAGAAGCGGATGGTCTGGCGGTGGTACGTCAAGAGCCGCAAGGCGGCCGACTACCGGCAGATGCTGCTGGACCAGCTCTACCACCCGCCGCTGGTCATGGTCGAGGCGACCGACGGAAGGGACGGCGAGCTCAGCCTGCAGCACGTCTTCGAGGGCAAGCCGCTGGTCAAGGAATACATCCACAACACGCTGCTGGGCCTCGAATTCCTGTGGGGCGACAAGGTCCACCTGGAGACGACCGAGGTCAAGGGGATCAAGAAGGCGGACCAGAAGCAGCCGACCCTGCCGGGACTGGCGCCCACGGTCGAGGCGCCGGAGGAAGCGGAGATCCAATGGCAGCGCGTGCGCTACACCATGAAGGACCGCAAGCTGAGCCGGGGACTGGTGTGACGCGGGACCCCATCAGCCAGGCGATGTCGGCCCTGCACGCCGGGCAGCGCGGCCTGGACCGCTCCCAGTCGGTGCCGTTCGTCCAGTTCCTGGAGCTGCTGCGCGCCCACCCCGAGCGCCTGATCCGGAACGTCCACCAGGTCTTCCACGACATGGTGCGCGCCTACGTGGGCGAGGGCTTCGACGAGTACCCCGAGGATCCCGAGTCCATCAACTTCATCGCCTACGACTTCCGGCGCCTGTTCGTGGAGAACACCGACCAGCCGTTCTTCGCCGACCGCATCTTCGCGAACCGGATGATGAACATGATCGACGCCTTCCGCGGCGGCGCCCAGCAGAACAAGATCTTCATGTTCGACGGCCCGCCCGGCTGCGGCAAGTCGATCTTCCTGAACAACCTCCTGCGCCGTTTCGAGGAATACGCCGCCAGCGAGGCCGGCCTGCGCTACGAGGTGGTCTGGCGCCTGGACCGCCAGGCCCTGGGCGACCACGCCGACCTGGACGCGCCTTCGGTGCTGGAGCGCCTGGCGGCGCTCCTGGAGCCGACGGGCGACGGCGCCGGGCTGCGCGAGGCCGCCGAGGCCCATCGCCTCTCGCCGCGGCTCAGCCACGTCGAGGTGCCCTGCCCCAGCCACGACAACCCGATCCTGCTGGTGCCCAAGGAGCAGCGTCCGGCGTTCTTCGACCTGCTGTTCGAGAACGACGAGTTCAAGTGGAACCTGTCCTACAACAAGGAGTACGACTGGGTCTTCCGCGACCTGCCGTGCACCATCTGCTCCTCGCTCTACCAGGCGCTGCTGCACAAGCTGGGCGACCCGGACCGCGTCTTCGCCATGATCCACGCCCGGCCCTACCAGATGGACCGGCGCCTGGGCGAGGGCGTCAGCGTCTTCAACCCCGGCGACCGCACGGCGCGCACGCCGGTCATGACGAACCCGCTGCTGCAGCGGCGGATCAGCGCCCTGCTGCAGGACAGCAACCAGGTGCGCTACCTGTTCTCCCGCTACGCGCGCACGAACAACGGCATCTACGCGCTGATGGACCTGAAGGGCCACAACCGCGACCGGCTCTTCGAACTGCACAACATCATCAGCGACGGCGTCCACAAGGTGGACGAGATCGAGGAACGCGTGAACTCGCTGTTCCTCGGCGTCATGAACCCCGAGGACAACAAGAACATCCACGGCTTCCAGTCGCTGACCGACCGCATCGAGTTCATCAACATCTCCTACGTGCTGGACTCGGCGACCGAGGTCGAGATCTACAAGGCCATCTTCGGCAAGCACATCGAGGACAGCTTCCTGCCCCGCGTGCTGGAGAACTTCGCGCGCGTCATCATCTCGAGCCGGCTGAACGAGAAGTCGCCGGCGATGCTGGACTGGATCGGGGACCCGAAGAAGTACCGCCTCTACTGCGACGAGAACCTGCACCTGCTCAAGATGACGATCTACACCGGCCTGATCCCCTCCTGGCTGGACGAGGACGACCGGCGCGGCTTCACGGCCAAGCGACGCCGCAAGATCATCGCCGAGGCCGAGACCGAGGGTCACCGCGGGTTCAGCGGGCGCGACGCGATCGACATCTTCCACGACCTCTACTCGGCGCACGCGCGCGAGGACCAGCTGATCACGATGGACACTCTGTGCGCGTTCTTCACGCGCGCGCGGCCGGACCTGGCCAAGCAGCTGCCGGCCGGGTTCCTGGACTCGCTGCGGCGGATGTACAACTACCAGATCCTGCAGGAAGTGAAGGAGTCGCTCTACTACTACAACGAGGAGCAGATCGCGCGCGACATCATGAACTACATGTTCGCCCTCAACTACGAGACGGGCACCACCGCCGTCTGCTCGTTCACGGGCGAGAAGCTGGAGATCACGGGGCCCTTCCTGGCCGCCATCGAGGACCGCCTGCTGGGAACGGGCGTGCGCGAGGGACGACGCCTGGAGTTCCGGGAGGCGACGCAGCGCGAGTACACCTCGGCGACGCTGACGCAGGAGATCATGGTCGAGGGGCGGGACATCCGCGAGACCAAGCTGTTCGCCGACCTGCACAAGCGCTACGTGTTCCACCTCAAGGAGAAGGTGCTCGAACCGTTCCTGAAGAACGCCAACTTCCGGCGCGCGCTGAAGGACTACGGCACCGACGACTTCCGCACCTACGACAAGCGCATCCGCGCCGACGTGACCTTCCTGCTCACGAACCTGAGCGACCGCTTCGGCTACACGGAAAAGGGCGCGCGCGAGATGTGCATCTACGTGGTCGACAACGACATCGCGGCGGAGTTCGCGGAATAGCCCGGGCGGCCCGTCCGCTCAGTAGACGGCGATCAGGGGCAGCCCCCAGCGCGGCCGGCACTGTTCGGGATCGTCGATGACGCCGTCGCAGTCGTCGTCCCGCCCGTTGCCGCAGATCTCGGGGGCGCCGGGGTGGACCGCCGGGTCCGTGTCGTCGCAGTCGGTGGCCAGCCGGCTGCAGAAGGCGCTGCCCGGCGCGCCGTAGAGGTCGCCGTCGCCGTCGGGGCACGGCCCGGCCGGCTCGTCGACCAGGCCGTTGCAGTTGTCGTCCACGCCGTTGTCCACCTCCGGCGCGCCCGGGTGCACGTTGGCCGCCCCCACCCACCGACAGCCGAACGGCGCGATGGGCAGCTGCTCCGGCAGGCCGTCGGGGCCGAAGCGGAGCGCGCGGAAGCGCAGGTCGCGCAGGGTTTCCTTCACGTAGCCGAGCAGCAGCCACGGCCCCATGTCGATCACCTCGGGCGCCACCTGCAGGCCGCGTTCCGAGCCGGGAATCGCGTGCGGCGCCCGCCAGTCGCCGGTCTCGAAGCCGGCGGCGCTGGTGTAGCCGATGCCGCCGTCATCGCCCAGCGTCCAGATCAGGTGCACGCGGCCGTCGCGGACCAGCAGCACGGGCGACTCCGCCTTCGGACCCTCGGTCAGCGCGATCGGACCCAGATCGGTCCAGTGGACCAGGTCGTCCGAGCGCGCCAGGGCGATCACCTGCGTCCAGCGGAACGGCCCGGGCGTCGTCGTGTAGGCCATGTACCAGAGGCCGGTGGCCGGGTCGGCGATCACGAACGGGTCGCGGCACTGCCGCGTCCACTCGTGGGGCTGGTCCCAGGCGGTCCAGTCCCAGTCCGCGTCGAGCAGGCAGCCGGGGCCGCTCATGCCGTCGCAGCCGCCCGCCGTCACGCGCTGCCAGTTCACCAGGTCGCTGCTGGTGGCCGCGCCGATGCGCTCCTCGTGGAAGCCGGTCTGCGGGTTGCGCGTGACGCCGGCGTAGAACATCCACCACAGGCCGTCCGCGGGGTTGAGCACGATCGACGGCGCCCAGACGTGGTCGCGGTCCCAGTCCGAGGCGGGGGCGTTCGTCAGGGCGTCGGGCAGCTGCTGCCAGGTCACGCCGTCCGGCGAGACGGCGTGGCCGAAGCTCTTGCCCTGGGTCTGGGGGTACCAGGTCCACAGGGGTCCCTCGATGTAGATCGCGTGCAGCAGCCCGCCCTCGCCCAGCGGGCCGTCGGCGAGCATGGCGAAGTCGCCGGCCCAGACGTTGTCGGGCGGGTCGAAGACCAGGTCGGCGCCGTGCGCGCACCAGCCGGTGTCCGGATGGGCGAAGTGCAGCGTCTCGACGCAGTCCCGCGGCGTGCAGCCGGCGCTCTGCGACCAGTCGTCGCGGTCCAGGTCCGGGCACCAGGCGGCCGCGACCCGGCCGAGGTCGGGAACGTCGGCGGCCGGCAGCGCCGCCTGGTTCCCGCCCGCGGCCGCTGCCGGGTCGGCGGCGCGCGGGGCCGGTTCTCCCGGGGCGGTCGGCGGCAGCGGGCGGCAGCCGGCCCAGACCGCCGAAGCGGCCAGGAGCACCGGCAGCCAGAACCGCAGGTCGCTTCGGATCACGAGCCTGGACAAGGGCGGGTCCGCTCCCCGACGGCCAGGTCACGTCCCGGCGCGGGAACGGCGACGACCGACGGGAAGATCATAGCATATCCGCGGGGTGGGCGTCTCAGGCGTCGCCATAACCGTCGGGGTTCGCGGCCTGCCAGCGCCAGTGGTCCTCGCACATCTGTTCGATGTCCCGCTGCGCGCGCCAGCCCAGCAGGCGCACGGCCAGCGCCGGGTCGGCATAGCACGTCGCCACGTCGCCCGGCCGCCGCGCCACCACGCGGTACGGCACCGGCCGGCCGGACGCCTTCGCCGCCGCGGCCACCATCTCGAGCACCGAGTAGCCGCGGCCGGTGCCCAGGTTCACCGGGACGCAGCCCGACAGGCCGCCCAGGCGGTCCAGCGCCGCCAGGTGCCCGAGGGCCAGGTCCACGACATGGATGTAGTCGCGCACGCCCGTGCCGTCGGGCGTCGGGTAGTCGTCGCCGAAGACGCTCACTTCGGCCAGGCGCCCCACCGCCACCTGCATCACGTAAGGCATCAGGTTGTTGGGCAGGCCGCGCGGGTCCTCGCCGATGCGGCCGCTTGGGTGCGCGCCGATCGGGTTGAAGTAGCGCAGCAGCACGCACGTCCAGCGCGGGTCGGCGGCGCAGAGGTCGCGCAGGATCTCCTCGATGAACAGCTTGGTGCGACCGTAGGGATTGGTGGCCGACAGCGGGAAGTCCTCGGTGATGGGCACCCGCGCGGGATCGCCGTAGACGGTGGCCGACGAGCTGAACACCAGCCGGCGGCAGCCATGCTCTTCCATGACCTTCAGCAGCTCGAGCGTGCCGGCGACGTTGTTGTCGTAGTAGCGCACGGGGATGCGGCTGCTCTCGCCCACGGCCTTCAGGCCGGCGAAGTGGATGACCGCGTCGAAGCGCCGGCCCGCGAACACGCGGCGCATGGCCGCGGCGTCGCGGATGTCCACCCGGTGGAAGTCCAATGCGCGGCCGGCCAGGTCCTGCACGCGGCGCAGGCTTTCCTCGCTGGCGTTCTCGAGGTTGTCCACGACGGTCACGTCGTAGCCGGCTGCCAGCAGCTCCAGGCAGGTGTGGCTGCCGATGAAGCCGGCGCCGCCGGTGACCAGGCAGGAATGACTCACGGACAGGCTCCCCCGCGCTGTCGCCGGCCGGCTGCGCGCGACGCCCCGGGGATTGTGCACGGCAACGACCTGATGGGTGTCAAGTGATGCACCAGGACCGTGACGGGAACGAGAACTCAAACCCAGCCATGCACAATACCCGGGACGCCGGGCAAGGGCGACACGGGACCGGGCCCGGCCGGGCCCGGCTTGCAGTTCGGTCAGATGATCTCATGGATGCGCCGCCGCCGCTAGTGTTTTTGTCGGGAGTCCGCCGGCCGAAATCCCGGACGGGCAGCGCTCAATGGACGCGCGGGTTCATTCGTGACACTTCCGGGACCGGCGCCCGCGGCCGATCGGGGGGGGCCGCTGGACATACGGCACCGTCTCTGCGATGCTCGCCGCGGTCCCAACGCAAGGAGCTCGCCGTGCCCACACCGCCGCCCGACACCGCCGCCATCCGCGTGCTGATGATGCCGCGGGACACCAACCACCACGGCACCATTTTCGGCGGCGTGATCCTCAGCCACATCGACCAGGCCGGAGCCGTCGCGGCGCTGCGCCTGGGCTGCGCGCGCGTGGTCACCGTCGCCATGGACCGGGTGGTCTTCCGGGAGCCGGTCCTGGTCGGCGACCTGGTGTCCTTCCACGCGGAGCCCATCCGCCGGGGCCGCACCTCGGTCACCGTGCGCGTGCTGGTGGAGGCCGAGCGCCGCGGCGGCGGCGGCACCGTCGCGGTGACCGAAGCGGAGGTCACCTACGTGCACATCGACGCGGCCGGGAAGCCTGTTCCGCTGCCCGCGCCTGCATCGCCGCCGGCGTCCCGGCCCCTTTGACCCCGGCGGAAGGCCGAGGGTTATCTGTATCCAAGATTTCGACTCGGAGTTTCAATATAACTTGCCTTAAAACAAAGACTTAGAATATCACACCTCGACGCTCTGTCAAACGATTAACATTTTCTTTGACTTCCCGAAAACACAAATCCAAGATGTTGAGTGTGATCGCCCCGCCGGCGCAGGATCGGCCGCGCCGCGGGCACCCCCGGGGAGGAGTTGCATGGTCACCAGACGGGAGTTCCTGAAGCTGTCCGGCGCGGCCGCCGGCACCGCCGCCCTGGCCGCCACGGGCGCCGCGGCCTCCACCGCCGCGACCTCGAAGCTGGATCCGGCGCGCGTGGGCGTGCTGACGGACCTGACGCTGTGCATCGGCTGCCGGCGCTGCGAGTGGGCCTGCGCGCAGCAGAACGAGCTGCCCTACGGCCCGCTCGAGTCGTGCGACGACCAGAGCATGCTGGCCCAGATGCGGCGGCCGGACGCCGAGCACTTCACGGTCATCAACCGGTACCCCGCCCCCGCCTGGCGCGAGCAACCGCTGGACGTCAAGGTGCAGTGCATGCACTGCGAGCACCCGGCCTGCGTGTCGGCGTGCATCGTCGGCGCGCTGGAGAAGAACCCGCTGGGCCCGGTGACCTACGACGCCTGGAAGTGCATCGGCTGCCGCTACTGCATGGTGGCCTGCCCCTACCAGATCCCGGCCTACGAGTACGACAACGCGCTGACCCCCAAGGTCATGAAGTGCACGATGTGCCCCGAGCGCACGCTCGACCAGGGCAAGCTGCCGGCGTGCGCGGAGATCTGTCCGCGCGAAGCGATCCTCTTCGGCCGGCGCGACGAACTGCTCGAACTGGCGCACGAGCGCCTGGCCCGGCAGCCCGAGCGCTACCATCCCGAGGTCTACGGCGAGCACGAGGTGGGCGGCACGTCCTGGCTGCTGATCGCCGACCGGCCGGCCACCGAATGCGGCATCCCGGCGCTGCCGAACGAGAGTCCGGCGCGGCTGACCGAGACGATCCAGCACGGCATCTTCCGCGGCTTCAGCGGTCCATTGATGGTCTTCGGCCTGCTGTCCGTGCTCATGAAATCCTCGGCCGACCGGCGCCGCCGGGAGGATTGGGACGAAGGCGACAAGCACAATCGCGACGGGGAGGACCAGCATGGGTAGCAGCCAGCGCCTGGACGGCAATGTCGCCTGGGACGTCGCCGCGCAGCCGGCCCGCGCCGCCTCGACAACGGCTCACGCCGCGCACCACGAGCGGCCCGCGCCCCTGTTCGGCCGCTCGGCCGTGCCCTTCTTCACGCCGGGGGTGATCGGCGTCGCGGTCGTGGCCGCCGCCGGCCTGGTGGTGCTCGCGGTGCGGCTGATCTTCGGCCTGGGCGCGGTCACCAACCTGAACGACCAGTACCCCTGGGGCATCTGGATCGGCATCGACGTGGCCACGGGCGTGGCCCTGGCCGCGGGCGGGTTCACGTCCGCGTTCATCGCCCACGTCCTGCACCATGAGAAGTACCACGTGCTGGTCAGGCCGGCCCTGCTGACGGCGATGCTCGGCTACACGTTCGTGGCCCTGGGCGTCTGCGTGGACCTGGGCCGCTACTACAACATCTGGCACGTGCTGATGCCGTCGATGTGGCAGGGCAACTCGGCGCTGTTCGAGGTCGGCATGTGCGTCTGCTGCTACCTGACGGTGCTGTACATCGAGTTCCTGCCCATCGTCTGCGAACGGTTCCGCGGCCGCGTCAACCTGCCCGGCCTGCTGCGCGGCCTGAACGGCTTCGTCGAGACGATGCTGCGCATCATGGACAACACGCTCGGCAAGGTGATGAACTTCTTCATCATCATGGGCGTGGTGCTCTCCTGCGCGCACCAGTCCTCGCTGGGCACGCTGATGGTCATTGCGCCGAGCAAGCTGCACCCGCTGTGGCACTCCTCGATCCTGCCGCTGCAGTTCCTGCTGTCGGCGTTCGCGGTCGGCCTGGCGATGGTGGTGTTCGAGTCGATGCTCGCCTCGCGCTCGCTGAAGCGCCCGTTCGAGATGCCGGTGCTCAGCCCGTTCGCGCGCCTGATTCCGTTCCTGCTGACGATCTATCTGGCCGCCAAGGTGGTCGACATGGCCAATCGCGGCACCTGGCAGTACCTGCAGGAGTTCTCGCTGCGCTCGGTGTCGTGGAGCATCGAGGTCCTGTTCGGGGTCCTGATCCCGATCGCGATCCTTCTGAGCCACAAGTTGCGGCGACGGCCGGGCTGGCTGTTCGGAGCCGCGGCGATGGTGGTGCTCGGCGTGGCGCTGAACCGCATCAACGTATTCATCATCGGCTACACGCCGCCCTTCGCCGACAAGCCGTACGTCCCGGCCTGGACCGAGGTGCTGCTGACGGCGGGCTTCATCGCGCTGCTGGTCCTGATCTACCGGCTGTTCATCTTCCTGTTCCCCATCCTTCCGGAAGAGGAAGGAGCCTCGCATGCGTAGCCTGAAGACGACGTTCGCCGCCTTGCTGCGCCTGGCCGTGCTGGCGGGCGTGATCGCGCTGACCGGATCGGCCGCTCTGGCCGGACCGGCCCAGGTGATGGACCCGGGCCACGCCAAGCCCGGCGCGAAGAAGCCCGGCCAGTCGGCGGCCGCGGGGTCGGACTGCGCGGCCTGCCACAGCTGCCCGGCGCCGACCCACACCAACCCCTGCCTGCGGGAGTGCCAGCGGCACGGCGCCCAGTTCAAGGGGCAGCACGGCGCGGACGAGGGTCCCGAGATCGTCATCATCGACCAGTTGGCGAACCTCTACGGGCCGGTCGTGTTCGCGCACAAGCTGCACGCCGAGATGTCGGACATGACCGGCGGCTGCACGAACTGCCACCACTACTCGCCGCCCACGGGTCCGGTGCCGCCCTGCCGGCAGTGCCACGAGCCGACCCGCGCGGCGAGCGATCTGCGGCAGCCCGCGCTCAAGGGCGCCTACCACCGGCAGTGCATCAACTGCCACCTGGACTGGAGCCACGAGAACGCGTGCGGCTTCTGCCACGAGCAGACGGCCGAGCGCAAGGACGGCGGCGCGAAAGCCCAGGCCGGGCACGACCCGACCGACATCGTCGGCGCGCGCCACCCGCTGATCAAGGCGCAGCCGACGTACACGTACAAGACGACCGAGCCCACCGGTCCACTGGTCACGTTCCACCACGAGGACCACGTCGAGAAGTTCGGCCTGCGCTGCGTGGACTGCCATCGCGGCGACACCTGCGCCAGCTGCCACGACACCGGCGGCACCAAGCAGAAGCGCACGCTGGACCACGTGGTCACCTGCGGCGCCTGTCACGCCGAGCGGAACTGCGCGTTCTGCCATTCGCACGACTCGAAGCCGCAGTTCGACCATCGCCTGTCCACCGGCTGGTCGCTGGAGCCCTACCACCGCAAGGTGGCCTGCACGACCTGCCACGGCGAGCCGCAGGCGTTCCGCAAGCCCAGCCGGCGCTGCACGGAATGCCACATCCACTGGGCGGAGGGCTCGTTCGACCACGCGGTCACCGGGCTGCGGCTGGACGAAACCCATCGCGAACTGGAATGCGCGAACTGCCACGTGGGGATGGATGTGACGGCCACGCCGCAGTGCACGGACTGCCACGACGAGGCCATGCTGCCGGCCAGGCTGCCCGGCTCGCGGGTGTCGCGCCGCTGAGCTGTCGACGGGTGGGGTGGTGAGGATGGGAAGGGCCCGGTCCACGGACCGGGCCCTTGTCGTTCCGGCGGCGAGGCTCAGTCGGCGTACTTCACGCTGCAGCCGTAGGGCTTGGTGACGGGCTCGGGCACTTCGCGCCCGTCCATCAGCGCCCGCAGCGCGGTGATCACGTGATTGCGCTTGCCCGGCACGGTCGGCGAGTTGTCGTCGTCGATGGCTCCGGTGTACGCCACCTTGCCGTCCTTGCCGATGACGAACATGTGCGGGGTGGTCTTGGCGCCGTAAGCGCGCCCGACCGTGCCCGCCTCGTCCAGCAGCAGCGGGAACGGCATCGCGAACTCGTCGTGTGCTTTCTTGTTCCGCTCCAGCCCGGCGCCCTGCTTGCCCGGCGCGCCGGAGTTGACGGCGAGCCAGACCATGCCCTTGTGCGACAGCATGGCGTAGGTGTCGTTCATCGTCTGGTTGAGCTTGTGGTGCTTGACGATGAACGGGCAGTCCGGGTTGAACCACTCGAGCACGACGATCTTGCCGTCGGCCAGGTACCGCGACAGGGTGTGCTCCACCCCGTTGATGTCCTTCAGCGTGAAATCGGGGGCCGCGTCGCCCGGCTTGACGCCGGCGGCGGCGGCAGCCGGCGCCGGCTTCGCGTCCGTCGCCGCCGGAGCGGCGGCAAACGCCAGCACGGGCGCCAGCACGAGGACAAGGACGGGCAGGACTCGCTTGGCAGTGGTCATGGTCAGCCTCCGTTGGGTGTCGGGTCGGTCGTGCTTCCGGTCCACGGGACCGCGGGAACATCCAGGACATAGGCGCCGGCGCCCTCGACCAGCAGCAGGCCGCGCAGCGGCCCCACGCGGCCGTCGGCCGGCAGCAGGCGCAGGGCCAGCGCCGCGCCGGCGCCCTCGCGCAGCAGGTCGGCCAGCTCGCCGCAGTCGAGCGCGGGCACGAAGACCAGATTGCCGGCCCGCCCGTCCGCGCGCTCGATCCGCGCCGTCGCACCGTCCAGCTCCACCCGGGCCAGCCCCGCGGGCAGCGGCCGCGGCAGGCGCGCCCGCGCCTCCGCCAGCCGGGCTGACGGTGCGGCGGCTGGCGTCGCCCCCGGCGCCACCTCGACGGCCACCGTCAGCGAATCCCGCCCGGGAACGCACATGTCGCGGCAGGCCAGCCACTCCCAGTGTGCGCCCAGCGTGACGCGGCCCGCCGTCGTCGCGGCCGGGATGGCGACGTCCTGCAGCAGCACCAGCTCGCCCTCGTACACGTGGTCGAGGATGTCGCCGGCCGACACGTGGCGCGCGGGCGCCGGCCACTGCAGCGGCCCGGCCGTCCACCCCGCGGGCAGCTGCAGGCGCTGGCGCGGGGCGAACCCCGAATCGTTGCGGACGTTCCCGTACAGATGCCAGCCCGGGGCCGGGCGGAACGTCCACATCAACGTGATGGCGCCGCCGGGCGCCGCCGTCGCCGGTTCGGCCGCCACGGACACCGTGACCAGGGGCGCGGCGGGCGGTTCGGTCCGGACCTGGTCGCCGGCGGCGGCCTTGGAGCGGGCGGCCGCGCCGTCGTCCGGCGCGCGCGAACAGGCCGCCAGCGCCAGCAGAAGCGCCAGCAGCGGCAGCGCCGGTTGGAAGCGGCCCGGACGCACGCGGATCCTTGGGCGTGAGAAAAGCATGGGGGCCACGATACCCGTGGCCCCCCAGGCCCGCAACCGGGCGCCCGGCGGCGTCGGTCCGACTAGGAGCGCGCCGCTCCCACGACCTCGATCTCGCCGAGTCCCAGTTCGCCCAGGTCGTCCCGGATCGCGGCCCAGTCCCCGACGATGACCCAGACGACGCGCGACGGATCCACCTGGCGCGCGACCACGCCGGCCAGGTCGCTTTCGCTCAGGTTCTCGATGCGTCCGCGGTAGTCCTGCCATTCGGCCGGCGTCAGGCCCGCGAGCAGCAGGTCGGCCAGCTGGCGCGCGGTGCCGCCGTAGGTCTCGAACCGCTGCGGGAAACCCTGGACCAGCCGGGCGCGGCTGTCGGCCAGCTCCTGCCCGGCCAGCGGCCGCTCGCCCCGGATCGCCGTCAACTCCGCCAGCAGTTCGCGCACCGAGGCGGCCGTGGCATCCGTCTGCACCGGGGCCGTCATCATGAAGAGCCCGGCGTGGAGATAGGCCGCCAGCTGCGAGCGCGCGCCGTAGGTGTAGCCCTTGTCCTCCCGCAGGTTCAGGTTGATGCGCGAGGCGAACTGGCCGCCGAGGGCCGAGTTGACGACCTCGAAGGCCGGATGGTCGGCGTCGCCGCGCGCCAGGCCGACGTAGCCGCCGAACAGCTGGCTCTGCTGCGCGCCTGGGCGGTCGATCACCACCACGCGCGGACCGCGGTAATCGGGCTTGGGCAGGGGCACGCGCGCCGGCAGCGGCGCGCTCTTCCAGCCGCCGAACACGCGGCCGACCGCCGCGGTGGCCTCCACCAGGTCGAGATCGCCGACGATGACGACGGCCGCGTTGCCCGGCACGAACCAGGTGCCGTGGAAAGTGCGCAGATCGGCGCGCGTCAGCGCCGCCAGCGACTCGGGCGTGCCGACGCCGGACGCCGGCTGCGCGTACGGATGCCCCTCGCCGAAGCAGCGGCGCTGGAACTCGTTGAGACCCTGGGCCTGCGGCTGCGCGGCCTCCTGCTTCTGGCGGCCGCGGTAGTTCTGGCGCAGGCGCTCGAACTCCGCCTCCGGGAAGGTGGGGCGCAGCGCGACGTCGCCCAGCAGCGCCAGACCGGCGTCGAGCTGCCCGCGCAGGACGTTCAGCGAGACCTGCGTGCCGTCGAAATTGCTGCTGGTGCGCAGTTCGGCGCCCAGCGACTCGGCCGCCTCGGACAGGGCCAGGGCGTCCCTGCTCCCGGCGCCCTCGTCGAGCATGTCGGCGGTCAGGGCGGCCGTCCCGCGGCGGTCCAGCGGGTCGTCGGCCCAGCCGGCGCGGACGACCAGCCGCGCCTCGACCAGCGGCAGCTCGCGCTTTTCCACCAGGTACAGCTTCAGGCCGTTCGGCAACGCGGCCTCCTGCACCGTCGGCGGCGTGAAGGACACCGCGGCGCCGCCCGCCGGCAGCTGCGAGCGGTCGCCGGTCGCGGGCGCCGCCGCCAGCTTGCCCTGCGGCACGATCCACAGCACGCCCCGCCGCTCGGGATCGATGAAGCGCCGCAGCCAGGCGTTGACCGAGGCCGCGTCGGCCGCGTCGTAGCGCGCCAGGTCGGCCTTCAGGTAGCCCGGGTCGCCCACCAGCACGTTGTAGCGGTTCAGGCGGTCGGCCTTGCCCCCGAAGCCGCCGATCTGCTGCAGCTCCCGCACCGCGCCCGCGCGCAGGCGCGTGCGGGCCAGGTCGACCTCGCCTTTGGTGACGCCCTTGGCCAGCAGCAGCGCCAGTTCGGCGTCGATGGCCGCCTCCAGCTCGGCCAGGTCGTGGCCCGGCGCCGCCGTGGCGGTGATGTTGAAGGTGCCGCTCATCTCGCGCGAGGACTGCATCGAGAAGATGTCCTGGGCGATGCGCTTCTCGTAGACGAGCGACTTGTACAGGCGCGAGGTCTTGCCCGAGGCGACGATCTCCGCCAGCAGGTCGAACTCGGCGTCGCCCTCCTGGTACCAGCCCGGCGTGTGCCACTGCAGGTAGAGGCGTGGCAGCTCGACGGCATCCTCGGCCACGGCGCGGCGCTCGCCGTCCAGGCGGGGGATCCAGCCTTCCAGGCGGTCGACCGGCCGTCCCGGCGGGATGGGCCCGAAGTACTTGGCGATCCACTCCTTCGCCTGCGCCGGGTCGAAGCTCCCGGCCACGCACAGCGAGGCGTTGTTCGGCGCGTAGTAGAGACGGAAGAACTCCGACACGTCCTCCAGCGAGGCCGCCGAGAGGTCCTCCATGCTGCCGATCACCGACCACCGGTAGGGGTGGCCCACGTCGTACATCAGCTCGAGCAGCAGGTCGCGGCTCTTGGCGTAGGGGCGGTTCTCGCCCTGGCGCTTCTCGTTCTTCACGACGTCGCGCTGGTTGTCGAGCTTCTCCTGCGTCATGGCCGGCAGCAGCCAGCCCATGCGGTCGGCCTCCATGAACAGGGCCAGCTCCAGCTGGTCGGCCGGGACGTTCTCCCAGTAGTTGGTGCGGTCGTTGTTGGTCGAACCGTTGACCTGCCCGCCCACCTTCTGCAGCGGCAGGAAGTAGTCCTTGTCGTGGTTCTGCGAGCCCTGGAACATCATGTGCTCGAACAGGTGCGCGAACCCGGTGCGGCCCGGCTTCTCGTCCTTGGAGCCGACGTGGTACCACACGTTCACCGCCACGGTGGGCAGGGTGTGGTCCTCGTGCAGGATCACCTCCAGGCCGTTCGCCAGGATGTACTTCTCGAACTTCAGGTCGGGCACGTCGAAGGCCGGGGCGGCGGCGGCGCGGGCGGCGGGGGCCGCCGCGGCCAGCAGGGCCGCCGGCAGCAGGACGGCAAGGACATGACGGAGATTCACGGCTGGTTCCCTTCGCGCTGGCGGGAGGCGTGGTCGGTGGCCGCGCGGACCGGCGGGGCGGCGCGCGGGTGGGGTCCGGCAGGGAGGTACGGCCCGGACCCGGGTCCGGTTTCAGCTTAGCGGACCCGGCGCGGGCGCGCAACGCCCCCGTGGCGGCGCCGGCCGCCGGCGCCCGGCGTTCCCGATTTCCCGTGCGCCGCCCCGGCGGCGGTGGTACGATCGCAACATGGTGCGCTACACGCTCCTGCGAACGGCGCTGGACCCGCTGCTGGCGGTGGCGGGACCTGTCGGCCTGTCCCGGCTGGAGTTCCTGCCGCGCGCCTGGGAGTACCACACGCAGGCCCATGCCGTGGCCCGGCAGCAGTTCGGTCCGGATGTCGCGCTGAAGGAGGACCCGGGCGCGTTCACCGTGTTGCGCGACGAATTGGCCGAGTACTTCGTGGGCGAGCGCCGCGAGTTCACGATCCCCCTGGACCTGCACGGCACCGACTTCGACCGCCGCGTGTGGCAGCAGCTGCTGCGGATCCCCTACGGCAAGCTGAGGACCTACGGCGAGGTGGCGCGCGCCCTGCGCAAACCGACCGCGACGCGCGCGGTGGGCCAGGCCGCCGGACGCAACCCGCTGCCCATCCTGGTCCCCTGCCACCGGGTCATCGGTCGCGGCGGCTCGCTGGTCGGCTTCGCCGGCGGCATCGACACCAAGGCGCGCCTGCTGCGGCTCGAGGGCCACACCCTGGGCGACTCACCCCGCCTCGAGGAGCCGCGCCTGTTTTGACCACGCTGGACTGGCTCCTCGTCGCCGCGATGTACGCGACCATCATGGGCTCGCTGCTCCTGACGCGCCGGCACATGCGCGGGGTGGCCGACTACCTGGCGGCCGGCCGCAGCGCCGGGCGCTACCTGCTGACGGTCTCGGCGGGCATCGCCGCCATCGGCGGCATCACCATCGTCGCCAACCTGGAGATGGGTTACGAGGCGGGCTTCGCCATGGGCTGGTGGGGCCTGAGCATGTCGCTGTTCATGACGATCGTGACGGTGACCGGCTGGGTGAACTACCGCTTCCGGCGCACGCGCGCCCTGACGCTGTCGGAGTTCTTCGAGCGCCGCTACAGCCGGCGCTTCCGCATCTTCGCCGGCAGCGTGGCCTTCGGCGCCGGGCTGATCAACTTCGGCATCTTCCCGGCCGTCGAGGCCCGCTTCTTCATCCACTACCTGGGCCTGCCGGAGGCGTGGCACCTGGGGCCGCTGGCGGTCCCGATGTATCCCTTCATCATGCTGATCACGCTGGGCTCGGCGGTGTGGTTCATCCTGCAGGGCGGCCACGTCTCGGTGCTGGTCACCGACTTCGTGCAGGGCGTCTTCGCCTACATCGCCTTCCTGGTGCTGGCCGCCTGGCTCATGCTCAAGGTGGGCTGGGACGATGTCGCCACGGTGATGATGCAGGCGCCGCCGGGGCTCTCGAAGGTCAACCCCTTCGACACGGGCTACGTCGCCGACTTCAACGTCACCTACTTCCTGATCGGCGTGCTGGGGCTGTTCTACGGGGCGATGTCCTGGCAGGGCACCCAGGCCTACAACACGTCCGCCCGCTCCGCCCACGAGGGCAAGATGGGCAACGTGCTGGGCATGTGGCGCGGCATCGGCCAGGGCATGTTCATGACCTTCGTGCCGATCCTGATCTTCACCGTGCTGCACCACCCCGACTGGGTCGGCCTGCGTGACGGAGTGCAGGCGCAGCTGGACGGGATCGGGAACGAGGCGCTGCGCGCCCAGATGCGCGGACCGCTGACCCTGGCGGCGCTGCTGCCGCCCGGCCTGCTGGGCGCGTTCGCCGCGCTGATGCTGGGCGCCTCGATCAGCACGCTGAACACCTACATGCACTCGTGGAGCAGCATCTTCGTGCAGGACGTGGTGCTGCCGGTGCGCAAGCGGCCGCTGTCGCCGAAGGCGCACCTGCTCACGCTGCGGCTGGCCGTGGTCGGCGTGGCGCTGTTCGCGTTCATCTTCAGCCTGTTCTACCGGCAGAGCCAGGCCATCCTGCTCTTCTTCGCGCTGACCGGCGCCATCTTCGCGGGCTGGTCGGGCGCGGTCATCATCGGCGGCCTCTACACGCGCTGGGGCACCACGGCCGCCGCCTGGGCGGCCGGCCTCTCGGGCGTCACGCTGACCCTGGCCGGGTTCGTCCTCGAGCAGGCCAAGCGCGCCTGGCGCGAGACGGGCGACGCCTTCTGGGGACTGCTGGACTTCGCCGGCCCGGCGCGCGCCGAGGCCTGGGCCGGCTGGGTCGACGCGCACCTGCCCAACGGCCAGCAGGTGTGGGGCTGGTCGATGTGGGTCTGCGCCGTGGTCTACGTCGCCGTCTCGCTGGGCCAGCAGGCGGCGCGACGCCGCAGCTTCGACCTGGACCGGCTGCTGCACCGCGGCCCGTGGGCCATCGCCGGCGAGGACGAGGGCACCGGGCAGGCCGTCTCCCGCGGCTGGCGCGCCCTGGGCATCACCGACGAGTTCGGGCGCCGCGACAAGATCCTCTACGTGGCGACCTGGGGCTGGAACGTGGCCTGGATGCTGGTCTTCGCCGTGGGCACCATCTTCTTCCTGACGCGGCGCCTGTCCGCCGGCGGCTGGTCCGGCTACGACACGCAGTGGCTGCGCTTCTGGCACACGCGCTTCTGGATCGAGCTGGTGATCTCGGCGCTGGTGATGATCTGGTTCACGATCGGCGGGGCCCGCGACGTCCGGCGCATGCTCCGCGAGCTGAAGGACCGGCGCCGGGACGACGGCGACGACGGGTTCGTGCGCGAGAGCGCGCCGGCCGCCGATGCCGACGAAAAAACTCCCGATTGACGCGCCGGCCGGTCCGCCACTGGCGGACAGATCACAGGCGAGCTATCCGTGTGGATGTGCTGGTGCACCCACCGACGCTGCCGGAACGCCTGCAGGATTCCAGCGACAGCGCTTCGCCCTCCGCCAGCTGCACCGGCGTCAGGAGGCGAGGGTCATGCAAGCCGTCATTCGCAGACACGGCGACGTGGAGGTCTTCCACCTCTCGGGCCGCTTCGACGGGGGCACGGACTGCGTCCGCAGCACGCAGCAGTTCGAGGAACTGCTGAACCGGGGCGTCCGGAAGATCGTGCTGGATTTCAAGCACGTCGAGTGGATCAACTCCAACGGGGTCGGCTGCCTGATCAAGGGCAAGCGGATGGCCGACGCCGTGGGCGCCCGCATGGCGCTGTGCAGCCTGAACGAGCGCAGCCTGAGCGTGATCTACGTCATGCACCTGCAGGAGGTCATGGACTGCCTGCCCGACCTGGACGCGGCGCTGAAGGCCGTGTCCGGTGACGACCTGCAGGCCAAGGCCGAGAACGAGAGCCCGCGCCGGGTTCCCGACGAGCAGGACCTGCGGGACCAGATCTAGCGCGAGGCGGCGCGATCACGGCGCCACGACACCCGCCGCCCCGTCCCGCAGGAAAGCCCCTGTCTCCCGCACCTGCGCCCGCAGGCTGCGGTACAGCGCTGAGCGGACAGCAGCCGCGACCGGATCGCCGGCGTCCGCGTCGCCGCCCAGCAGCGACGCGACCAGGCCCTTTTCCTGCGGCAGGTGCACGACCGTGGGCGGCTTGCGCGGGTCCAGCTCCGCCAGTTCGGCCGCCAGCGCGATGGCGTCGTCGAGATTTCCCACCGCGTCGATCAGCCCGTTGGCGACGGCCTGCGTGCCGGTCCAGGTGCGGCCGTGGGCCAGCGACTCGGCCGCGGCGAACGCCAGCCCCCGCTCGCGCGCGACGTCGGCCAGCCACTCGTTGAAGCTGAGCCAGTGGGCCGCGGTGTGCCGCTCCCACTCGGCGGGCGTCGGATCACGCATGTCGGTGCCGAGTTCGGCCATGGGACCCTTGGCGATGCCGTCCTTGTTGACGCCGATCTTGTCGTAGAGCCCCTTGAGGTTGAACATGCCGTTGATCGACCCGATCGAGCCGGTGACGGTCAGCGGGTTGGCCATCAGCTTCGTGCCCTTGTAGGCGATGTAGTAGCCGCCGCTGGCGGCCACGTCGACCATCGAGATCACCACGGGCTTGGCCGCGGCCAGCAGGTCGACCTCGTGGGCCATCAGGTCGCTGGCCAGGCTCTCGCCGCCGCCCGAATCGATGCGGAAGACCACCGCCTTGACGTCCTCGTCGTAGCGGCAGCGCTGCAGCTCGCGCACGATGGATTCGTGGCCCATCATGACGCCCATCAGCGGATCGACGCGGTTGTCGCGCCCGCCGATGTTGCCCTGGGCATGGACCACGGCCACCGTCTGGCCGGTCTTGAGGCCGGCGTCCTTCCAACTGGTCTTGGCGTACCGCTCGTGCGTGACGGTCCGCAGGCGCTCGTCCTTGGCGCGCTTCAGTCCGGCTTCCAGCTCCTGCAGGTAGACGCAGTCGTCGATCAGGCCCGCCGCCTTCGCCTCGGCGGGCGTGAAGATCGCGTAGGCCATGTGCTCCAGCAGCCGGGACTCGTCCAGGCGGCGCTCGCGGGACAGGTCCGCCATCATGGTGGCCCAGACGTCGTCCAGCATCCACTGCATGTTCTGCCGCGCCGCGTCGCTGGTCCCGGTCTCCATGAGCATCTCGGCGGCCGCCTTGTAGTCCTTGATCTTGTGCAGATGGGGCACCACGCCCAGCTTGTCGAGCATGGCGCGCAGGTACATCCGCTGCGTCTGGACCCCCTTGAAGGTCAGGTAGCCGCCGTTGGGCATCAGCACCCGGTCGCAGCCCGCGGCCAGCCACAGGCTCCGCAGGTCCAGCGCGTCGGCCCAGGCGTGCACGGGTTTGCCCGCCGCCTGCACCTTGTCCACGGCGCGCCGCAGTTCCTGCGTCGTGGCCAAGCCGGCGCCGTTGCTGCTGGAGATGCGGAAGATGACGCCTTCGATGCGGTCGTCGATGGCCGCCTTGCCCAGGTTGTCCAGCAGGTCCTGCAGGGTCAGCGCGTTCCCGTTCAGCACGGCGCCCAGCGGGCCGCCGGGCGGATCGTATTCGTGGACATCGCCGTAGAGATCGAGCACCAGCCAACTGCCGTCCTCGATCCGGTCGTCCTTGTGGCTGACCAGCCAGGCGACGCCGGCGGCGACGGCCACCAGGACGACCAGGGTGCCGACGGTCACCAGCAGCGAGTGCGCCAGGCGCAGGAAGAATGGTTCGCGGTTCACGGGAACGTCCTCCGGGTGGCGGGGATCTGCCTGCCGAGCGTGGGCGAGATGCGGCCGACGGGTTCTAGTAGTCCAGCCCCGACTTGCGCAGATGCACCATCGGCCGGGCCGAACTGTCGAGAATGCGGGAGCCGATCACCTCCACGAACAGCACTTCGTGGTCGCCGGGCCGGACGCTCTGGACGAGCCGGGCCTCGATGACGGCCTTGGCGCCCTCGATGGTCACCGTGCCCGACTCCTCGATGCGGTGCCGGATCTCGGCGAAGGGGTTCTTCGCCGGATCGTACCCCGACCAGAAGTGCCGCAGGTAGTCGCGGTCGTGCTCGCCCACGACGTTGATGGAGAAGGCCGCGCCGCTCTTGATCGCGTCGTACGCCGGCCGGCCGGGCCGGACGGCCAGGCACAGCAGCAGGGGCTCGAACGAGACCTGCTGGATGAACGAGGCGAGATAGCCGTCGATGACGCCGTCCTTGCGGGCGCAGACGATGAACAATCCGCTGGGGATCTGGCCGACGCCGGCGGCCTCTTCCTTGGTCAGGCTCACGACGACTCCTTCAGCGACAAGCGGGCCCGGATTCCGGTGATCGGCGGGGCGGTGCGCCCAGCCTAGGACTCGCCGCCGGCGCTGTCAATCGCCGCCGGCGGCGCCCGATTTCGGGAACTCGGCCGGCGCCCGGCGGTTGCCCCAGGACGTGCCCCGGAGGCGGCGCGGCCGGCGTCCGCGCCCTGGTCCCGAGCCCGAAGGAGCGCCCATGCGACACCTGACCACCGACAATCTGTTCTCGTTGATCGCCCGCCAGACGCCGCCGTGCATCTCGATCTACCAGCCCACGCACCGGCATCATCCCGACAACCAGCAGGATCCCATACGCTTCCGGAACCTGGTCCGCGCGGCGGAGGAATCGCTGGCGAAGCTGTATCCCCTGTCCGACAGCGACGGCTGGCTGGAGCCCCTGCGGGAGCTGGCCGCGAACCACCGCTTCTGGAACCGCGCCCGCGACGGCCTGGCGGTCTTCGCCGGACCGGGCGTCCTGGAGATCTTCCCGGTCCAGCGGACGCTGCCGGAACTGGCCGTCGTCGCGGACAGCTTCCACGTCAAGCCGCTGCTGCGGTACCTGCAGACGGCCGACCGCTTCCACGTCCTGGCGCTGACCCGGGACAGCGCGGCGGTGTTCACCGGCAGCCGCTACGCGCTGGACGCCGAGCCCGCCCCCGCCGAGTTCCCCGCCCGCCTGGAGCAGGTGGCGATGGCCGAGCGGCCCGAGCCCGGGTTCGCGGCCGCGGGCGCCGGCGGCAGCGGCGGCCCCAAGGCGGTGCGCGGCCATGGCGAAGGCCGCGACGACCTCGAGACCGAGAAGTACTTCCGCGCCGTCGATCGCGCGTTCAGCGCCCTGTTCTCGGCGCCGACGGGACTGCCGGTGATGCTGGCGGCGCTGCCCGAGCACCAGGCCGTGTTCCGGCGGGTGTCGCAGAATCCGCTGCTGATGCCGGTCGGGGTGGTGGGCAATCCCCGACCGCTGTCGGAGGAGGCCCTGCGGCAGCAGGCGTGGGCCGCCCTGGAGCCGCACTATCGCGCGCGCCTGGACCAGTTGGGCGAGGACCACCGCACCGCGGCGGCGCGGCAGGCCGGATCGTCCGACCTGTCGGACGTGGCGCGGGCGGCCGTGGCGGGCCAGGTGCGCACGCTCCTGGTCGAGGCCGACCGGGTCGTCCCCGGGTTCGTCGACCGGGAGACCGGCGCCATCCGCCCGGCCGGGCCCGATTCGCCGCCGGCCGAGGACATGCTCGACGACCTGGCCGAACTGGTGCTGGGCAAGGGCGGCACGGTGGTGGTGGTGCCGGCGGACCAGATGCCGACGGGGTCGGGGCTGGCGGCGAGTTACCGGTTCTAGTTCGCGGTTGCGCCGGCCCAGCGGGACGCCCTACGGCTTCAGCTTGTCCGCGAACTTGTCCCGCAGCTTCTTCAGCTTCGGGTTGATCACCACCTGGCAGTAGCCCGCCGCGCGGTTGTTGTCGTAGTAGTCCTGGTGGTAGTCCTCGGCCATGTGGAAGGTCGCGTCGCCCGCCAGCTCGGTCACGATGGGCTTGGGGAAGATGGCGTCGCGCGTCAGTTCGGCGATCATCGCCTCGGCCTCGGCGCGCTGCGCCTGGTCGCGGCAGAAGATGACCGAGCGGTACTGCGTGCCCACGTCGGCGCCCTGGCGGTTGAGCGTGGTCGGGTCGTGCGTGGCGAAGAAGACGTTCAACAGGTCGCGGAAGCCGATCACGGCCGGATCGAAGGTGATGCGCACCACCTCGGCGTGGCCGGTCTCGCCCGTGCAGACGGCCTTGTAGTCGGCCGGCCCGTGGCCGCCGGCGTAGCCCGACTCGACGGACTCCACGCCCCGCAGGCGCTGGAACACCGCCTCCAGGCACCAGAAACACCCGCCGCCGAGCACGGCCTGCTGCTTGCCCGTCTGCGCCATGGCCTGCGCACCTCCCGCGGTGAGCGCCAGCGCGGCCAGCGCGGCGATCATCTTGATTCGCTTGGACATCGGAACCTCCCGGGGCGCCGCGGCGGGCGCCGGTCCACATGGTCGCGCCGGGCGCGCGCGGCCGCCAGCCGGCGCGTCCGCGGCCTGCGGCCGCCCGCGGACGCCGAAAGTGTGCTACCCTGACCGGCAGGGGGAGGTTCCGCCATGAGGAACATCGCCGTCGCCTTCACCTGCCTGTGCCTGCTGACCCCGTCCGCCGAGGGCGGCGGCGGCCCCGGCGCGGAGCAGGCCCGCCTGCTGCGCGAGATCGAGAGCGACCTGGCCGAGTGCGCGCCGTCGACCGGCGTTGCGCAGCTTTCGGCCGCCGTGCGCGCCGCGCTGCTGGCGGTGCCGCGCGACCGCTTCGTGCCGCCGGACCTGAAGAGGCACGCCTGGGAGAACCGGGCGCTGCCCATCGGGCACGGGCAGACCATCAGCCAGCCGACCATCGTCGCCCTGATGACCGAACTGCTGGCGGTCGGGCCCGCCGACACGGTGCTGGAGATCGGCACCGGCTCCGGCTACCAGGCCGCCGTGCTGGGCCAGGTGCTGCCGCGCGGGCGCGTGTACTCGATCGAGATCGTGCCGGAACTGGCGGAACGGTCGCGGCGCCTGCTGCAGGACCTGGGCGCGCGCAACGTCGAGGTCATCACCGGCGACGGCTACGCCGGCCTGCCGCGCGCGGCGCCGTTTGCCGGGATCATCGTCACGGCCGTCGGCCGCGAGGTGCCGGCGGCGCTGGCGGCGCAGCTGGCCCCCGGCGCGCGGCTGGTGATGCCGGTGGGCGATCCAGGCGGCGAGCAGTGGCTGACGGTCTTCACGCGCGGGACGGAGGGGGAGCTGAGCGGGCGCGCGGTGCTGCCGGTGCGGTTCGTGCCTTTGACCGGCGGCGGCGCCCGCTGAAGCGCCCGCGCCTGCAGCCGTTTGCCGCCGACCGTCGTGTGAACCGTGCAGAGGGTTCTCATTCGTTGCGAAAGGGGCCGCCATGCGGTGGAGATTCCCGACGACATTCCTGACCGCGACCCTGCTGACTTCGGCGGCCTGGGCCTGCGGCGACGTCGGCATTCCGGATCTGGGCCAGAGCGTGGTGACGTGGCCGCTGGGAGCCGGCGAGAGCGCCGTCCTGCTGGTGCTGCCCGACGGCACCGGCGCGCCGTTCACGGCCGCGCGACGGCCGAACGGCCAACCGGTCGACGCGACGATCCTGCTGACGATCATCGACGGCTGCGGCGACCCGGTCGCCTACTTCCCGCGCGAGGACATCTGGCTCGAATCCGCCGACCATGGGCTGGCGCTCTGCCCGGGCGGCACGATCGCCGACCGCAACACCGACCAGAACGGGCAGACCGACTGGACGCTGCCGCTGCGCGCCGGCGGTCACAGCCAGGCCGACTGCCGCGTGCTCATCAACGGGGTGCCCGTGTCGGGCGGCATGCCCCTGCCGCTGCGCTTCAACAGCCCGGACCTGAACGGCGACCGCGTGGTCTCGCTGGCCGATGTGGCCCTGTTCGCCGGCGCCTATTACGCGGCCTATGACTTCGCGGCGGACCTGCAGGCCGACGGCCTGAACAATCTCGCGGACATCGCGGTCATGGCGCGCGGGCTCGGGGCGGACTGCCCGTAATCCCGACGTTTCGCCGGCGCCCAGCGATTCACGCGCTCAGGCCTTCGGCAACCATCTTCACGCCGGCTTCAATTCAGCACCTGGTGCGGCAGCCCGTTCCTGTCCATCTCGGCCAGGATCGCCGACAGCTGCGCCGCGTCCTGGAGGTTGAACGTGATGATCACCATCACGTAGCCCACCGGCACGCTCCTGGTCGTCCGCTCGTGGTAGATGTCGTGGATGTTGGCCTTCATCTTCTCGAGGATGGTGATGATGGACTTCAGGCGTCCCGCCTGGTCGGGGATGAGCACGGAGATGCGCGCCCGCAGTCCCTCGGCCATGGCGCCCTTGTCGAGGATCTGCTCCAGGATGCTCATGTTGATGTTCCCGCCGCTGATGACCGGGATCACCTTCTTGCCCTTCGCCTCGGTCCTGTTGAAAAGGACGGCGGCCATCGCGGCCACCCCGGCCGGTTCGGCGAGGATCTTCGCCCGCTGCAGCAGCAGATAGGCCGTGCGCGCGATCTCGGCGTCGCTCACCGTCACCAGGTCATCGACCAGCCTGCTCGCCGCCTCGAAGGTCAGGTTGCCCGGGGATTTCACGGCGATGCCATCGGCGATGGTGTCGACGGACGTCAGGACGACGGGCCGGCCTGCGGCGACGGACGCCTTCATCGACTGCGCGCCCTCGGCCTCGACGCCGATCACGCGTATGCGCGGGTTCAGCTGCTTGAGCGCGATGGCGATGCCGGCGATGAGACCGCCCCCGCCGACGGGCACGAGGACCTCGTCGACGTCCCGCAGCTGCTCGAACAGCTCCAGCCCGACGGTGCCCTGGCCGGCGATGATCAGCGGGTCGTTGAACGGATGCACGAAGGTCGCGCCGGACTCCCGACCGAACTCGGCGGCGGCCCGGAACGCGTCGTCGAAGGTCTCGCCGGTGAGCACGACCTTCGCGCCATAGGCCCGGGTGGCGATCACCTTGAGCGGCGGCGCGAAGATCGGCATGAAGACCGTGCTCTTGACGCCCAACTGCGTGGCGGCGTAAGCCACGCCCTGCGCGTGGTTGCCGGCCGAGGCGCACAGGACGCCGCGCGCAGCTTCCGCCGCCGAGAGGCTCCTGATCTTGTTGTAGGCCCCCCTCACCTTGAAGGAACCCGTCGTCTGCAGGTTCTCCAGCTTCAGGTACACCTCCGCGCCCGACATGGTCGAGAAGGACTTGCTGCGCTCCAGCGGCGACTCCTTGACGATGCCGCGCAGCGCCGACTGCGCGTCGACGATGTCGGAGAACTGCGGCAGCCCGCCGCTGTGTTCGTTCGGGCTCATGGTCGGCGAAAGCCTCCTGAGGAAGTGCTGAACGGGCCACGCCTGACCGCCGGCACGGCGGAACGCCGGCGCCGACGCTAGTCCCGCCAGGCGTCGGCTTCGTGGTACATGCCGCGCAGGTGCAGGCGCCAGCCCGCAGGGTCGCTCACGGCTTCGCGGCTGAACGCCAGCCACCAGTCGGTGCCGGGCACGTAGAACACCGCGGGTGAGACCGGGTGGGCATCGTACTCCAGGCCGTCGTCCAGCTGCACCCGAAGACCCGGTCCGCCTTCGCGCAGCGTCAGCACCCCCAGGCCCGGCAGACGGTAGCGTCCGGCCGATTCGCCGCGCGCCGCCGGCTCGATGCGCGTCAGTGCCTCGGCGGCCGGCCGCGCCGGCGCCGCCGCGCGGCCGGCCAGCAGGTCCACCAGTCCGCGCTGCAGGGGGACGATCGACCAGGCCGGGATCGCGCTGTTGGCAACGAAGGCCACGCTCTCGCGCCGGTCGCGGTCCCAGTACACCAGCGCGTGGAAGCCGTTGAGGCTGCCCGTGTAGTGGCCGCGTCGGCCGCCCGGCGCGCAGTACCAGCTGAGGCCGTTGATCGCTGACCGCCGGCCGGCGATGAGCGGCGCCTCGCTGCCGGCGCGTTCGGCCGGCGGCGGCAGGGCCCGGCCCTTCGCCCAGGCGTTGCCCCAACGCGCCAGGTCGACGGCCGAGAAGATGAGGTTGGAGGCGCCGTAGAATGCCTCGTCGTCGTACGCGTCGTGCTCCTGCCAGCGGCCGTCGCGGAAGCGGTAGCCGCGCGTGCGCGGCGCCGGCCAATCGGCGAAGCTCGCCGGCCGCGCAAAGCTGTCCACGATGCCGTGCGGGAGGAAGAAGCGCTCGCGCACGAAATCGGCGTAGCGCCGGCCGGTGACGCGCTCGATCACGAGCGCGGCGGCGTCGTAGCCGAGGTTCGTGTACTCGAAGCGGGTGCCGGGGGTGAATGTGGGTTCCGGCGTCTCGCGGCCGGCGATGCGCAGCATCGCCGCCGTCGTGCGCGGCTCGCCCGGCGCGAAATGCGCGTCGAACAACGCATAGTCGGGCGCCAGGCCGTTGCTGTGCGCGATCAACTGAGCGACCGTGACGCCGGCGTGCGGATACTCGGGCACGATCGACTGCACCGGACGGTCCAGATCGAGCAGTCCCTCGTGCGCGAGCCACCGGATGCCGGCGGCGGTAAACGTCTTGGCGAGCGACCCGCCGTCGCTCGGCGTCCGCGGCGTGAAGGCCACCGGCGGCTCGTGGCTGGCCAGCCCGAAGCCGCGCGCGTAGACGATATGGTCATCGCGCATGAGCGCCACCGCGCCGCTGAACTGGCGCGCGGCCGCCAGCGGCTCCAGGAGCGCATCGACCCGGCGGGCCAATTGCCCGCCGGCCGGCTGCGTGGTGGCGCATCCGGCCGGCGCCGTCGCAAGGAGGCAGAGGGCGGCCAGGGCGACGCGTCCGGTTCGCGTCAACGACCGCGGTGCACGCACAGAAGCGAAGGACAGACGTCGCAAACGACCATTCCTCTCGCCACGGCCCCGGAGACCTGCCCGGGGCCGCCCCGAATCCCCCGCGCCGCGGTCAGTATAGGGCAAACCGCGGGCAGCTTCGCGACCCGGTTCATTTCGTGGGGCCCATCCATGGCCGCGCCGGTCGGCAGGGCCGGGCTCACCACCGCCGGGCGCGCGTTCGGGCCCTGAGGGATCATGCCGCTTGACGCGCAACCCCTATTCTGATAGCGTGATTTCATCGACTGTGAACATGCGCGTCGGCGCCGGCGAGGAGGTCATTCCCGACCGCGCACGATCCACAGCCCGCCTTCTGGATGCCGGACGGATCCGTATCGCGCCCCTCACAACTCGCCCCCATGACGGAAAGTGCGGCCGCCCGCCGGGCGGCCTCCGCCCTGGAACCGTCACCCTGTCCGAGTGCCGGCCCCGGCGCCGGCGATGGGGGAAAGCCATGTTGATGCGCACCACGTTCGCGTACCTGGCCGTGGCGTTGATCCTGGCCGGCGGCGCAGCGGCCGCCGAGCGCCACCTTGCCGCCGGTCCCGTCCGGATCAGCTGCGAGTCCCCGCTCAAAGCGTCCGCCGATACCATCCGCCTGATGGGGCCCGGAGGGCTGTATCCCTACCGCGGCGATTTCGAGACCGCCATGGCCCGCCCGGGCGGTCCCGGCCTGCTGCCGGACGGCTGGTACTCGCTCGACGAGACCGCCCCGCCGAACCACTGGCAGGTCGAGACGTTCGCGGGCATGGAGCCGCCGTACGCGCCGCTGGCGGGCTCCCGCTCGGCGTGGTGCGGCGCGCGCTACATCGCCTCCTGCGGCCCCGGGGACCCCGACGGCGGCTACGGCAACAGCTGGCGCGACATCCTCGAGTTTCGCAAGACCGTCACCGCGGCGCCGCACACCGTGCGCGTGCAGGCGACGATGCGCTACGACAGCGAGCCGGGCTACGACTTCACGACGCTGCAGCGCCGCACCAGCGCCGCCCCGAACTTCGAGCCGCTGGCCGGCGGCCAGGGCCTGTCCTGGGACGGCGCCGGCAGCGCGAGCGTCGACTACACGTTCACTTACGCGCCGAGCCAGCTCCTGAACGGCAACGAGATCGCGGTGGCGTTCATCTTCGATTCGGACGGCGCCTGGTCGGACGGCGACTGCCTCTGGAGCACCGCCGGCGCAACGGTACTGGACGACGTCACCGTGACGATCGACGGCGCCGCGGTCCACAGCCACGACTTCGAGGACGGCACGCTCGGCGCCGACTGGGCCGCCGTTCCCAACGAGGGCGTGGGCGACTTCGCGCGGGTCTGGCAGGTCCTGGGCGACGCCGACGAATGCGCCTCGAACTACTCGAAGTTGATCGCGTTCATCGACGACGGCCTGGTGGTCCCGGGCACCGGCGGCACCATCGGCGGCCCCGGCATGGACTACGGGCCCATGGGCGGCTACATCGTGAACAACACCGGCGGCCTGCTCGGTCCGGCCTACCACATCATGAACAGCGTCTGCTCCCCGGTCATGGACTGGCCCGACCCGACGAAGGGGGGCATGACCATCGCCTTCGATGTCTACCAGCACGAACTGCTGGTCCCGAACGACAGTCCGGGCGTCTTCCTGATCTGGGGCGTCCGTTCGGCCGCCGCGGGCCAGGACATCGAGCTCGCCACCTGGCGCGACGACGGCTTCGTCTACTACGGGGGGCCGTGGTACAGCAGCTGGGATTTCTGGGTGGACGACCTGCTTGTGCCGAACGCGCAGCAGTGCCAGGTCCAGCTGGGCGTGTACGAGCTGGGCTGGCAATTCGGGTACGGCGACGGGACCAACGGCACCCCGGCTCCGTACATCGACAATGTGCGCGTGAAGATCTATCCGACGGCGGGCCCGCGCATCGTCGCCTTTTGGATCAACCTGGCGCAGGACAATTTCCCCGCCATCGGCGACATCGACCTGGTCCATCTCGAACAGAACTCGATCCGCTTCGACATGAGCTGGGCGGCGCTCAACCCGCAGACGCCGCTGAGCAACGATCCGGGCGATTCGCTCGTGATCAAGGTGACCCCGCGTCTGGGCGGCGCGCTGCACACGCCGGTGATGCACTGGACCTTCGCGGTCCGGAACCCGCTGTTCGACCCGTACCGCGTCCAGGCCGAGAACCCGGTCGTGGGGAAGATCACCCGCGGCACTTCCGGCGCGATCCTGCCGGACCGCTGGAACTTCGACCTGCCGGATACGGGCCTGATCTTTCCCGGCGACGTGCTCCACTACTACTTCGAGGCCACGGACGACGTCGCGGGCGACGTCAGGACCGCTTATCTCCCGGAGGACCGCAGCCAGTACGGCAACCCGGAGCCGATGGCGTACCCCGTCTGGGCCACCATGTCCGGCCTGCCCTCGCTGCGGGACGCCGCCGGCACGCAGCCCCGGCTGCTGTTCTGGAACGACGGCGCCGCGAGGAGCGAGTGGCACGGCGCCCTGCGCTCCCTGGGCCTGGTCCCGCGCGTGGACTACGACGTCTACGATACGAACCAGCCGGACTCGGGCCACCGCAGCGGGCTCGGCGCCCGCGCCGCGGTCGGGCAGATCGCCGGCTACACCGACATGCTGTACGCCTGCGGCACCGCTTTCGCCAGCACGCTCATGAACGAGACGGGCGCCGACGACACCAACCTGCTCAACTCCTGGTTCGCCCTGGGCGGCCGCGACCTGTTCATGACGGGCGACAACCTGGCCAGCGACCTCTACGCCTCCACCGCGTCGAATCGCTCGTTCCTGGAGACGAGGATGGGCCTGACCTGGAACGACAGGGACGTGAGGGACAACATCGCCGGCCAGATGGCGCCGCTGGTGGTCACGGTGGCGGACAATCTGGTGTTCACGACCGTCGCCGAGTGGGTGGCCTACGGCGGCTGCTTCGGCGTCAACACCTTCGACAACGTGGTGGCGACCGCCGGCGGCGTCCGCCTGGCCCAGTTCACCGCGCCGGGCGGCGTGACGGCCCCATACCCCTACGCGGCGGCGACGCTGAACATCAGCGCCGGCAACAACCGCATCGTGTCATTGAACCACGACCTCAGTTACGTCAGGGACCCGGCGAAGGCAGCCGCGCCGCTGCCGGCCCGGGCGCAGCTCCTGAGCAACGTGCTCGACTACTTCGGCGTGTCCAACGACCCCGGCAACACCACCGGCGCGGAGCTGCCCGCCGTGCGCTTCACGGTCGAGAGCAGTCCGAACCCGTTCAATCCGCGGCTGACGATCAGGTACACTCTCGGCGGCCCCGGTCACGTCACCATGAAGGTCTACAGCCTCCGCGGCGAGCACGTGAGGACCCTGCTGGACGGACCGGTGGGCGGGACGTCCGGCACGGTGGTGTGGGACGGCACCGATGACCGGGGCGGCGGCGTGGGTTCAGGCGTGTACTTCGTCGAGACCCGCGCGGGCGGCGAGGTGGACGTGAGAAAGGCGACGCTGGTCAGGTAGCGCGCGGACCCTGACCGGCGTTTCTGCTGGCGAACTTGTGGACCGCCTGCCGCCGGGGTGTATACTCGGGGCATCGCCCTCCAGTGCCCAGGCTCACGCCAACCCGCACGGGAGGAATTGCTGATGCTGACTGCCGGGACGGCCCTCGGCCCCTACCGGATCCTGGCCCCGCTGGGCGCCGGCGGCATGGGCGAAGTCTACCGCGCCCGCGACACCCGCCTGGGCCGCGACGTCGCCCTGAAGGTCATCTCCGCCGAACTGACCCACGACCGCGACCGCATCCGCCGCTTCGAGCAGGAAGCCTGCGCCGCCGGCGCCCTGGACCACCCCAACGTCTGCGTCGTCCACGACATCGGCACGCACGACGGCTCGCCCTTCGTCGTCATGGAGCTGCTCGAGGGCGAGTCCCTGCGCGCCCGCCTGAACCGCGGCGCGATCCCGGCGCGCAAGGCCATCGACTACATCGTCCAGGCCTCGCAGGGATTGGCCGCCGCCCACGACAAAGGCATCGTCCACCGCGACCTCAAGCCCGAAAACCTGTTCCTGACGAACGACGGCC
>CAYNPY010000042.1:0-3058 GCA_964399195.1 uncultured Fibrobacteraceae bacterium
GCGGCGGGGCGGGCGGGCGGCGCATCGCGGCTCCTTCTTCCCGGCTATCGGTGCTTGAACGGCAGGAAGGTCATGAAATCGGCGTGGTGGACGACGTACGCCTCGGTCGACCGCTTGACCAGGTCCCCCTCGCCGGCGTGGGCGGCGATGATGTGCAGCACCTCCGGCGGCACGCCCGCCTCCATGGCCAGGCCCACGCCGCTGAAGGGATGGCGCACGTATCGGCCCATGGCGCTCGTGCCGCTCTGGCCGTCCTTGACCTCGTACTCCAGCAGCTTGCCCACATCGGCGAGGATGGCCCCGGCGACGGTCACGTCCAGGTCCACGGGCAGGTCGTCGCCGAAGAACTCGTTCATCTTCATGGCGGCGTCCCGCGCTACGTGGACCACGCAGCGCTTGTGGGCCATGAAGCTGACCTTCAGGCCCGGCACCAGCAGGGTGAAGGGGATGGTCTGCAGGTCCTGGGCGCTGAGCGGGCTGCGCTCGAGGGCCAGTTCCCAGGTGCGGGCGGTCGCCTCGCGCAGCTTCTCGTCCTGGATCCAGTCGAGCTCGGGCCACAGGTCACGGACGGCCTGGTTCACGGGACACGCTCCGGGTTCGGGTCACGGGTCGCGGACTTCGGCCGCCAATGTCGGCGCGGAGCCCGCCCCGGGCAAGCGGCGGCCGCGATCGGGCAGCCTGCAGCAGGGCAGGCAGGGTCTGCCCGCGCAGAATGCCCGGCCGCGGCCGGGCCGGACCCGGGGCCGCCGATCGTCGACTTTCATGATGATGTTTCGTACCGCGTTTGATGACGGTCGGTTTCGGCTGGTCGCGGCGCCGGGCGGCCGCCCGCAACTCCATGGCACCGGCTATGCAATCATCCCCGCGTCGCCGGGCCCCGGCGCCCGGACAGCGAGATCAGGGACACCGAACAGGACCGCCCCCCAGGTGGCGGAGCCAGGAGAGCACCCCGATGAAGAGCACCACGAAGATCAACGTCGCCCTGGCCCTGGCCCTGCTGGCGACCGCCGTGCTGGCGACGCCCGCCTCGGCCCAGACCACGACGATCAACGTCTCCTACACCTGGACCGCGCCGACCACCGGCTCGGCGGTCGACCACTACGTCGTCGAGGCGAAGTTCGGCACCGCCAACTTCACCCAGGTGGGCACCACCACGACCAACAGCTACACCCTGGCCGCGGCCGTGGGCGTCGCGCACCAGATCCGCGTGGCGGGCGTCGACGCGCTGGACCGCCAGGGCCCGTACTCGGCGGCCAGCGACGCCTACACGCCGGACGCCGGCGCGCCCAGCGCCCCCGGCAAGCCGGTCCGCTTCTAGCGCCGGCCGGCGGACAGACGCAGCGAGCCGCCGATCCTCAGCGCGGGATCGGCGGCTCCTCTTTCTTGCGCATGAGCGGACTCAGGGCAGGCGCCAGCCGAGCCGCAGGGCCACGGTGTCCCAGTCGTAGGAGAGCTCCTCGCCGGCGCCGAAGAAGCCGAACGTGCGGAAGCGGTTCACGTGGTAGACCACGCTCAGCTCGGTGTCGCCGAAGCGCAGGCCCGCGCGCGCGGACACGCCCCAGCCGCCCGTGCTGGCGTCGATCGGCGTGACGTGGTCCTTGCCCGGACCCTTCAGCAGGCTGCGGACGTACGCGGGGGCGATGGCCGCGAACCACTGCGTGCCCGCGCGCGGCGGCGCGTACATCGCCTCGACGCCGTAGCGCAGCGACGACGGTGACAGGCTCTGCTCGCCGTTTGCGCCCAGTCCGGTCGCGTCGCCGTAGCCCAGGAAGTGCCCGATCGGGGCCAGGAACCACGAGCGTCCCGCGGCGAACCGCCACTCCAGGCCGATCTCGAAACCCGGCCGCGCGCCGGCGCCGGTCGGCGTGGCGTCCAGCCCGTCCTTCAGGTCGCCCAGCGGCGCCATCCACCCAAGGTCCACCACCACGCGGCCGCCGCCGGGCGGCACGATCTCGGCGGGGACGCCGGCCGTGGCCGGGGCCTGGGCGACGGCGGCTGCCGGCAGCAGCAGGCACACGGCGGGCAGCAGGATCAAGCGGCGCATCGGGCAACCTTGTCCGGTTCGGGCAAGTGGCGGCACGGGCAACGCGGACAAGCCTATCACCGCCGGCGGCGCCTGGCAAACGGCGGCGTTCGCGCTTGCGCGCGCGGCCCCGAAGGTGGATCATGGCAGGCGTTGCGGCTCCACGCCGGGGCCCCTTTGGGCCCGGCGCGCCCGCGCGCCGAGCGGCAGAAGCGGATGGCCACGGCTACGGTCACCCGCCCGGGACCGACCGCCTGCCTCAATCACGGGCAGCGCAAAGTCGTGTCGGGCGCAGGCTCCAGGCTGGATCAGCGACTCTCGGTCGTTCGACCGGGTCCGGTCCGGGCAAGGGAAGGAACCGGGCTGGAGCCCGGGACGTGGCAGCGGAGATGCGGAAGGGGACCCCGGAGGGGTCCCCTTCCCTGCTTTCTGGCCGCGACTGGCGCCGGCGCAACCCGCAGCGCCTAAACCGCCTGCGTCACCACGCCCGTGTCCAGGTTGAGGATCCACGTGCCGTGACCCTGCACGGTGATCGTCGCGAGGTTGGTGCCGTTGAAGGCGACCGTCATCACGAAGCCGCCGCCGTTGAAGGTCAGCGAGCCGCCTCCTGGGTAGCCGGTGGCGGCGACGGTCAGGTCGTCGAAGGTGAACGTCGCCGCGTACGTGCCCGTGGTGAACGTCCCGCCGCCGTTGATGACCGCCGTGTCGGCGACCCGGTTGATGTCGCCGGTGATGTCCAGGCCCAGCTGCGCCGAGCCGCTCTGCCCGATGGCGAAGTTGAGCGGCTCGCCCGCCGCGGTGTACAGGCGCGCCCAGGTGCCGTCCGCCCAGGTCGCGTGCGGGCCCGCCGGGCCGCCCAGGCGGAAGTCCAGGTACACGGTGCCGCTGAAGTCGCCGATGAACGAGCGGCTGTACGGCGGCTCGGTCTTGCCGGGCATGCTGAAGTTGACCAGCTCGGGCCCCACCTCCGCGATGGCCCGCGCGACCAGACCCGCCTGCGCGGCGGCGTCCTGTTCGCTGAGCGCGGGATTGGGG
>CAYNPY010000042.1:3068-5467 GCA_964399195.1 uncultured Fibrobacteraceae bacterium
GGGGTCCTGCGGCGCCGTGGCGTCGCTCTCGCAGCCGCCCACGGCGATCATCACCAGCAGCAGCGTCAGCGCGCCGACACGGCTGAGAATCTCACGCCTCGTCTTCATGTCGTCTTCCTTTCGCCGGACCGGGCTCAGAACCCGAACATCAGGCCCGCGGTGTAGGTGGTCAGGTCGCCGTGGCCCATCTCGACGTTCAGCTTTGCCAGCACGTTCAGCGTGGCGCCGACCGTGAAGCGGCTGTCCTGCGTGTCGTCGACGGTGAAGGCGACGGTGCTGCCGTCGCCGCTGTAGGTGTAGGCGATGTCGGTCTCGGCGTCTTCCTTGGCGTAGCCGGCGTACAGCGTGGCCAGCGCGAAGCTCTTGCTGGCGGCCACGAACATGCTGCTGGCGTCGGTCTCGATCAGCGTGCCGATCTCGACGGTCTGGTTGAAGAAGCCCACCATCACGTCCAGCGGCAGCGTCGGCGCCACGGTGTTCACGCTCCACTGCAGGCCGTAGCCGAAGACCTTGGTCTTGCCGACGTCGCCCAGGTCCACTTCCGGCAGCCAGCGCACCGTGGCGCGCAGGCCGGCGATGCCGCCGACGCTGGCCTGCGGCACGATCATCGGCGAATAGCGCGTGTCGACCAGGCCCTCGATGGTCTCCTGGCTGAACACCTGCACCCCGCCGATGTAGCCGGCCACCGAGCCCAACATCTCGTCGTCGCCGAAGACCGTGGGGCCGCTCATGACGATGTCGCCCATGGTGCCGGGCGCGAAGCTGTCGTCGTAGTCGGAGAGGTCCACGTTCTCGATGACCTTCTGGAAGGCCTGGTCCGCCTCGGCCAGGTAGGTGGCCGTGGCCTTCACGCCGAAGTCGATGGTCAGGCGCGAGCGCGGGATGGCGGCCGTGTGGAAGAGGCCGCCGTTGAGGTTCGGCCCGAACGAGTGCGTGAACGGCGCCAGGTAGGCCTGGGCGTACTGGCCGGTCACTTCCTCGAGCAGGCCCTCGAGCTCGTCGTCGGCCGCGGCCGGCGCGGCGGCGACGGCCAGCGCGGCCAGGATCAGGGCGATCCGGCGCCCACAGGGCTTGGACATGGTCTTTCCCTCCCCGAACTGGTTGTTGCGGGCCGATGGGGTATTATAGTTGCGCCCGCGTCGGTGGCGGCCCGCGCTGGGGCCGCGCCCGGCCTGTCTTCCCCCCGGCGCGACAGCATAGCAAGGAGCGGTCCGGCCGACCAGCCGGACGGAAAGCGCAGGCATGGCGAGCGACAACGCAAATTCGAGCGCAGCCGCCGCCGGCGGGCTGCTCCTGTGGGACATGGCCGGGACGCTCGTCTTCGTCGATCCGCACAGCGGCAAGCCGGTTCCGCTGCCCGGCTGCGACGTCTACCTGCCGGAGCTGGCCCGCGATTTCCGCCACGTCGTGACCACCGGCGACTCGGCCGTCGAGGCCCGCCATCAGCTGGGCGCGCACGAAATCCTGCCACATATGGTCCGGATTTGGGCCGACCTGCACGAGCCGGTCGGCAAGCCCTACGGCCGCGTCGTGGCCGAGATGGCGGCGGGCTGGGAGCGGTCCCTGGCCGTGGGCGACCGCCTGCGCTCGGACGTGGCCGCGGACACCGACCGCATCGTCTCCATCCTGGTCAACCAGGAGGCGCGGCCGGTCAACGCCGGCGTGATCGCCTACATGGTGCACATCCTGCGGCGGCAGTCCGCCGGCGACTTCCTGACCGCCTTCCACCACCTGACCATCACGGCGATGCCGGAGCCGGCCGACATCGGCCCGCAGTCCGGCGGCGAGGTGGTCGCCGCCTGGCGCCGCGACGACGGCTTCCCCTACCGCCTGTGGCTGTGGACGCATCCGGGGTTGGAGGGCCGCCGCGCCGTGATCGTCCTGTTCTGACCGCGAAAGGACCGCGCATGACCGAGCCGATCCGCCTGTTCGTCACCGGCGGCACCTTCGACAAGGAGTACAACGAGCGCGACGGCTCGCTGTACTTCAAGGACACGCACATGGCCGAGATGCTGAAGCTCGGGCGCAGCCTGGCCGACGTCGAGGTCCGCACGCTGATGATGGTCGACTCGCTGGAGATGACCGACGACGACCGGCAGGTGATCCTGGCGCAGTGCCGCACCTGCCCGCGCGACCGCATCGTGATCACCCACGGGACCGACACCATGGAGGTCACCGCCCGCCTGCTGGGCCAGGCCGGGCTGCCCAAGACCATCGTCCTGACCGGGGCGATGATCCCGTACGCGTTCGGGTCCTCGGACGGGCTGTTCAACCTGGGCGGGGCCCTGGCCTTCGCCCAGAGCCTGCCCCCCGGCGTCTATATCGCCATGAACGGCAGGCACTTCCGCTGGGACAACGTCCGCAAGAACCGGCAGCAGGGCGTGTTCGAGGAGCTGCCG
>CAYNPY010000042.1:5567-20758 GCA_964399195.1 uncultured Fibrobacteraceae bacterium
CCGCTGGGACAACGTCCGCAAGAACCGGCAGCAGGGCGTGTTCGAGGAGCTGCCGCCGCGCTGAAAAAAATGAAAATCTTGCGGGCGGGGTGCCTCGAAAAGGCACCCCGTCTGGCCTTATTGTTCGGTGGTGGATTCGGAGACACAGGCGTGATCGGCGGCACCACCTGACACACCTTGGGTCATGCATGCATTTCTGAGCGATGTGGCAGTTCCTATTGCCAGTTTGATGGTGCCGCCGATGCACTCGATTCGGGCCTCGGGCCCGGCGGACAGACAGGGCGAGGCGACAAGGATGGGCCTGGCCGGCTGAAGGCGACCTCGGGCGAGGGTCGTCGGATGCTGGCCCGGCCTTTTTTTCTGCCCGGCGCGGGGGCGATGATCGCGGGTGCGGAATCGCGACGGCCGTGCTATTGATGGACGGGTCGACCCCGGTGCCCCCTCTTGCCCCAGGAGCCGTCCCGGCATGCTGAAGTTTCCCGCGCCTTTCCCCGCTGCGGTCTTCGTCTGCACGAACAAGCGCCCCGACGGCTCGCCCAAGCCGTGCTGCGCCGACCGCGGGGGCGTCCAGCTGCGCGAAGAGCTCAAGCAGATGGCCCGCGAGCAGGGCCTCGAGGGACGCGTGAAGATCTTCGCCAGCGGCTGCCTGGGCGGCTGCGAGCAGGGCATCGTGGCGTTGTCCTTCCCGAAGAACGAGCTGATGTTCGGGGTCACGCGCGAGGACCTGCAGAAGATCCTCGACGAGGCGGTCGGCTGACGGAAGGCGCCCCCGCATGCGCAAAGGTCCGGCCCCGCTGACCAGCCGCATCTTCCTGGTGGCCCTGGTCATCGCCATCAGTTTCCTGTTCCTCAAGATGATCCGGCCGTTCCTGACGGCGCTGCTGGTCGCCGGCATCACCGCCTCGCTGGCGCAGCCGCTGTACCGGCGCCTGGTGCGCGTGTTCCGCGGCCGGCGGCGCGGCGCCGCGGTGGCGGTGATCGTGCTGTTCGTGCTGGTGGTGCTGCTGCCGCTGGCGGGCCTGCTGGGGCTGGTCGCCGCCGAGGCGGTCAAGGTGGGCGAGGCGGCCGTCCCCTGGGTGCAGGACAAGCTGACCCATCCCGACAAGATCGAGACCTGGCTGCAGGGGTTGCCGATCTACGAGCACATCGAGCCCTACCGCGACGACCTGCTGACCAGGGTGGGGCAGGCCGTCGGTTTCCTGAGCCGGCTGCTCATCGGCGGGCTTCAGTCGGTCACCAGCGGCACGCTCAACTTCCTGTTCATGCTCGGCATCATGCTCTACGCGATGTACTTCTTCCTGGAGCAGGGCGGCAGGCTGCTCGACCGCATCCTGTGGTACCTGCCGCTGGAGGACAGCGAGGAGCGGCTGCTGCTGGACAAGTTCCGCTCGGTCACGCGGGCCACGCTCAAGGGCACGGCCGTGATCGGCCTTCTGCAGGGCACGCTGGCGGGCATCGCCTTCGCCGTGGCGGGGCTGCCCAGCGCGCTGTTCTGGGGCGCGTTGATGGTGGTGCTGTCGGTCATCCCGGGCATCGGCATCGGGCTGGTCTGGGTCCCGGCGGCGATCATCCTGGTCGCCGGCGGCAAGACGGTGGCCGGCATCGCGCTGGCGATCTTCTGCGCGGCCATCGTCGGCAGCATCGACAACGTGCTGCGGCCGCGCCTGGTCGGCCAGGACACCAAGCTGCCGGACCTGCTGATCCTGCTGTCGACGCTCGGCGGGGTGGCGATGTTCGGCATGCTGGGGCTGATCATCGGCCCCGTGCTGGCGGCGCTGTTCGTGACGGTGTGGGAGATCTACGGCCGCATGTTCGCCGCGGTGCTGCCGGCCGGCGCCCACCGCGACGACGAGCCGCCTCTCTAGACCCCTTCTAGGCCCACTCGGCCGTCGCCACCTTGATGATGTTCGTCGTCCCCGACACGTTGAACGGCAGTCCGGCGGTGATGACCACCGGCTGGCCCGGCTTGACGTAGCCGTTCTGCAGCGCGGCGCCGATGGCGCGGTTCTCGAGGTCCTCGGCGCTGGTGGTCTCGGGCATCAGCACCGGGACCGCGCCGAAGGTCAGCGCCAGGCGCAACGCGGTCCGGGCGTGCGGCGTCATCGCCAGCAGCGGCTGCCGCGGGCGGTAGCGCGCCACCAGGCGCGTGGTGCTGCCGCTGGTCGTGCAGGTCAGGATGGCGGCGGCGCCGATGTCGGTGGCGATCTCCACGGCCGTGTGCGCGACGGCCGCCTCGAAGCTCAGCCGGGTGGCGTCCTTCAGCTTCGTGTTCCAGCCCTCGTGGTCGAACAGCGGCTCCACGTCGGCCGCCACCTTCGCCATCACCTTGACGGCCTGCACCGGGAAGGCGCCGGCGGCGGTCTCCTCCGAGAGCATGATCGCGTCGGTGCCGTCCAGGATGGCGTTGGCCACGTCGGTCACCTCGGCGCGCGTGGGGCGCGGGTGCTCGACCATCGAGCGCAGCATCTGCGTGGCGGTGATCACCGGCTTGGCCGCGGCGTTCGTCTTGGCGATGAGCATCTTCTGCGCGCGCGGCACGGTCTCCAGCGGGATCTCCACGCCCAGGTCCCCGCGCGCGACCATGATGCCGTCGGCGGCCTTGATGATCTCGTCGATGTTCGCCAGCGCCTCGAACTTCTCGATCTTGGCGATCAGCGGGACGTCGAAGCCGCCTTCGGCGATGACCTTCTTGACCGAGGCCACGTCGTGCGCCGTGCGCACGAAGCTCAGCGCGATGAAGTCCACGCCGTGGGCCAGGCCGAACTCCAGGTCGCGCTTGTCCTTCTCGGTCAGGATGGGCGCGTTGATGCTGCGGTGCGGCAGGTTGATGCCCTTGTTCGAGCCCAGCGGCCCGCCGGCGACGACCCGGCAGCGGATGTCGCGCTCGCTGGTCGACTCCACGGCCAGTTCCAGCAGCCCGTCGGCCAGCAGCAGGACGTCGCCCGCGCGCACGTTGGCCGGCAGGTCGGGGTAGGTCAGGCCCACCTCGCGCTCGTCGCCGGGCACGTCGCGGCTGGTCAGCGTGAACGGCTGCCCCTCCTTCAGCGTGACCGTGCCGGCGGCCAGGGGGCCGGTGCGGATCTTGGGCCCGGAGAGGTCCTGCAGGATCGCCACGTGCCGGCTCAGCTTGGCCGACGCCGCGCGGATGTCCATGATGGTCTGCGCGTGCTGCTCCAGCGTCCCGTGCGAGAAGTTCAGGCGGGCCACGTTCATGCCCGCCTCGACCAGCTTCTCCAGCAGCTCGGGGCTGCGGCTGGCGGGGCCGATCGTGCAGATGATCTTCGTCTTGGTCATCGCGGGCGCTCCGTCGGCGTTCAGTCCAGGAAGAAGTCGTTGAACAGGGGCGTGCCGGGCTTGACGGCGTAGCGGTCGAGGTCCGTCTGCCCCTCCTCGGCCAGAACCTGCTCGTCGGTGTAGAAGTGGCCGGTGCACTCGCGGCTGTCGCGGGTCAGCACGAACCAGGCGGCGTCGGCCACGATCTCGGGCCGGCGGCTGGCGTTGGCCATCTTCTCGCCGCCCAGCAGGTTGCGCACCGCGGCGGTGTCGATGGCCGTGCGCGGCCACAGCGCGTTGAACGCGACGCCCTGCTCGCGGAACTCCTCGGTCATGCCCAGCACCCAGGCGCTCATGGCGTACTTGGCCACCGTGTAGGCGGCGTGCCCGGCGAACCAGCGCGGGTGCATGGTCAGGGGCGGCGAGATGTTCAGCACGTGCGGGTTGGGCGCCTTCAGGAGGTGCGGCATGGCGCACTGCGTGACCAGGTAGCTGCCGCGCGCGTTGATGTCGAACATGCGGTCGTACATCTTCAGCGGCGTCTGCAGCAGGCCGGTCAGGCTGATCGCGCTGGCGTTGTTGACGACGATGTCGATGCCGCCGAAGGCCGCGACCGTCGCGGCCACCGCCGCCTGCACCTGTTCGTCGTCGCGGATGTCGCACTTGCAGGGCAGGGCGCGGCCGCCGGCCTGTTCCACTTCGCGCGCCGCTTCGTCGATGGTCCCCGGCAGCTTCGGGTGCGCGGTCGTGGTCTTGGCCAGAATGGCGATGTTGGCCCCGTCGCGCGCCGCCCGGACGGCGATGGCCCGCCCGATGCCGCGGCTGGCGCCGGTGACCAGGAGAGTCCTGCCGCGAAGGGTGCGGCCGGTCGTGGGGGCGGGCATGGGGGGCGTGGTCCTTTCGCGGGGCGGAATCCATGTTCATTGGGGGGTAAGGGCCTGTCCTTGTCAAGCTTGCGCCGCCCGGCGCCGGCCGGCTCCCGATACTTGATCCATGATGTAGAGTAATAATTACAGATCTTCAATAAGATCATTGAATGAAAACCTGCAATAAAGTACCATTGAACGTGACAATTCGATCGGGAGCGCGTGGCGCAGGGAAGGCGCAGGCAAGAGGCCCGCGCCTTTTGATCATCCGTCATCCTCCCGGCTCAACAGGCTGGCCCGACGTCGGCGGCCAGCAGGGGAGTGTGTCTCATGACGAATCGGTGGATGCCGGACCTGTGGCGGCGGCGGACGGCGGGGCTCCTGCTTGCGGCGGGCCTGCTCCTGGCCGCGCTGCCCGCGCTGGCGAACGTCAGCGCGCTCGATTTCACCTCGGCCAGCTCCCAGCGCGTGACGTTCGGCGCCGCGCCGAGCCTGGGCCTGCAGCAGTTCACGCTCGAGCTGTGGTTCATGCGCCAGGGCACCGGCACCACGACCAGCACCGGCACCGGCGGCGTCACGGCCGTTCCCCTGCTGACCAAGGGCCGGGGCGAGGCCGACGGCAGCAACCTCGATGCGAACTGGTTCCTGGGCATCCGCAGCTCGGACAACCGGCTGGCGGCCGACTTCGAGAACATGGTCAACGGCGGGAACCATCCCGTGTTCGGCACGACGGTCATCCAGAACAACGTCTGGTACCATGCCGCGGCGACCTACGACGGCACCACGTGGCGGCTGTACCTCAACGGCGTGCTGGAGACCACCCTCGCGGTGAACCAGACCCCCCGCTACGACAGCATCCAGCACGCGGGTCTGGCCACGGCGATGACCTCGACCGGCGCGGCGGCCGGCTTCTTCGACGGCGTCATCGACGAGGTGCGCATCTGGAACTTCGCGCGCAGCGACGCGCAGATCGCCGCCGCCCTGTACAGCGAACTGACCTCGGGCACGGGCCTGGTCGCGCGCTGGGGCCTGGACGAGAACGCGGGCACCGTCGCCACGAACTCCGTGGCCGGCGGCGTCAACGGGACGCTGGTGAACGGCCCGGCCTGGGTGACCGGCTTCCCCAGCGGCGTGCCGGCGGCGCCGACCGCGCTGGCGGCCGTGGCGCAGACGCACACCGCGGTGCTTCTGACCTGGACCGACAACGCGGACAACGAGACCGGTTTCGCCATCGAGCGCTCCACCGCCGGCAGCGGTGGTCCGTTCAGCGCTCTGGCGAGCGTGGGCGCCGGCGTGACCTCGTACCTGGATCCCGGGCTGACGCCCGAGGCGGAGTACTGCTACCGCGTCCGCGCCACCGGTGTGGCCGGCAACTCGGACTACGCGGACCCGGCCTGCGCGACGACGCCGGCGGCCGGCAACACGGCGCTCGACTTCGGCGCCGCGGGCGCCCACGTCGCCCTCGGGACGGCCCCGGAGCTGGGACTGTCGGTGTTCACGATCGAGACCTGGTTCCGGCGCGACGGCGCCGGCACGACCGTCAACACGGGCACCGGCGGCTTCTACGCCGTGCCCCTGGTGACCAAGGGCCGCGGCGAGGCCGAGGGCAGCAACGTCGACATGAACTGGTTCCTGGGCCTGCGCGAGACGACCAACGTGCTGGCGGCCGACTTCGAGGACATCCCCGGCGGCGTGAACCGTCCCGTGCTGGGCGTGACCCCCGTGACGAGCGGCGTGTGGCACCATGCCGCCGCCACCTACGACGGCACGACGTGGCGCCTCTACCTGGACGGCGAGCTCGAGGCGACGGCCGTCGTCGGCGCCACGCCGCGCTACGACAGCATCCAGCACGCGGCGCTCGGCACCGCCATGAATTCCACCGGCGTGGCGGCCGGCGCCTTCGACGGCGTGCTCGACGAGACGCGGGTGTGGAGCGTGGCGCGCTCGCAGGCGGAGATCCAGGCCGCCATCAACGACCGGCTGGACGCCCCGCAGGCGGGCCTGGTCGCGCGCTGGGGGCTGGACGAAGGCTCGGGCACGACCGTCGGCAACACCGCCGCGGCGACGCCCGTCGGCGCCGTGGTCGGCGGCGGCTACGCCTGGGTGGCCGGCGCGCCCATGGACCTGCTGTTCACCGCGCCGGCGGCGCCGACGCTGCTGGCGGGGCAGGCCGTGGCCTTCAACCGCATCAACCTCATCTGGCAGGACAACGCGGACAACGAAGCCGGCTTCGAGATCGAGCGCTCGGGCATGGGCAGCGGCGGGCCGTTCACGCTCGTCGGCACCGCCGGCGCCGACGCCGAGTCCTGGGACGACCTGACGGTGACGGCGGAGTCGCCCTACTGCTACCGCGTGCGGGCGGTGAACCCGACCGGCGCCTCGGACTGGTCGAACATCACCTGCCTGAGCACGCCGGCCGAGGGCGAGTCGGCGCTGGACCTGGCCGGCGCGCACGCGACGTTCGGCGTGGCTCCGGGGCTGGGGCTGGGCGAGTTCACGCTGGAGCTCTGGTTCCGGCGCGACGGCACCGGCACGACCGCGGACACGGGCAGCGGCGGCTTCTTCGGCATCCCCCTGCTGACCAAGGGCCGGGCCGAGAGCGACGGCGGCACCGTCGACATGAACTGGTTCCTGGGCATCCGGGGCAGCGACAACGTGCTGGCGGCCGACTTCGAGGACATGGCCACGGGTCTGAATCATCCCGCGTTCGGCACGACGCCGATCGAGACCGGGCGCTGGTACCACGCCGCGGCCACCTACGACGGATCCACCTGGGTGCTGTACCTGGACGGCAACGTCGAGGCGATGGTCGAGGCGGGCGCCACGCCGCGCTTCGACAGCATCCAGCACGCCGCCCTCGGCACGGCCATCAATTCGACCGGCGTGACGGCCGGGCTGTTCGACGGCGTGATCGACGAGGCGCGCGTCTGGAACATGGCGCGCACGCAGGCGGAGATCCTGGGCGCCATCAACCAGGAGATCGAGACCGCCGAGCCCGGCCTGGTCGCGCGCTGGGGCCTGAACGAGGGCGGCGGCGCGGTCATCCTCGACAGCGTGCCGCCCGCGCAGGACGGCGCCATCGTCGGCGCCGGCTACGCCTGGGTGGCGGGCGCCCCGTTCGACCTGGTCTACGACGCGCCGCCGCTGGCGCCCGTGCTGGTCGAGCCCGCGGACGCCTCGACGGGCGCGGCCCTCTCGCCGGCGCTCAAGGTGCTGGTGGAGGATCCCGAGGGCGCGAACCTGACCGTGACGTACCACGGACGGCCGCTGGCGGCGGCGTCCGCGCCGGATTTCACGCTGATCGGGCTGCCCGACACGCAGTACTACTCGGAGACCTATCCGGCCACCTTCAGCGCCCAGACGCAGTGGATCGCCGACAATGCGGCGCTGCGGAACATCGCCTATGTCGCGCATCACGGCGACATCGTGGACAACGGCGACACGGGCAACGAGGCGCAGTGGCTGGTGGCGCACCAAGCCATGTCGATCCTCGAGACGGTGAACCTGCCGGACGGCATCCCGTTCGGCCTGGCGGTGGGCAACCACGACCAGTCGCCGCTGGGGGACGCCGCCGGGACGACGGCGTACTACAACCAGTACTTCGGCGAGTCGCGCTTCGCGGGCCGCGCCTACTACGGCGGCCATTACGGGGACAACAACGACAACCACTACGAGCTGTTCAGCGCCGGCGACCTGGACTTCATCGTGCTGAGCATGGAGTACGACACCGCCCCGGACGCGCCGGTGCTGCAGTGGGCCCACGACGTGCTGACGGCCAACGTGAACCGGCGCGCCATCGTCGTGGTCCACAACCTGATCGGGACCGGCAACCCGGGCTCGTACAGCGCGCAGGGCACGGCCGTGTACAACGCGCTCAGGGACTGCCCCAACCTGTTCCTGATGCTGTGCGGCCACGTCGCCGGCGAGGGTCGGCGGCAGGACACGTTCGAGGGCCGCACGGTGCACACGCTGCTGGCGGACTACCAGAGCCGCGCCAACGGCGGCAACGGCTGGCTGCGGGTCCTGGAGTTCTCGCCGGCGAACAACCGGATCGCGGTGAAGACCTATTCGCCGCTGCTGGACCAGTGGGAGACCGACGCCGACAGCCAGTTCGACCTGCCCTACGACATGCAGGGCGCGCCGTGGCAGGAGCTCGGCACGGTGACCGTCGCCTCCGGCGGCACCGCGACGCTGCCGTGGCCGAACCTGGCGCCGCTGGCCGGCTACGAGTGGTACGTGACCGTCAGCGACGGCAACAGCACGCTGACGAGCCCCGTGTGGACCTTCACCACCGGCAGCGGCGCCACCGGCGTGCCGGGCGGCGGCCTGCCGGCCGCCACCGTGCTGCACGGCGCGGCGCCGAACCCCTTCAACCCGCAGACGACGATCAGCTTCGACCTGGCCCGCACGGGCCGCGTCACGCTGAGCGTCTACGGCGTGGACGGGCGCCTGGTGTCGACCGTGGTCGACGAGACCCTCGAAGCCGGCCGTCACAGCCGCGTCTGGAAGGGCGTCGACGACCGGGGGCGGAGCCTGGCCTCGGGCGCCTACCTGCTGCGGATGGAGGCGCCGGACGGCGAGCAGGTCAGGAGGTTGATGCTGCTGCGGTGAGCGGTGGCTGGACTTTCCGCCGGACGGACTTGCGCCGGCGCACGCGGAAGCGTTGCGCCGCCGCAACTCGTCGCTACCGTCCCTCCCGCCGCGCCTCCACCCACCCGTACACCACCGGCATGACCACCAGGGTCAGCAAGGTGGAAGTGATGAGCCCGCCCATGACCACCACCGCCAGCGGCTTCTGGATATCCGCGCCCGAACCGGTGGCCAGCAGCATCGGGGCGTGGCCGATGAAGCTGGTCAGCGCCGTCATCAGCAGCGGCCGGAAGCGCAGGTCGCAGCCGCGGGTGATCGTCTCTTCCAGCGAACAGCCCGCCTCGCGCAGCTGGCGGAAGAACGCCACCAGCACCACCGCGTTCTGCACCGCGATGCCCAGCAGCACGATGAACGCCACCGCCGCGCTGACCGACAGCGGCATGCCGTAGACCACGACGGCGACGACGCCGCCCACCAGCGCGAACGGCAGGTTCAGCAGCACCAGGAAGGCGTGGCGGAAGCTGCCCAGCGCCAGGTGCAGAAGGATCATGATCAGCAGCAGCGCCATCGGCACGACGATGCTCAGCTGCCGCATCGCCCGCTGCTGGTTCTCGAACTGGCCGCCGTACTCCAGGCGGTAGCCGGAAGGCAGCTCGCGCGCGAGGGGGTCGACCGCCGCGCGCACGTCGTCCACGAAACCGCCCAGGTCGCGGCCGCGCACGTTGGCCTCGACCACGACGCGGCGCCTGCCGTTCTCGCGCGTGACCTGCGCGGGGGCCTCGACCAGCTCGAAGCGCGCCAGCTGGCCCAGCGGCACGCGCTCGCCGCCGGGCGCCGGCACCAGCAGGCGTTCCAGCTCGGCGACGTCGCGGCGGGCCGCCTCCGGGAAGCGCACCACGACGGCGATGCGGCGGTCCTCCTCGATCAACGTCGTGGCCACGCGGCCGGCCGACGCGGTCTCGATGGTGTCGTTGATCAGCCCCACGTCGATGCCGTGGCGGGCGGCCTGCTCGCGGTCGATCACCGCGTCCAGCTGCGCCATGCCGGCCACCTGCTCGACCTTGATGTCGACGGCGCCGGGCACCGCGCCCATCGCGGCCGCCGCGCGGTCGGCCACGTCCTTCAGCAGGTCCAGGTCCGTCCCGAAGATCTTGACCGCCAGGTCGCTCTTCACGCCGGAGATCAGCTCGTTCACCCTCAGCGCGATGGGCTGCGAGAACGAGTAGCGCAGCCCCGGCACCTGGGCCAGGTCGGCGGCGATGGCGTCGACCAGCTCCGTCTTCGAGCGCCCGCCCGCGAACGCGCGGCGCGGCTTGAGCATCACGAAGAGGTCCGTCTGCTCGGGCCCCATCGGGTCCTCGCTGATCTCCGCGCGGCCGGTCTTGCTGACCACCGTGGCCACCTCGGGGAAGGCCAGCAGGCGCTTCTCCAGGTACTCGGCCGTGCGCACCGAGCCCTCCAGCGAGGCGTTCGGCAGCCGCACGACGTTGATGGCGAGGGAGCCTTCGTCCAGCGGCGGCATGAACTCGGTCCCCATCAAGGGCACCAGCGCGGCGCTGCCCGCCAGCACCGCGGCGCTCAAGCCGAGCGACAGCCCGCGCCGCCGCAGCGCCCGTTCCAGAAGCCGCAGGTAGCCCGCGTGGAAGCGGCGCACGAAGCCGAACTCGCGCTCGGGCTTCGCGCGCAGCAGCAGGTCCGACAGCGCCGGCACCGCCGTCAGCGCCACGCCCAGGCTGACCAGCAGCGCGATCAGCATGGTGAGGGCCAGCGGCGCGAACATGCGCCCCTCGATGCCCTGCAGCGTGAACAGCGGCACCAGCGTGATGGCGATGATCACGATGGAGAACGCCACCGGCCGGGCCACCTCGATCACGGCGCGGGCCACCACGTCCCGGGCCGCTTCGCCGGGCGCCGCGTGCGCCAGGTGGCGGCGCACGTTCTCGACCACCACGATCGAGGCGTCCACCACCATGCCCACCGAGAACGCCAGGCCGCCCAGGCTCATCAGGTTGGCCGTCAGCCCGACCTGCCCCATCACGATGAACGTGACCAGGTAGGTCAGCGGCAGCGAGAGCACGACGATGAGCGCAGTTCGCAATTCGGCCACGAACAGGAAGAGGATCAGCACGACCAGCAGCCCGCCCTCGAGCAGGGCGTGGATCACCGTGTCCAAGCAGGCTTCGATGAGCGAGGTGCGGTCGTAGAAGACGTTCAGCCGGGCGCCCTCGGGCAGGGTGGGGCCCAGCTCCGTGACGGCCTTCTTGACGCGGTCGACCACCTCGCGCGAATTCTCGCCCTTGAGCATGATGACCATGCCGGCCACGACCTCGCCCTGGCCGTCGCGCGTGACCGCGCCCTGCCGCGGCTCGGCGCCGACCACGACGTCGGCCACGTCGCGCAGGTAGACCGGCGCGCCGCCCTTGGCGCCCAGCACCACGCGCTCGAGGTCGGGGATGTCGCGCAGCAGGCCCACCCCGCGCAGGTAGACCTGCTCCCAGCCGCGCACGATGACGCCGCCCGCGGCGTTGGCGTTGCCGCGCTCGATGGCCTCGACCACGTCCGTCGAGGTCAGCCCGTAGGCCAGCAGGCGGTCCGGGTCCACCAATACCTGGTACTGCTTGACCTGGCCGCCGAAGCTGTTGACCTCGTTGACGCCGGCCAGCGGCCGCAGCAGCGGCGCCACCAGCCAGTCCTGGAGGGAGCGCAGCTCCATCGGGCCGAGGCCCTCGCCCTCGAGCGTGTACTGGAAGATCTCGCCCAGGCCGGTGCTGATGGGGCCCAGCTCGGCCTCGGTGCCGGGCGGCAGCTGCTCGCGTGCGACGGCCAGGCGCTCGAAGACCACCTGCCGCGTCCAGTAGGTGTCGGCCCCGTCCTCGAAGGTGATGACGACCTGCGACAGCCCCGCCTTCGACAGCGAGCGCACGCCGGTCACGCGCGGCAGCCCGCGCATGGCCTGCTCGATCGGGTAGCTCACCCTCTGCTCGACGTCGACCGCCGCCAGGCCGGGCGATTGCGAAAGGATCATCACCTGCGTGCCGGTCACGTCCGGGAAGGCGTCGATGGGCAGCCGCAGCCAGGCCACCACGCCGAGCGCGGCGACCACCGCCGTGGCCGCCAGCACCAGCACGCGGTTGCGCAGGAACCAGGTCAGGCTTCGCATGTCGGTTCCCTTCAGTCCGCGCAGCCGGCGCCCATCTTGGAGCGCAGCACGTCCGACTTCAGCAGGAAGGCGCCGCCTGCGACGATGGTCTCGCCGCCGGCGAGGCCCCCGGTGATCTCGACGCGATCTCCCCAGGTGCGCCCGGTCGTGACCGGCCGGCGCACGTAGTAGTCGCCCTGGTGGTGCGTGAACACGAAGCTGCGGCCCTCGTCCTCGAGCACCGCGTCGCGCGGCAGCGCCAGCGCGTGCTCGTCGCCCGGCAGCAGCACGTTCACGGTGGCGAACATGCCGGCCAGCAGGCGGCCGTCGGGGTTGGGCACGGTCACGCGCAGCTTGACGGTGCGCGAGGCTTCGTCGATGGCGGGGCTGACGAAGTCGACCGTGCCGGCGAAGGACTGGTCCGGCCAGGCGCGCACCGCGACCTCGGCCGGCAGCTCCGCCTGGCCGGCGCCGCGCAGGCGGGCCAGGTCGCGTTCGTAGACGTCGGCCCAGACCCAGACCACGTCCACGTCGCCGACCGTAGCCATGACCTCCTCCGTGTGGGCGGGCTCGCCGGCCACCGCGTGCAGGAAGAGCAGCACGCCGTCGCGCGGCGCGCGCAGCCGCAGCAGGCCGGTGGCGGCGCCCACGTTCGTGTCGGCGCTCACGCCCAGGCGCGCCGCCTGCGCGCCGGCCGCGTCGACGCGGGCGCGCGCGGCCTCCAGCTCCTGCGCGGCGGCCAGGAGGTCCTTCTGCGAGGCGATGCCCTGTTCGCGCAGCGCGGCCGTGCGTTCGTGCGCCTGCGTCGCCGTCTCGAGCTGAGCGCGCGCCTCGCGCAGGCCGGCCGCGGCCTCGGCCGCCTCGCCGCTCTCGATCTCCACCAGCACGTCGCCGCGCCGCACGCGGTCGCCGACGGCCGCGCGCGCCCGCCGCACCACGCCGCCGGCCGGCGGCGACAGGTGGGCCACGCGGCGCTCGTCGAACTTCACCTCGCCGGTCAGCGCCAGCGGCACGCGCACCGGCTCGCGCGCCGGCTGCGTGGTGTGCAGAAGGCCGCCGGTGAACAGGTCCTGCGGGGCCTTCGCCACGCCCACCTCGTAGCGGCACTCGTCGCAGGCGTGGGTCTTGACGTTGTGCTCGCAGTCGGCGGCGAAGAGGGCTTCGACGGGTTGGTCGAGGTCGGAGGTTTCGGCTTCGCCGTGGGCGTGGCCGGCGTGGTCGTCGTGGGCGTCGGTGGCGGCCGCGGCGGCGGGCGGGCAGCAGGCGTCGACCGCCGTCGTGGCCGGCGCGCTCTCGGTCGCGTGGGCGTGGTCGGCGTGGTCGTGGCCGGCGTGCTCGTCATGCGCCGCGCCCTCGCCACCGTTGCCGCAGCCCGAAAGCAGCAGCGCGCCCGCCAGCGCCAGCGGGATCATGATCGTCCTCATCACCGGTCCCCTTCGTGCAGCGGCGGCAGCGCCGCCAGGTAAGCGACATCCAGCGCCGCCAGCGCGGCGGACAGTCGCAGTGCGTCCAGTTCGCGGCGCGCTTCCAGCTGCTCGCGCTGCGCCAGCAGCGTCTGATCGAGCGGCAGCTCGCCGAGGGCGTAAGCCGTCTCGGCCAGGCGCACGCTGGCGTCCAAGGCTTGTGTGACGGCGGCAGCGTCGGCCGCGAGCGCCGCCTGCAGCTCCCGGTGGCGTTCCCAGGCGGCGGTCGCCTGCGCCAGGCGCGCGGCGCGCGCGGCGGCCAGTTCGGCCTCGGCCAGACGCTGCAGCGCGGAGGCCTGCCGGCGCTCGCCCTGCCCGCGCGCGAAGACCGGCAGCGTGAGCGCGATGCCCCACTGCGTGAGATCGGACTCCTCCTCGCGCCCGCCGCCCGCGAACAGGCCGGCCTGCGGCCAGGCCAGCGCGGCGGCCTCGCCGCGGCGGGCGGCGGCCGCCTGCGCGACGGCTTCCAGGGCGGCCAGCGCGGGATGGGCAAGAGCGGCCGCGCGCACGTCGTCCAGCGCGGGCGGCGCGGGCCACGCCATGTCGCCCGCCACGCGCGGCAGGTCGGCGTCCTCCCACTGCAGCGACGCGGCCAACAGCGCGCGCGCCTCCAGTTCGTCGGCGCGCGCCGTCGCCTGCGCTGCGCGGGCCCGCGCCAGCGCGACGGTGGCCACGGCCTCGTCCAGGGCGCCCGTCTCGCCGGCCTGGTGCCTGGCGGCGGCGATCTGGCGCAGGCGCTCCTGCACGCGCGCACCTTCGTCGGCCAGCGCGCGCTGCCGCGCCGCGTGCGCGGCGGCCAGCCAGGCGCGCCCGACCTCGGCGGCGGCCAGCGCGCCGGCGTCGACCGCCTGCGCCTCGGCCGCCCGCAGGTCGGCGCGCGCGGCGCCGATGCGCGGCCCGCGGCCCAGCAGGTCCAGCTGCTGGTCCACGCGCCAGCCGCGGTCGCGGAAGTCGCCGTCGGGCGCCTCGCGCCGGGTGAACTCGAGTTCGAGCTCGGGATTGTGGGCCCAGGCGCGGGCCGTACCCAGCGCGCCGGCCGCGGCCTCGCGCTGCGCGCGGGCGGCCACGACCAGCGGCGCGCGCTCGCGCGCCAGGCGCAGCGCGTCGTCCAGCGCGAGCGCCGGTTCCTCGGCGGCGGCGGGCGCGCTCGCCGCCAGCAGGCCAGCGGCCAGCAGGCCCCGCAGTTTCAGGGTCGTCATCGGGTCGGTCCTCCGCGGCACGACGGTTCGCGCGCCGGCCCACCGCGGACCGGCGTCACGTCACGGGCGCAGGCGGAGGCTCAACAGCGCAGGATGGTCGATCGTGCGGTCGTGGGAGGCGGGACGGGCAAGGAGCTCGAGGCCGCCGTTGCGGTGCCGGCGGTCACGGCCGGCAGGTCGGCCGCCGCCGGCGGCAGCGCGGGCGCGGGCACGGGCGCCGCGGTCGGCAGCAGCGGGTCGGTATCGGTGTTCGCGCGCACCGCGCAGCAGGTGCAGTCGGGCGCCGGCGCCAGGGGGCCGCTCTCGCAGGGCTCGTCGCAGCACAGCGGGTCGCAGTGGGCGGGCGCGGCGCCCAGGGCGTTGGCCCCGATCACCAGGCAGCCCAGGAGGGCCAGGAGGATGCGGATGCGTGTGGGCATGGTCCCGCAATGATAAGGTGTCGTCGGTGGGCCGGCAAACGGCCCGCGGGTCGGTGGGGGATCGGCGGGCGGGCCGGGGGCTTGAGGGCGGGTTGTTGCGCCGGGGCAACAGAAGGCGCGTGCGCCGGCGCACGCGGGCCGGCCCGGATGGCGACCGCAACGGAGGACCGACCATGCGCCTCATCGCTGTGCAGGCGGACATCACCACGCTCGATGTCGATGCCATCGTCAACGCCGCCAAT
>CAYNPY010000042.1:20768-30583 GCA_964399195.1 uncultured Fibrobacteraceae bacterium
GACGGCGCCATCCACCGCGCGGCCGGCCCCGGGCTGCTGGCCGAATGCCGGCAGCTGGGCGGGTGCCGGACGGGCCAGGCCAAGGCGACGGCCGGCCACGGGCTGCGCGCGCGACACGTCATCCACACCGTGGGGCCGGTGTGGCGCGGAGGCTCGGCGGGCGAGCCGGAACTGCTCGCATCCTGTTACCGCGAGTCGCTGCGCGTGGCGGCGGGCTTGGGCGTCCGCACGATCGCGTTCCCCTGCATCAGCACCGGGGTGTACGGCTACCCGGCCGAGGCGGCGGCGCGCGTGGCGGTGGCTATCGTCAGGGAGTGCGCGCCGGAGTGCGGGCTGAAGGAGGTCCGGTTCTGCTGTTTCTCGCGCGGGGATCTGGCGATCTACGAGCGGTTGCTGGCCGAAGCGGGCGCGTGAGGCGTGGCGGGTGTTGCGCCGGGGCAACAGAAGGCGCGCATGTCGGTCTCGGCGGATCGTTGATATATCAACCACTCGTCGGGACCGACCATTGCACACGGAGGCGGCGCCGCTATCCTGCTACCGGGATCTCGTTATATACAGTGTCGCGCAGCACCGGCCGCAGCCCCGCCGCGCGGATGAAGGCGCGGATGTCCTCCACGGTCATCCCCTTGCCCGCCGAGCCGCCCGCCGCGAACGTCACGCGCTCGTCGATCACCGTGCCGTCCAGGTCGTTGGCGCCGAAGCGCAATGCCACCTGCGCGATCTCGCGCCCCAGCATCACCCAGTAGGCCTTCAGGTGCGGGATGTTGTCGAGCAGCAGGCGGCTGATCGCGACCACCTTCAGCTTCGTCGCCAGGTCGGGCCCCGGCAGGTGCGCGAACTTCGTGTCCTTGGGATGGAAGGCCAGCGGGATGAAGCACTGGAAGCCGCCGCTGCGGTCCTGCTGCTCGCGCAGGCGCACCAGGTGGTCGACCCAGTGGCGCGGCTCTTCGATGTGGCCGAAGAGCATCGTGCAGTTCGATTTCAAACCGGCCGCGTGCACCAGCCCCGCCACTTCCAGCCAGCGCTCCGAACTCATCTTCTTCGAGGCGATCTGCTCGCGGATCTCCGGGTGGAAGATCTCCGCGCCGCCGCCCGGGCAGCTGTCCAGGCCTGCCGCGCGCAGGATCTCGATCACCTCGGGCACCGGCTTCTTGGCCAGCTTGGCCAGGAAGTCGATCTCGACCATCGTGAACGCCTTCAGGTGCACGGTGGGGAAGGCGGTCTTGAGCGCGCGCAGGATCTCGACATAGACGTCGAACTTCCAGCGCGGGTGCAGGCCGCCGACGATGTGGAACTCCGACACGTCGGGCGTATAGTCCTTGCGCGCCAGCTCGACGCACTGCTCCGGCGAGTACGACCACGTGCCGGGCGCGTTCGGGTCGTCGGCGTAGGCGCACAGCTCGCAGCCCACGTAGCAGACGTTGGTCGGGTTCAGGTGGCGGTTCACGTTGTAGTAGACCGCGTCGCCGTGAATGCGCTCGCGCACGTGGTGGGCCAACAGGCCCAGGGCGGGCAGGTCGTCGCTGGCGGCCAGGCGCAGGCCGTCGGCTTCGGAGAGGCGCCGGCCGGCCTCGACCTTCAGGGCGATGTCGTGGAGCGGATGGGTCGAAGCGAGCACGGATCTCACCGCCGGCAGGCTGGGGGTCATCAAATGGCGCGGCCGGTCCCAAAGCTAGGTTAAATGCCGGCGGCCGCCAGTTTTCGCCCGGATCCGGGGGCCAGCCAGTCCTTGCAGGTGCCGGGCGCGTCTTGTAGGCTGCAAATGCTATTTCAATTGAGCCGCCGGGCGCCCCAACGCCGGCGGCGATGCCGCCCGGGAGGTTCCTCGTGTCCAAGCTGTCCTTGATCGCCGCCGTGCTTCTATCGTGCCTGCTGCCGTCCCTGGCCACCGCCGCTTCCGGCGCCGGCGCCATCTCGCTTCAGTTCAACACCTCGGCCCGCGCCGCGGGCATGGGCGAGACGGGGGTGGCCACCGTCTGGGGCGGCGACACGAACGTCTGGGCCAATCCGGCGATGCTCGCGCTGCGGCCCGGCCTGCGCTACGGCACGATGCACTCGCAGCTGGCCGCGGGCCTGGCCGACGACATCTTCCTGGACAAGAAGGAGCTGACCTTCGGCCTGCCGGGCGTGGGCCTGCTGTTCGCCGACGGGCCCATCGACCACGTGTACCTGGACATGGGGACGCAGACGGGCACCGACGAGTCGGGCAACCCGACGGGTTCCTTCCAGTCGTACATGAAGTCGCAGTCGTGGGGCGTGGCGATCGGCGCCGCCGAGGCGCTGCGGCGCCTGAAGGTGGCCGACATCGGCGGCTGGTTCGACGTGGCCGGCGGCATCGTTTGGAAGGACTTCGAGGACCAGCTGGCGCCCGACGACGTGATCCAGGACGGGGGCGGCGGCCGCGGCGAGGCCTCGGCCCGCGATCTGGGCTGGGTGGCGCGCGTGACGCCGGTCAACACGCTGGCGCGCGGCGCGAACCCGGACGAGGCCGCGGTCGGCTTCCTGGTCGAGGCCAGCTACGGCCGCGCGAAGCTGAACGACACGGACGAGATGATCGTGCATGTCGACGCGGACCAGTCCGATCCCATGCCGACCATGCACCTGTCCGGCTGGGCCCTGCACGGCGAGCTGCAGGCCGGGCCGCGCCTGCTGGAGAGCGCGCCGGCATGGCTGCGCGACGGCATCGCGCCGCTGGTGGCGTTCACCTACACGCAGCAGGACATCCTGCCGGGCTATCGCTGGACGGGCACGGAGTACGAGTACGAGCGCGACGACAGCGGCTCCCAGGACGAGAATGGCTGGGGCTGGGAGCTCTCGCTGCTGAACGTCCTGCACGTGCGGCAGGGCCATGTCGAGGCGCTTTACGGCGACATCGACGGCGATACCAGCGGCTGGGGCATCAGCGTGCCGGCCGGGCGCTGGGGCGGCGTGCGGTACGACAAGGCGACCGTGCCGCAGGCGGAGGGGCTGCCGAAGGTGGAGCGGGAGGGGTGGCAGGTCTGGGTGGATGTGCTGGCTGTGGCGGGGGGCAAGTGACGGGGGGTCAGCCTGCCGCGCGTTCGTTGTCGCCACGCCCGAGCGGCGTGAGGTCCATGCTCTCCTCCACCTGTTGCGCCAGATAGACCAGTTCAGCGATCAAATCCGCCCGCGCCCCGATCACATGCATCGCCACCCCGCGCCCGATGTTGAGCAGGTCGACGAGCTGCGCGGCCGCCGGCAACTGCGCCACCGCGGCGTTTCGCAGCATGGCCTGGCTCTCAGGGCGGTTCAGGGTGGTCGCCGTCACCAGCGGCATCAGTTCGCCCAGCCGGCGGGCGATCTCGCTGGCATGCTGCGCGATGGACTGCTGCGCGGTCGCGGGCAGCTCGCCGTCGTATTCCTGGATGATCTTGATGGACGCGTTCGCGTGGCCGTTGATGCCCAGACTGAGCTCCAGCAGCGGTTGCAGCCTCTGCAGGTCCTCCAGCAGCGCGCGAGCCGCAGCGGAGTCCGCTCCACCCGCAGATTCAGGCGCCAGCGCCAGCCGAGCCCCCATCGCGATCCGCTCGGCCCACAGGTCGTCGGCGATCTTCTCCTTGGCCGCCACGGCCCGACCCATCGCGGCGTGAGCCGCGACCAGCCGACTGCGCGCCGCCTCGACGTCGATCGTCTCCAGCACGGCCGCGTCCGGCAGCCGCAGCCCGCTGAAGTCGTGGTCGCCGGGCACGTAGCGGGTCCACGCCCGGCCGACCGCAAGGGCGTGGTCCTTGCGGCTGAGGAACTCCGCCACCGGCAGCAACGAGCCCGGGTCCGGCGGCGACGGCAGCACGGCGGCGTACAGCGCGGCGCCCGCTGCGCGCTGCACTCGCGCTGCGTCGGCCAGCAGCGCGGAGGCCGGCGCCGGGTCGGTGACGAGGCCCGCGCTGGCCAGCGCGTCGGCGCGCGCGATGCGCTCGGCGTCGCAGGGGTGCGTGGCCATGCGCCCGGTGCGCGCGGCGAGCGCCTGCCGCCATTGGTCGTCCATCGTCGCGGTGTCCACGCGGGCCGCCATGGCGACGGCCAGGTCGCCCAGGGAATCGGGAAAGGCGCCGCGCACCGCGAAGTGGGACATGTCGCTGGAGACGATGCTGCTGCCGATCGACAGCTCCTGCAGCCGGCGCGCGGTGGCGGCGAACTCGGCGCTGCCGGCGACCAGGACCTCGCAGCGGTCGGCGTCGTACTCCATCTGCCGCAGCTGGAACGCGCTGATCAGCACGCCCAGCCGCATCAGCAGGCCGAGCAGGTATCGGGACACCCAGATCATGCCCTTGGCGACGGCGCAGACGATGACGAAGAACAGGGACTTCGATCCGAAGCCGGCGGCCAGTTGCGCGTCGAAGGCGTCGCGCTCGTAGACGACGCGCGCGAACCACCAGTTGACCGCGCGGATCACGTACGACACGCGCATCGCGCCGCCCTGCGCGAAGTGCCCCAGCTCGTGGGCCATGACGCCGGTGATCTGGCGCAGGCTCATGCCGGCCAGCAGCGGGGCGCCGATCGTCAGCACCAGGTCGTTGCCCAGGAAGCTGACGACCCCGCGCCGGAAGCCGGCCGAGGCGTTGACGTTGTTGTCGACGCGGATCTCGCGCGGCGCCGGCGCCCCCAGCACCTGGGCCAGGCGCGCCACGTAGGCGTGCAGCAGCGGCTCGCTGTCGCGATCCAGGACCGTGTACTCCTTGCGCGTCACCGCGCGCGTGAACAGCGGCTTGACCAGGAACACCAGGGCGATGACGCCGACGATGAGCGGCCCGAAGTAGAGTTCGAGCCCGCCCCGGCCGACGCTGTTCTCGAACAGGATCACCCCCTTGACCGCGTGCAGGTACATGAGCCAGCCGACCGCCACGAGCAGCGCCACGTAGATGAGCGGCAGCACCACCATGGCGGCGGCGACGGCCACCACGCCCAGGTTGTAGAACGCGGACCGCCGCTGGCGGGGAACGCTGCCGACGAGCAGATCGACCATCGTGGCCGGGGCGACGCTGGACATGGCAAGCCTCCCTGGCGGCGCAGGGCGTGTCGTCACAAGCGGACGGAATCCGGGGGAGCTATCACGGGCGAGGCCGTCATCCTACCACACCGCGGCGGACCGGCGCGCCCAATCCCGCCGTCGGCCCAGCGCGCCGAATCGGGACGCGCTCTGTCGCGAATCGGCCTCAACCGCCCCCACCCAGCACCTTCTTCATCGCCCAGCACCCGATCTCCAGCTCGTTCCTGCCCGCCCACAGCGCGACGATGCGCGCCTCGATCGGCTTCGGCATCCGGTTGGCCTTGCCGCGCACCTGGCGGACAGCGCGGCCGCCGGCCGCGGCCTCGATGGTCACGCGGCGCTGCCCGTTGCAGGTCAGCGACCAGATGCTGGCGCGCCGGCCGGCGATGTCGCCGCCGTAGCTGGCCACGCAGTGGCCCATGGCGCGGCCCTCGGCCAGCAGGTCCGCGCCGGTCAGGATCTCTCGCATCTCCCAGCGCGCGCCCGCGCCCGGCGCGCCGTCCTCGTGGCGGGCCGTGATCCAGACGCCCGCGGCCAGCCCGGACGGCGCGTAGACCTCGCGCGCGTCGGCCCGGCGGGTCGAGAGCTCGTGGTGCCAGGCGCGCACCAGCCTGCCCAGCGACGTCGGCGTGCGGCCGCCGAGCGCCAGCGGCTCGCCCCGCCGGACGCGGTCGTGGAGGAAGTCCACCAGCGGGCCGATGGACGCGGCATCCAGGTCGCCCTGGCGGCAGCACCACTGGATGAAGCCGTCCCAGTAGTCCTCGTGCGGCTGGAACCGCGCCAGCCGCGTCCCGTTCAGGCAGGCGGCCAGCGGCTCGCGCCCGCCGTGGCCCAGCACCTGCGCGCGCCGCACCATGAACTCGTAGGGCAAAGGGCGCGGCGGATTGGTCAGCAGGTGCAGCATACGGCGCGTCAGCGGCGCCGGCAGGACGCTGCGGGGAAGCCCGCGCGGCGAGGCCCCGAACGCCAGGTGCGACAGGAAGCGCATGGCGCGGCGCCGGGCATGCAGCTCGTTCCCGGTGGCCACCAGCGGCAGGTCCCACAGGTGGGGCGACAGCGGGTAGCCCCGCAGCAGGTGCATCACCAGCGAGCGGTACGCGGCGCCCAGGCCCTTGCCGCGGGGCAGCCAGCCATCGGGATCCTCGCGCCACGTCGCGAGGGCCAGCGACACGAGGCCGTCCAGGTACGGCGGATCCAGCAGGCCGGGCCGGTGCCGCGCGACGACCCGGTGCAGGCAGCGGAACGCCTCGCGGTCATCCTGATGGCAGTCCGGCGGCAGCCCGGCGAGCATCACCAGGTCGAGATCGTGCCGCCGCGCATCGGTAATGGACGCGTCGTTGGCGGGCCGACTCCTGTACGGGGGGCGACGCAGCCCCTTGATCTCGTGCCACCCTTGCAGCGCCCGCTCCTGCTCCTGCTTGAGCCGCAGGCTCTCCCGTTCCCTGGCGGAGTAGTGTTTCTTGCCGCGACGACCGTGCATGAGGCACCCCCACGGGCGCACGCGCGCAACGGGCGGACCCGGTGCGGGTGGCCGTGCTCGGGACACCGCTGGACGGCGTCGGCGGCCGAGGCGTTCGCCCGGCCGCGAGCGGTCGTGTTACCGCGGCGGAAAGGCCACGCCGGCGGACGTCCCCTTCATCGCCTTGTCAGGCGCGATAGAGGGACTGCCGTCGGGTGGGAGGTGCGGCGGGACATCGGGATCTCCTGGTCGGAGACGTGGCACGAATCAGCGGGGGGCTCAGGAAGCCCCGTGCGGAGATTCTGGACCATCGCGGGGGGCGCTGTCAATCATCCGCCTTCGCCGCCATCCGCAGCGTCGGGTGCAGGCTGACGTCGAACACGCGATGCTTGCCGCTCTGCACCGAGCGGATCCGCTCCACGCTCGCGCGCAGGCCGGCCAGCGCCACGGTGATCTCGAAGTTCTTGTAGCGGAAGCCGAAGTTGCGGAGCTTCTGCATGGAGGCGATCAGCTTGCGCTCGGATTCGAGCATCTGCTTCTGGCCCAGGAGCTGGTAGCCTTCGCAGGCCTCGAGCAGGCCCATCCAGAACAGCTCGTCGCGGCCCTGCGCGCCGGCCAGGCCCTCGGCGGCCAGCTTGCCGGCCACGGCGAAGTTGCGGTTGTTGAAGGCGCTGACCGTGCGGTTCAGGATGTCGCTCATGCCGTCCCCTCCTGCGGCGGAGGGTCGGCCCCCGCGCGCTACTCGAAGTCCTCTGTGTCGAGGTACCGGTTCGCTTCCTCTTCGAACGCGAACTTCGCCTTGTCCTCGATCCGGTCCACGTAGAGCACGCCGTCCAGGTGATCGCACTCGTGCTGCATCACGATGGCCGGGTAGCCGTCCAGGTCGAAGTCGAGCTTCTGGGCCTGCTCGTTGTAGCCGCGGACGTTGATCTTGTCCGGCCGCTCGACCCAGCCCCGCAGCCCCGGCACCGACAGGCAGCCCTCGTACATCCCCAGCCTGCCCGCGCCCGGCCGCACCGTGATCTCCGGGTTGATCAGCACCCGGAACTTCGGCTTGCCGCCGCGTTCGGTCTCGCCGCCGGCGATCAGCAGCCTGACCGGCTGGTGCACCTGCGGCGCGGCCAGCCCGACGCCGTTGTACTCGGCCATCGTCTCGAACATGTCCCGGATCAGTCCCTGCACCTCGGGCCCGGTGATCATCTCCGGGGCGATGGCGGTGCACTTCTGACGCAGGACCGGGTGCCCCATGCGGGCGACCTTGAGAATGGCCATGTCGGCGAGCCTCCTGGAAAGGGTTTCACGCCCTTACCATAAGCTCGACCCGGCAGGCTGGCAAAACGCCGACTTGGCCCTTGCAAGTCGCGGACCTGCCCGCGCCCCAGCCGTTTGCGGCGATTCCGGCCCCCCGCCGCCGCCGGGCCGGAAACCCCGTCCCGCCCCCCGGCACGAACTACCCCCTTGACATTCGGTGCGAAAAGGAGCCGAATATCAAACAGTATCCCCGACGCTGGAGTATCGCCCGATGTCCGGCCGTCGCCTCTACCTGCTGCTGCTTCTGGCAGGAGCGGCCCTGGTGCCGCTGCTGGCGGCGGAGCTCGGCCCCGGCCGGGCCTTCTCCCTGTGGAACGTCCCGGTTCTGGCGCCCGGCTTCGCCGACGCGCGCGCCGTCACCGCCGGCGCCGAGTCCTGGCGCGCCGGCCACGACCCGCTGATCACGAACCCCGCCGACCCCTGGCGCCGCGTCCTGAACTACCCGCGCGTCTGGCAATATGCCGCCCGCCTGGGCCTGGCCCAGCGCCACACCGTGCCGGTCGCCCTGGCGATGATCATCGCCTTCGTCACGGGACTGGCGCTGCTGGGCGACCGCGTCGACCGCCTGAGCGCCCTGGCCCTGGCCGCGGCGATCTTCTCCCCGGCGGTCATGCTGGGCATCGAGCGCGCCAACGTCTGCCTCTTGATCTTCTTCCTCTGCGCGGCCGCGCTGTTCGCCCTGCGCCGCAGCCCCCCGGCCGCCGCCGCGCTGCTGACGGTGGCCGGCCTGCTCAAGTACTACCCGTTCCTGGGCCTGGCTTGCCTGGCCGGCGCTCCGCGCCGCACCTTCCTTCGCGCAGCCGGCGCCGCGGCGCTGGTCGGCGCGGTCTACCTGGCGCTGACCTGGCGCGACGTGTGGCTCGTGCTGCGCGGCATCGACCGCGGCACCTTCGTCTCCTACGGCGCCAGCGTCGGCTGGATGGCCGCCCGCGAGGCCGGCGCCGCGCGCGGCGTGGTCATCGCCATCGCCGCGGTCAGCGCGCTGCTGCTCGGGGGCGTCGCGCTGCTGGCCTGGCGCGCGTGGCGCCGCGGCGTCGCGGCGGTTGCGCCGGCGCAAGCGCTGGCGCAGGCTGCCCACCTGGACGGCTTCCGCCTGGGCGCCGCCATCTACGCCGGCACCTTCCTGCTGGGCAACAACTGGGACTACCGCCTGATGTTCACGCTCTTCTGCGTGCCGCAGCTGGCCGAATGGGCGCAGGGCCCGGCGGGCGCCGCCGCGAGCGCGCCGCGCCGCCTGGCGCGCCTGACCCTGGCCGCGCTGCTGGTCTCGCTGTGGATGCAGTTCCTCTTCCGCTTCGCGCGATTTCTTCCCGGCGGCGGCTACGCCCTGCTGGCGCTGGACGAGTTGGCCAACTGGGCGCTGCTGGGCGGGCTGGTGTACCTGCTGGCGGGGACGTTGCCGCGGTGGCGCGCGGAGCCGGCGCGGGCGACGGTGGCAGTGTGAGCGGCGCGGGCGCGCAGCGCTCGCGCGGCCATGGACGGCCGGCGTGCGTGCGCGCGCCGTCAGCGAGCGGCCCCATCGCCCACGCCCGCCCCTTGCGCCGGCGCAACTTGCCCCTCGTGCGCGAACGCATGGCACCTTGAGCACAGCGTGACCAGGTTGTTCGCCTGGTTCGTCCCGCCCCGGCTGCGCGGCTGGATGTGGTGCACCTCGAGAAACGCCGTGGCCCCGCACCCCTTCGTGGCGCAGCGATGCCGGTCGCGCGCCAGCACCGCGCGCCGCACCCGCGGCGGGATCGTCGCGCGGTTCGGCCGGCCCGGCTCCAGCACGCGCGCGTCGCAGGTCACCGCCGCGGCTTGCGCCGGCGCAAGCGGGCGCTCGCCGGCGGCGGTGGTGATGGTGGCCGCGGCGCAGTCGGGGCACTGGTGGACGATGACCTGGGCGGGGGTGCTGTGGACGCTGTGCTCGGCGCCGCCCTCGCCCGCCACCCACTGCTCCAGCGCCGCCAGCACCAGCTCCATCCGCCCCGCTTGCGCCGGCGCAAGTCGCAGCTTGCGCGCCTGCTCGACCAGCGCCTCGAAGCGGGCCACTTGAAGGGC